>CAZFWN010000176.1:0-11442 GCA_964522745.1 uncultured Ktedonobacterales bacterium
CGCGACTGGGCCAGCTGTGGCGGGAGTTGGAAACGCGCTTTGACATCGAGGTGTTAGAGGAGGTCAAGAGCGCGCTAGCTCGCCGCTGGGCGTAGCTGCCGTGCTTGTAGCGCCGGCTTCTCGCTGGCGCTACAAGCACAATAACCTAGAAGAGCGAAAGCTGCTGGGGCTGGTCGTCCTGGGGTTTGGGTTTCTCGGCTTCTGGCAGCTTTTCGGCTTCGGCCAGCGCTGCCGTGACGCGCTTGAAGTCTTCGACAATGGTGTTGCGCAGGCTGGCCTGATGCAGACCGGCTGCCGGGTGGTACATCGACACGACGATGCGGCCATTCACCTTGCGGGCGCGGCCATGAATGCTGCTGATGCTGGCGCCAGGGAAGAACTTTTGCATAGAGAAGCGGCCCAGCGTGACAATTACTTTGGGGTTAATGGCCGCGATCTGGCGGTCCAGATAGGGCGCGCAGGCGGAGATTTCTTCGGGCAGCGGGTCGCGGTTTTCGGGCGGGCGGCACTTGACGACATTGGTGATAAAGACATCGGCGCGCTTGAGGCCAATGCTGGCAAGCAGTTCATCGAGAAACTGGCCGGCGGCGCCAACAAAGGGCCGGCCCTGCTTGTCCTCGTGATAGCCGGGGCCTTCGCCGATGAGCATAATCGTGGCATCAGCTTTGCCTTCGCCGGGGACCGCTTTGGTGCGTGTTTTACAGAGGTTGCACTTCGGGCAGACAGAAACTTCCGCAGCGACCTGTGCCAATTCTTCCTGAGACATACGCTGATCGTCTTCCTTTCTTTCGCTGCTTTTTGTGCGCATGCTATCATAGTCGGGCCTGACTGGCAAGTCTGGATGCAACGTGGCTGGCGAACATCGCCGCCAGCCACGCTGTTATTCTGTGTATTCTGTTTAGGCTTGCCCAAAGCGGAAATGGCTACCAGCCCCGACGGTCTTGCGAGCGCCCAAAGCCGGGGCGCTGACCGCCAGAACTGCCGCCACCGCGCTGACCGCCCTGGCCGCCACCCGGATTCATAGGCCGGCGCTGGCCGGGGCCGCTGGGGCGCTGGCCGCCCATGCCACCGGAGCCGAAGCCTGGCGTGGGCGCGCCAAAGCCGCCGCGCTGGCCGCCGCGATCCCGATCACCGCTGCCATAGCCACCCCGGTCTCGATCACCACCGCCATAGCCGCCGCGATCCCGATCACCGCCCCCACGACCGCCGAAGCCGCCGCGATCCCGGTCTCGATCACCACCGCGACTGAAACCGCCGCGATCCCGATCACCGCCCCCACGACCGCCGAAGCCGCCGCGTCCGCCGCCCCCAGGGCCGCGCTCCGCCTCTAGCTCGGCAGCGCTGGGCATTTCGCCGCTCAGCGCCGAGCGGCGCGAAAGGTTGATACGGCCTTGCTGATCGACCTCGATAGCCATCACTGTGATCTCATCGCCAACCGAAACGACATCCTCCGGGCGGGCGACGTGATAGTCGGCCAGCTGGCTGGTGCGCACCAGGCCCTCTTTGCCGGGCAAGATTTCCACAAACGCGCCGAAATCCACCAGGCGGCGCACGACACCGTTATAAATCTTGCCAACCTCGACCTCTTCGGTCAGCCCGCGCACCATATCCATTGCGCGCTGCATATCCTCTTCAGAGACACAGGAGATATGCACCGTGCCATCCTCGTCGATGTCGATCTTGGAGTTGGTCTCCGCCTGAATCTGACGGATCATCTTGCCGCCTGGGCCGATGAGCGCGCCGATCTTATCAGGGTTGATCTTGATCGTCTGGATGCGTGGCGCGTAGGGCGAAAGCTCCAGACGCGGCTCTGGAATGGTGTCAAGCATCTTCTCCATGATGAACATGCGACCCTCGCGCGCCTGGGCGAAGGCTTGTTCCATGATCTGGGGCGTGATGCCCTTGACCTTGATGTCCATCTGGAGAGCGGTGACGCCATCTGCCGTGCCGGCGACCTTGAAGTCCATATCGCCCAGCGCGTCTTCCATGCCCTGAATATCGGTCAGGACGGTATAGCGATCAGCGTTCTGGCCGTCGCCAGTAATCAGGCCCATTGCCACGCCGGCCACCGGCGCCCGAATCGGCACGCCCGCGTCCATCAGCGCCAGGGTGCTGCCGCAGACGGACCCCATCGAGGAGGAGCCGTTGGAGGAGAGTGTCTCAGAGACGACGCGGATGGTGTACGGGAACTCATCCTGCGTTGGGATGATGGCGGCAATGGCGCGTTCGGCCAGCGCGCCGTGCCCGATCTCGCGGCGGCCAGGGCCGCGCAGCGGCTTCGTCTCGCCGGTGGAATAGGGCGGGAAGTTGTAATGGTGCATAAAACGCTTGCTCTCATCACCAATGAGGCCGTCCAGCATCTGCTCCTCGCCGGGCGAGCCAAGCGTCACCACGCTGAGAATCTGCGTCTGACCGCGTGTGAACAGGCCGGAGCCATGCGGCCTGGGCAGCAGGCCGACCTCACAGGTGATGGGCCGGATTTCGGTCAGGCCGCGCCCATCGGGGCGCAAGCCGCGCTCCAGAATATTGTTGCGCACATATTGCTTGAGTTCTTTTTCGTAGAGCGCGGCGATCTCTTTGGTACGTTCGGGGTATTGCGCGCCCAGTGTGGTCAGCAGGTCGGATTCGACGAGGGCCAGGGCCTCCTCGCGGGCGTGCTTGTCGGGCGTATTGACGGCGCTCTCGAAGCGCGGGCGGACAAACTCTGCCACCTTCGCCTGCAATTCCGGATCGGCGGATGGGGGCGTAAAGGGTCGCTTAGGCTTGCCTGCCGCCTGAACCAGCTTCTCCTGCATCTTCACGATGTCTTGCAGCGCCTCGTGGCCGGCGCGCACGGCCTGGAGCATCAGCGCTTCGGGCAGTTCTTTGGCGCCGGCCTCGACCATCATCACCGCATCGGCAGTGCCGGCAATCGCCAGGTCAAGCTTGCTATCGGCCATCTGTGTCTCAGGCGGGTTGATGACCAACTCATCGTTGATATAGCCGACGCGCACCGCGCCGACGGGGCCGGAGAAGGGAATATCGGAGACGCTCAGCGCGGCAGAGGCGCCAACGATGCCCAGAATATCCGAGTCGTTCTCTTGATCGGCGGACAGGACAGTCACCACCACCTGTACATCGTTGCGATAGCCCTTGGGGAAGAGCGGGCGGAGCGGGCGGTCAGTCAGACGCGAGGCCAGAATGCTGTGTTCGGTAGGCCGGCCCTCGCGCTTGACGAAGCCGCCGGGAATCTTGCCTGCTGCGTACAGGCGCTCTTCAACATCAACAGTCAAAGGGAAAAAATCGATGCCTTCGCGGGGGGCATTGCTGGCGGTAGCTGTCGCCAGAATCACCGTATCGCCATAGCGCACGAGTACGGCGCCATTGGCTTGATTAGCTACCCGGCCAGTCTCGATGCTCATCACGCGGCCACCGATGACTGCCTCAAAACGATGTATCATATAACCTCCGGGCACCTATGGCCCTGTCTAGCTCACCTCAAGGTGAAGGGGAACGTGTTGCAAGCAAATCAGAGGCGCGCTGTCATGTCGCTCTCTGCAAGGAGGATGCGCCGAGCGATGAGGCTATTCACCATGCCGCCCTGATCTTTCCGCCCGTTACTTACACTGCTCTGCTTTGCACGTGGTACTGTCTCTCTGCTCGTCACAACACGTCGCTTCGCGCTGCTCGCCTTCTCTTCGCGGCGCGCATCTGGAGAACCTTTACTCTTATTATCTAACTATCACTACAACGCGCCCGCAGGCGCCTGCGCGGGTGTTTCTTGCTCCACCACTCCGCGCTCCTTGGGTGCGCCCGGCCCCGTCTCTGTAGGCCGGCAGCGCGCTCTGGGGAATCGAGTTCCTATCAAGCCGACAACTGTTCTGCCGGAACAACGCTATCGTTGCTGACCTCAGGCCAGTAGGTGACTGGAGAGCCATTGGCCCGCCCTGGCCGGCCAGGGCGGCCACCTGCTGATTGTGCTGGAATGATCGGGAGCGCCTGCTCCCAGGTCTGAACTTCCGTCCTTCAACGGGTCTCTCGTTGGAACCGCCGCTTAGCGCCGCAGCCCCAGGCTGGTAATCAGCGTCCGGTAGCGCTCTGGATTTTTCTTGTTGAGATACGTAAGCAAACGCCGGCGCTGACCAATCATAGCCCGCAATCCGCGCTGTGAGTGGACATCATGCTTATGCACCTTGAGATGCTCAGTAAGATCACGAATGCGCTGGGTCAGGATAGCCACCTGCACTTCTGGTGAGCCGGTATCCCCTTCATGCGTCTGATACTGAGCGATAATTTCAGCCTTTTCTTCTACGGGCAATGCCATTGCTGGAATTTCACCTCTTTCCTGATGAGACTCTTACTTGTTTGCAAGGGACGTGAGAAATACTCTAGGCAGTATAGCATATGGAAGGAGCCTTGACAATAGACCCATCGAGGCAAAGACACCGGCCAGCGAGGCAGGCGGGCGAATGGCATGGTCATTGCAACAGAGTAGAAGTGTCTTTCTGGTATTGATTACTGACCAGAAATCCCATGAGGCGCGATGGCGCGCTCAATGGTTGCTTCATAGGAAGGAGTACACGCTTTATGGCAACAGATGGTGGCAGGAGGCTGCTTGTTAAGGCCATTGAAGATGCGTATGCAATGGAGTCCCACCTGATCCAGGTGCTGCAAGATCATGCCAAGGATGCCCAGAATGAGCCGATGATCCGGCAGAAGATCGAGCAGCATCTGCGCGAGACGGAACTGCATCGGGACCGTATGGAGCAGCGGTTGTCGGCGCTGGGCGCTAGCAAACCGGCTGCAAAGTCGTCTCTCTCCAGTATGCTCGGTCAGGTCATTGGAGGAATGGCCGGCGCGCGCACAGCGTCGCTGGCAAAGAATGCGCGCGACGACTATGCAAGCGAGCATCTTGAGATCGCCAGCTACCTGGAGCTGATTACAACGGCGCAGGCCGTAGGCGATCTAGATACCGTGCGCGCGGCGCAGTTGAACCTGCGCGATGAGATTGCCATGCAGCAATGGCTGGCCCAACATCTCCCAGAGGCGACGCTGAAGGGGTTGGAGCAGGAAGGAGTGCGCGTGCCTGGGAACGCGCTGGTAAACGTCCAGAATATCTTTGCCGACCTGGGGGTAGGCACCTTCGGCGGTCAGCAGCCCGGTATGGGCCAGCAGCAGCCAGGTATAGGTCAGCAGCCAGGCGTTGGACAGCAAGGCTATACTGCTGGGCAACAGGGCTATGGCACCGGGCAGCAAGGATATACGGGCGGGCAGCAGGGCTATGGCACTGGGCGGCAGCCTCCGGCTGAGACGTTCCCGTCCGATCAGCCGCCGGTGGTGAACCCGTAGTGTGAGCGTTTGAGCGGTACGTCGGTGCAGCGCGGCGAAATGCCTTTGGGTGTTTCGCCGCGCTGCTGTGTGGGCGCTACGGGGCCGGCGGGCGCGGGCGGTTCGCTTGCGCCAGAACAGTAGCGACATCACCGGATGATTCCTGATGGCCGTGATACCAGGAGTTGATCTCCGCGCCCAGCAGAACGATGTTGGCAAAGTAGTAGAAGAAGAGCAGCACGATCACAATCAGGCCAGCCACCGCGCCATAGCTGTTGGAACTGTCGAGGTAGCGCTCATAGAGCGGGAAGAGCAGTTCATAGGCCGAGAGCAGCAGGGCAGCCACCAGCGCGCCGCCCCAAACGTCTTTGGCTCGCACGCGCTGATTGGGCACGACAACATAGATCAGTTCCAGCAGGAAGAAGGCGATGATAGCGCCGCAAAGCGAGCCGATCAGATGGCTTACGACGCCAGAAGAGGTCTGCGGACCGCCGATGGCTTGCAGCAGGCGCTCCGGTACGACTGTCGCCAGGACGGAGAGCGGGGCAAGTACAACAAAAAGCATGGTCATGCCCAGCGCGGTGCCGTTCTGGCGCAGGAAACTGCGCGAGCGCAGGCGGAAGATGACGCCAAAGCAGTTTTCCATCTTGACAAAGAGCCGCGAGCCAAACCAGAGGCCGGTGACGACACCGACAAGACCCAGCAGGGCACTTTCGTGGCTCAGCTTGGTGCAGAGGCTGGTGATCTGGGCAGGATGCCCATGCACAGATCGGAGGCCGCTGATCTGGGTTGGCAAAACCGATGCCAGGCTGCTGACGATCTGGCCTTCAAGATGGTTGGGTGAGCAGGCATTGGGATACTGTTGGAAGATAATGCCAAGCAGGCTAATTGAGACGACCAGCAGCGGGAAAGCAGCAAGCAGCAGGTTATAGGCCAGCATCCCGGCCAGATTAAACATCCAATCGCGGTTGATTTTGATCCAGAACCGGCCAAGCTGGCGCAGGGGTGTCGTTGCTATGGCCTGCTGTGCCGCTGGGAGCGCGGCAGCGGCCAGGCGGTCCTGCCCGTGAAACGAAGCGTTGCCCTGAGTAAATGGTGGGGGGTGAAAGGCCGGATAGGGGCCAGATAGCTGGGGATAGCGCTCTCGTGCTGATTGCTGGTTGCTTTCGGGCTTGATGGTTTCTGCCACACGCCGCCTCCGTTGTATCCACGCGCTGCGGGTCCACTGCTTGTAGCGCCGGCATCTTGCCGGCTAATGAGGCGCCAGCTGGAAGCCAGCGCTACAAGCGGCAGCCCTCGCGCTTTGTTGGTTGTTCTCCTGAATATATCACGTCATGCCGCTTCTGCGCGATTCAGCGAGAATGATATAGTGTGTACGCTCTACCAAGGCTATAATAAAGATACGCTACGAGGATTCTTCTTGTTTCAAGGTACAGGAAACGGCTGCTTCTCATGAAAATTACCGCTTTGGAGGCGCAGCCGCGCAAGGCGGCGCGGCGCAATATCTTTGTGGATGGCGCCTTTGCCCTGGCGATGGATGAGGCGCTCGTGCTGGAATATGCCCTCTACGTTGGGCGCGAGGTCAGCCCGGCGGAGCTTGAGCAGTGGCGCGGCGCCGATCTCTTCCAGCGCACGCTGGACAACGCGCTCAACTTTCTGACCTTCCGGCCACGCAGCCGCGATGAGGTGCGCCGGCATCTACTGGGGCGTCAGGTGTCGCCGGACCTGGCCGAGCAAGTGCTGGCAAAGCTGGAGACGCTGGGCGTCCTCAGCGATCAGCAGTTTGCCGAGTTCTGGGTGGAGAACCGCGAGCAGTTTAATCCGCGCAGCGCCCGCGCCCTCGGCTCCGAACTCTGGCGCAAGGGCGTAGACCGCGAGACGATTGAGGCCACCGTTGCCCCGGAGCGCGACGAGGAGCGAGCGCTGGCCGCTGCGCGCAAGCGGCTGCGCAGTCTGGCGCAGGCCGACTATCCAACCTTTCGCAAGCAGTTGGGCGGGTTTCTGCTGCGGCGCGGCTTTAGCTATGGGGTCAGCAACACCACCGTGCGCCAGTTGTGGGAAGAACTGCATCAAGAGCGGCCAGAGGAGGATGGGGAAGAGGCGCTTGACGGTGAGATGCCCGAAGGCGTGTGAAGAAGCACCAGATGGTGGTGGGCTTCGAGCATCCGCAGGCTTCCGACCGCCAGATCATGCAGATCCTGCAAGACTTGCGCGGCTCAGCAAACCCCTTGCATTTCTGCGTTTTTTCAGCTATACTCTGCTCAGTGCTTTTCAAGATAAAACATTCACCCTATGAAATGGTGTTAACGCAATGCGCGAGGCGTTGCGTTTAGGAAAGGAGAAGATGGCGATGAGAGCAATTGTGTCTGCCTTTGCGCTTGTCCGCGCCTGCGCGTTGTCGCCAGCATCATCATCCTTTCCTTCACTCAGGCAGGTAGTCATCCGCTGACCTGCGCTGCATCCTTCGGTGCTGGTTCACAGACGTTCCCGGCGGGCAAGCCTCGTCGGGATTTTTGTGTCTCCCATCGCCTGTGAGCAATGGGGTTCCCTGTGTCTGTGAACAATCTTGCTACCGAAGGAGCATTCGCGTTGAGCGCTAAACAATTTTCGTCTTCGTTTGATGAAACAACCACGCTTTCTGAGGCCACTGTTGACCTGTTAGAGGGCATGATCCTCGATGGAGGCCGGGGCATTTACCGCGTGGAGACGCCCGCCGGCCTGCTGAACTGCACCATTCGTGGCCGGCTGCGCAAGCAGTTGGAATATCCCGTCAGCGCCAACGCGCACAAGCGGGTCAAGAAGGCCACCGTCAAGGTGCATGACCCCGTTGCGGTGGGGGACCGCGTGCGCGTGCTGCCCACCGGCGGCAACGGCGGCGTCATCGAAGAGGTGATCGCCCGCGCCGGGAGCGGGTCGTTCACGCGGCTGGACCCGGACCAGGGCCAGGGCCGCATTCGCTCGATCAGCGGGCTTGACCAGATGATCGCCGTCTTTGCCGCCCGCGATCCAGAGCCACATCTGCGCCTGCTGGATCGCTTTCTGGTCATCGCTGAGGCCCAGGATATTATCGCGCTGATCTGTATCAACAAAGTAGACCTTGGACTCGAACCCTGGCTAGAGGAGCGCCTGGCGGTCTATCGCGCCATTGGCTATCCGGTGGTGCTGACCAGCGTGGCTGCTGGGCTGGGCATTGAAGAACTGCGCGGTTCGCTGGCCGGGCGCACCTCGGCCCTGCTGGGGCCGTCGGGCGTAGGCAAGTCCAGCCTGCTCAACGCGCTGGAGCCAGAGCTAGGGCTGCGCGTCAGCGCGGTGAGCGCGTTGCATCACAAGGGACGTCACACGACGACAGGCACGCGCCTGGTTTCGCTCGAAGGGCCAGGCGGCGGCTATATCGCCGATACGGCGGGCATCCGCGCGCTGGCGCTGGGCGATGTGGCCGAGGGCCGGCTGGATTGGTGCTTCCCGGAGTTTCGCCCCTACCTACAAACCTGCCGCCTCTCCGATTGTAGCCATCTGCACGAACCCGCCTGCGCCGTGCGCGCCGCCGCGCAGAGCGGCGCCATTGATGGCGAGCGCTACGACAGCTATTGCCGGCTCTACGGCGGCGGCAGCGCTGCTGCCGAGACAGAATGGGGGGACACAGAATAATGGCGCGTACACGGTTCAAGATGCACCTCGACCTGACCAGCCAGCCAGTGGAGCAGCGCGGCGACTGCCGGGCTGTTTCCACCGGCGATCTGATTGCGCTAAGCCAGTTGATGCTGGATGCCTATCGGGGCACGATTGATGATGAGGGAGAGACGCTGGAGGACGCGATCAGCGAGGTGCAGAGAACGTTTGCCAGCGAGTACGGCACATTCCTGGAGGACTGCTCATTTCTGATCGAGCGCGATGGGCAGGCGCTCTCAGCCACGCTTGTGACCCTCTGGCACGAGGCGCCGCTGGTGGCCTTTGTAATGACGCATCCATCAGCGAAAAATAACGGATTGGGCGCGTTCCTGCTCAAGAAGAGCATCAATGCCTTGTTGGCGCGTGGCTACCGCGAGTTGTATCTGGGTGTAACGAAGGGTAATCTGCCGGCGCAGCATCTGTATGAAAAGCTGAGTTTTCGGATTGTGGAGGAGATCAAGTCTGCTTGACGCGAGCGTTGCACACGTTGCAGGCGTTTGTGGAGACAGGGCGCCTAAAGCAAGGACGCTAGTTCTTTAGCTCGCCGACAGGCCAATCTGCTGCGCGCCGGCCAGCAGATGTGCCGTGATGTCATTGCCGAAGTTGGGGCTGAGTATGAAGAGCGCTTCATCCGTTGGGCTGTTGGCGACAGCGCCGGCATATTCGCCAAGTTGGGTAGCGTAGCCAAGCTGATCGTTTGCCAGCCCGAAGAAGAAGAGCAGCGGGGCATGCACCTGCTGCCGGAGGGCAAAGAGCAAGGAGGGATAGGGTTCGACGGGCGCGGCAACGAAGGCCAGATCGCCGATGCGCAGCGTTTCGACTTCGATGCCCAATACGTCAGGTGGCAAAAAATACGGTGCTTGCAGCGAGCGCAGGATGCGCTCGTGCCCACTGCGTCCGAAGAATTGCAGGCCCATCAAGAGTGGCGCGGCGGTATCGGCTTCGCGGAAGTGAATATCGGCGGCGCAGAGGGTCGGATGGGCGATAGGCTGGGCGCTGCTGACGGCCTCCAGAGCGCGCTGGGCCATCAGGTCGCCATAGAGGCGCATCGCTTCGGTGCGGTCACTCGGTTGGGAGACGCCCGGTGGTGTGCCAGGCCAGGTATGGCCGAGCGCGCCGATCATCAGCACTGAGACACCGCCCAGCCGGGAGTCTAGCTCTTCGGTGGTGACGCCGGGCCAGTCGGGCGAGGCGAGCGTATTTGAGGCACCAAGCGCGGTGGGATGGACGCTGATATTGACCAGCGTAGCAATGGTGTGACCATCCGCGCTGCTGACCGCGCTCAGCAGGCGCAACTGCGTATCAGCAGGCCAGGAGGCGCCGCTGCCCTGGCCGCCCCGCGCCTCATCGCCAAAGCTGCTCGTGTCGCCATTGATGCTGGCGCTGCCGGCGCTCAGCCGGGCGGGCGCCAGGCTGGCAACGGCCTGCGTAATGGCGCTGATGGTCTGGTCGCGGACGCGGGCCAGATAGCTGGCGGGGACGCCGCCCCAGAAGCCGACGGTATCCGGCGCGGCATGGCTGTGCGTAGAGGCGATGATAATGTTGCCAGTAGGGATACCCAGCCAGGCGCTGAGCGTGGCGCGCATAGCGGCAATACCATAGGGGCCGCTCTGGTAGGCGGCGAAATAGCCCTGCGAATCGAGCGCGGCAAAGACCAGTGTATGCTCCGGGCGATTATCGACGCTGCGGATGGCGAGCGCCCGCACAAACAGGGGCTGCATCACGCCGGTGGAGAGCCGCACCGGGCCAATGCCATAGCCACCGAGATAGACGGGCTGCTGCGGGCTAATGTCGGCTTTGGCAGCGCCCGCCAGCACCAGATCGCTACTGGCGGCAGGCCCGCAGGCTGCGCTTGCCTCGCGCCCGCCTAGCGAGACAAGCAGCGAAGTCGAGCAGCAAAGCAGCAGAAGTACCAGCAGGGCGCTGACGGCGCGGCGCATAACGCGCAGCCGGGCGCGCTGAGCCGGCTGATAGTCGGAGTTGGCTGGCGGCTCTGGCTGTAGGGGTGGATGTGAGCTTGAAGCGCTGCTCATGCTCAAAGTATAGCAGATGAGCCGGCGGCAGGCAATCGCCCGGCTCTGGGTGGTTCCAGCCAGAGCGCATGTTTATTGACAGATGCGATTCCCTCATGCTATGCTCATCCAAGCTAGCGCGCGGTTGGTTATTCATATGCTAACAGCGGTTTCCGCATGGGAGCCTCTTCTTGTGTTGTGTAGAGACGTAGCTTGTATCTGGAGAACCGGCGATGAAAGCACTCAAGGATTTTCGGGAATTTATCTTACGGGGTAATGTGGTTGATCTAGCCGTTGGCATCGTCATCGGCGCGGCCTTCAGCGGGATAGTGACGTCGTTTGTCAAAGATCTGATCACGCCGCTTATTGGCATTTTTGGGAAATTTAGCTTTCCTGGCTGGAAAGTTACGATTAACCACAGTGATTTTTTGCTAGGCGACTTCATTAATACCTT
>CAZFWN010000177.1:0-1353 GCA_964522745.1 uncultured Ktedonobacterales bacterium
AGGCGGACTTCGCGGCCCGCAGGCCAAAAAGCTGCGATTTTAATCGCCAGGTTCTTTTTCAGGCGCCTGAAGCGAAGCGCATTTTGAGCAAAGAGGGCACCTGTGCTATATATAGGGGTGTTCAGTTTTGGCTCGTGCGGAAGGAGAACAAATCAGCATGCGCGTGGTCTTTCTCGGTGGCGCCAGCGGCGTGGGCGCCAGTTGCCTGGCGCTGGAGCTTGGCGGGCAGTGGATCGTCGTCGATGCCGGGGTGCGCGTCGATAAACGCGGCGACCCCTTGCCAGACCTGGCCCTGCTCGATGGCAAAGCAGTGCAGGCTATCTTTGTGACCCACGCCCACGCCGATCATATCGGCGCGCTTCCGCTCGTGCATCAAGCCTTTCCCGCCGCGCCCATCTTCGCCTCCCGCGCCACCAGCCTGCTGATGGAAGTAATGCTCGCCGACGCGCTCAAGATCATGAGCCGGCGCGCAGCAGAAGAGCTAGAGACGCCGTTGTACCCGGAATCGCTGGTGGCAGGCATGCTGAGCCAGGTACGTCCGCTGCCGGTGGGGCAGCAGCTCACGCTGCCCCAATTGCCAGAGGTCACGGTGGAGGCCACCCGCGCCGGGCATGTGGCCGGCGCGGTCAGCCTGGGGTTTGCGGCTCCCGATGGAACAGTGGTGATCTCCGGGGATGTGAGTGTCACCCCGCAGCGCACGGTGCTGGGCGCAGCCCTGCCCAGGCTGGCGCATCCCGATCTGCTCGTGCTGGAAAGCACCTATGGCACCCGGCTGCACCCCAATCGCCAGGCAGAGGAGCAGCGGTTGGCGCAGGGCGTTGCGGCTGGCATTGCGCGCGGCGGGCATGTTTTGATCCCTTGCTTTGCTCTGGGCCGGGCGCAGGAAATCCTGCTGATCTTGCAATCAGCCCAGCAGAAGGGCGAGATTCCGCCCTTCCCCATCTGGGTGGATGGCCTGGTGCGCCGCGTCTGCGCCACCTACCGGCTGATTCCCGAAGCGCTCACGCCCATCCTTCAGCGGCAGATTCGCAAGGGCTACGATCCCTTTGTCGGCCCAACGGTCAGGATGGTGCAGGACGAGCGCGAGCGCGAGCAGGTGCTTGCCGGTCCGCCGGCCTGTATCGTCACCAGCAGCGGCATGCTGACCGGCGGCCCTAGCGTCTGGTTTGCGCTGCGCCTGGCGTCGCGGCCCGATGCCTCCATTCTGATTACCGGCTATCAGGATGAAGAATCGCCTGGCAGGCGCTTGCTGGACCTGGCCGAGCAGAAGACGGGCCTGCTGGAGCTTGGCGGGCAGCAGGTGCAGATGGCCTGCCGGGTCGAGAAGTATAGTTTAAGCGCCCATGCCGATGG
>CAZFWN010000177.1:1453-11399 GCA_964522745.1 uncultured Ktedonobacterales bacterium
CCAGACCTGGATACGGTCACGGCGCGGCAACTGGCGCTGATCTGGTATGGCGCCGCCACCAATGAAATCGAGCGGGCTGTTCAGGCAACACTGGCTCAGGACCAATCCTTATTTCTCCCGCTGGAATCTCTGCCGGGCGCCTATCAGGTGCAGGAGCAGCGCGTCAGAGCTTCTTCCAGGCGGGTGAATCCTGTGACGGCGCTGGCCGGACAGATTATTCTTCTTAAAGATACACTCACTGGCTTGCAGATGGCCCGCTGCGTGGGGGTCGAACATGGCGCCAGAGTCGTCGTGCAATGGCCGGAGGGCACCCGCGCCCGCACTCGTTTCCCGCTGCTGGCCGTAGTCGAGGTAATAGGCACCTTCCCCACCACGCCGGAGCCTGATTGGGAGCTGCTGCCCCAACAGCTTGAGGAACTGGTCAGGCGCGCAAAGCTCCTCCGGCGCAGAATCCCACTGGCTGATCTGGCGCGTCAGATGGATGAAACGCTGGTCTACACGCTCGATGCGCTGTGTCCGCTGGCCGGGATGAACCCGGAAGAACTGGTCGAGCGCCTAGCGCTGGCACTGGTGCTGCTGCGCCATCCACGCCTCTTTATGCAGCAGGCTCCTGCCTGGGAGCGCGCCCAACCAGCCCGCTACAGCCTGCATCCCGCCTGGCGAGAAGCGGCTGATGATCCCGCTGAGGCCGAGCGGCCCGATCAGACGTGGATTCTCAGCGTGTTGGATCGCTATCTGGCCGGCGCATCTGGCCTCTACCGGCGCAGTGTGGATCCAGTGACCGGCCAGGTGACGCTGGCCTTTCATTTCCCCGACGCAGCCTCTTCTCAATATGCGTCGGCCATCGCCGCTGCCGCGCAAGAAGCCGGCGTAGAGATACTGATCGCGCCGCACGCGCACCAGGGCGCGCTGGCCGAGTTGGCTCAGCGCCTCCTGCCCGATGGGTTGACGCTCAAAAAAGCGCCTTCGCTGCGTCTGGACCAGCGAGCCGTTGGCCTGCGCTGCGCCGGCAGGGCGAGCCAGGAGGCGATTGAGGAGGCCCAACGCCAGTTTCTAGCCCAGACGGGCTGGCAGCTTGAGATCGAGCTTGAGGAAGCGGCCATGCCGGTGGTTTCTGCTGTCCCCTCCGCTTCCCGCCAGGAGCAGAACGCGGCCTTGCTGCTGATTCGCCAGGAGCTTGGGCCGGAGAGCGGTCTCTATAAGGTAGGAATCGATAGCGCGACAGGCACGTTGACGCTGCGCTTTCATTTTCCAGGCGTTGCCCAGACGCGCTATGCCGAACAGATAGCCGCGCTGGCGCAGCAAAGCGGCTGGCGGATTGAGGTTTCCCCGGTGACGCATCAAGGGGCGTTGGAAACCGCAGCACGCGCCGCGCTGCCGCCAGAAATTCAACTGCGCGGGGCGCCCTCGCTCTTTCACGCCGAGCGGCAGGTGATGGCAACCTATGAGGGCACCCTCGATGAAGCACAGCTTCTGGAGGCGCAAGAGCGCTTTCTGGCCCAGACCGGCTGGGCATTACTGCTTCGCAGCAAAGCACAGGTCGGCTCCTCGTAATATATGCGAGCTATATACCAGGGCTGGTAAACAATCAACCCCTGAGTGGGTATCCAACTTCGTCCTAGCCCGCGAAGGCGGGCTTTGTGGCCGCAGCCCTTAGGCGCGGCTTCAGCCGCCAGCGCTCTTTCGCAAGTCCCTGACCATATGTACCAGCCCATCGGTTTGGACTACCTCGCTGAAGCCGCACGCTTGATATAAGCCAACGGCGTTGTCCCAACCCTCGTTTGTCTCCAGCACCAGCCTGCTGTATCCATGCTTGCGGGCCAGGCTCACCAGATGCGCCACCAGCGCCCGGCCAATGCCCTGCCGCCGCTGCGCGCTGGCAACCGACATACGCACCAGCCGCCCAACCTGCTCCTGCTCTTTGATGAGCGCTCCTGTGCCCACGATCTTGCCTTGAGCTTCAGCGACAACAAAAGCCTGGCCCGGAACAAGATAGGTTGCCGTGATGTCGTCCAGGTCTGGATTGCGCGATTCATCGATAGCGCCGAAATGCTCGCCCAGCCCGGCAAGAATCAACGTTCGGGCGGCGAATTGATCGCCTGCCGCAAAAGGTCTGATGACGATGTTTGCATCTGACATAAGAAACATACCAAATCCGCTTGTAGCGCTGGCATCCCTGCCGGCGCGGAGCGGGGCTAGGGAGTGAAAGTTGCAACACGAACGATTCGACGAACGTGCATATCATATAATATATGGAAAGCGCGCCTCACCTCCAGCCGGGCGCGAGAAAGCCAGGGTTCCCCCGATGCCACAGCACTTCTCCCACATTACCGGATGGGGCGCCTACGTCCCTGAACGAGTCCTGACCAACGCCGACCTGGAGAAGATTGTCGAAACCAATGATGAATGGATTGTGACACGCACCGGCATCCGCGAGCGGCATATCGCCGCGCCTGGCGAGACCTCTTCGGTGATGGCAACGCACGCGGCGCGAGTGGCGCTGGAGCGCGCCGGCCTGGCAGCCACCGATCTCGACCTGATTCTGCTGGGTACGTGCAGCGCCGATTATCGCACACCCTCTTCCGCCTGTCTAGTACAGCACGCGCTGGGAGCGCACTGCGGCGCATTTGATATGCAGGCCGGCTGCCCTGGCTTCTTGTATGCCCTCTCTACCGGCGATCAGTTTATCCGCGCCGGCTCTTGCAAGCATGTGCTGGTGGTTGGCGTCGAGCATCTCACGCCCTATGTTGACTACACAGATCGCTCGATGTGCGTGCTGTTTGGCGATGGCGCGGGCGCGGTCATCCTTTCGGCCAGCGATCAGCCAGGCGGGGTGCGCGGCTTCACCCTCGGCTCGGATGGCGCCCGCCCTGAAGTCCTCTGGGCGCCGGCAGGTGGCGGCGCCCGGCCCATCGGGCATGAGGAACTGAACCTTGGTCTGCAATACGTGCGCATGGAGGGGCAGGAAGTCTTCAAGTTTGCCACGCAGATCAGCGGCCCGGCGATGGAAATCGTCCTCAGCCAGGCCAGCCTGACTCTGGATGATATTGACCTGTTTATCCCCCATCAGGCCAATCTGCGCATCATCGAGGCCATCTCCAAACGTCTGAAGATTCCGATGGAGAAAATGGTCGTCACAGTGGACCGCTACGGCAATACCTCTGCTGCCTCCATCCCGCTCGCGCTCTGCCATGCCGTTGCAGAGGGCCGGATACATGCCGGCCAGCGCCTCATGCTGCTCAGCTTTGGCGCCGGCCTCACCTGGAGCGCCGTCCTGGTCGAGTGGACGGGTGGGGCGTAGCGCCGGCATCTCTGCCGGCAGGGGTGGGGAACTCGCGCGAGTTGTGCCTACCTGTGGGGCGAGCTTGGCTCTTCCGCTTCCACCTCAGCCAGTGTGTGTGCAGCCTCTTCTGCCGCTGGCGCTGCGACGGCTGCTGCTTCAGGCAGAGCGTCAGCGGGTGCTTCTGTTGCGGCTGGCGCCACGACGGCTGCTGCGGCTCGCTCCTGCCGCTCCTGGCGGCGCTTGCGCACGTATTTGAGAACGAGCCAGATCAGCACCGGCAGGACGACAACGGCCAGCCCGAAAAAGCCCAGGCTCTGGCCGAGCCGCTCAATCACCGTAAAGTTGTTCCCAACGATCTTGCCGGCGAAGTAAGCAAACAGCCCCATGATCGTTGTCCAGGCGATGCCGCCAGCAGCGTTATAGAGCAGAAACTTGGACCAGCGCATCTTATTCACGCCGGCCAGGAACGCGGCCCAGGCGCGCAGCACCGCGATGAAGCGCCCAAAGAAGACGGTTTTATCGCCATGCCGGACAAAAAACGCTTCGGCGGAGATCAGGTGCTTTTCTTTCAAAAAGAAGTATTTGCCAAAGCGCAAGGCGAATGGGCGCCCGCCGTAGCGCCCAGCCAGATAGCCCAGATTATCGCCCAGAATCGCGCCAATGGCGCAGGCGATCAGCACTCCAACAATGGAAAGCTTCCCAGTCGTGCCGGCATAAAATGATGCCAGCAGCAGCATCGTTTCGCCAGGAAACGGGATGCCGGAGCTTTCGATCATGATGAAGAGCGTTACGGCTGGATAGCCTAGCACGCTGAGCGCGTTCTGTAAGGTGCCCAAGGAGATGAGCGCGCCTAGCACGAATGCCTTATACACAAAACCTCTTTTCTGCTCTCTAACTCTCTCTGGTGCGAGGCTTATCTCTATTGTATCGCTCGCTCATCCTAAGCGCAATGAAATTGATGTGAACCAGGACACTGGCAAAGTAAAGAAAACTGCTCTGTCCAGTAGGACGTATCGCATGGCAGCGCGGCCACAACGCCTGGACCAGAACACCTACCGAGGCTGGCGCTCTTCTTGCTGGCTCTCGCGCTCTTCTAAAAAAGCGAGCAGTTCGCGCAGCCAGCGGGTATAGACTTCCTCGGCCTCAATCGCTAAGAGCGTGATCCGGCGAGCAAACGGGTCGCCGGCATTTGTGCTTGCTCCTGGCTCCTCCTGGGGCTGGTCATGAAGCACAAGGAGATGGTGAAGGTTATCTCGGAATTCGGCTAGCCTGCTCTCGTGAAACGCGAGGCCAGCTTTCACCGTTGCGATCAGCGCGCCGGGCGGAGCAAAGGAGCCAAACGTAATCTTGAGCAGCAACTCATCGCGCATCTGGAGGCTGGTCTCTGGCTGCGCTTCCCACGCGGCCAGCGCTTGCTGCCCTGCCGACGTAATCGAATAGACTTTGCGATCAGGCCGGGATTCCTGCTCCTCGCGCTCCATTGTCACCCAGCCCAGCGTTTCCATCCGGCGCAGTTCCTTGTATATCTGGCTATGCGCGGCTCCCCACATTGGCGAGAGGATATGGTCAAAGGCGCGCTTGAGATCATAGCCCGACATCGGACCAATGAACGAGAGCAATCCCAGCACCCCATAGGTGATGGGGTAGGCTTCTGGTTGGTCTGTTGGAGATTCTTTTCGTCTTATTGCCATTTTCTCTATCCGCTCATATGACTTTTTACTTTATGCTATCACGTCATATGACTCTTGACAAGTCCTTTTCTTTTGTGTATAGTATAGACAGACATATGACGTGAAAACATATGTCTAAACATCATTTGATTTCATCAAGCAGTTACAGGAGGACTTCTCATGAGCCGAATACGCGCGGCAGCTTCGATGGTGATTGATGCGCAACCTGAAGAGATTTATCCCATCCTGGCCGATTATCGTACAGAACACCTGCAGATAGTGAATAAGAAATACTTCAGGAGCCTTGAGATTGAATCAGGCGGACAGGGAGCAGGAACCGTCTTTCAGACTCATGTTCGTGTTGGTGGCGTTGAGCGGGCCTATCATATGGTAGTCAGCGAGCCAGAGCCAGGGGTGCTGGTTGAAACAGACACATTATCTGGTCTGGTAACAAGCTTTACTATCAAGCCTGTACAAGATGGAAAGCAATCAAATGTAGAGATTGCAACTGTGTGGGAAGGTCGCGGAGTGAGTGGGTTCTTCGAGTGGCTGATGAGTCCGCCGGTAATGCGTCGTATCTACCGCGAAGAGTTGCAGCAGTTGGCAGATGTGGTCAAGAGCAAGCGCGCCGCTGCCAGCAGTGTTGCAGATGCCAAATGACCTGTGTTTTGCCCATCACCTGTAGCGCTGGCTTCCAGCCGGCCAGTCACGAATCGGCTGAAGGCCAGCACTACGAGCAAGATATCCGTCTAGACCAATTGCTTAATGTCGCCATAGGCGCGATAGAAGCCGCCATGCGCCACCAGGCGCACCTCATCGACCACATAGCGAGCGTGTTCCTGGCGCAAATTCTGGGGGAACTGCACGTACAGATTCGCGTTATAGCCGGGCGAGACGACCCGCATGCGCAGCTTACCGCCCTCGCGCACGCATTCCAGCGTGACGCCCGATCCAGCGCTGGTGGTGGTAGCAAGCGTGGTAGAAGCCACCACCGCCGGGGCTGCTGGCGCCTTCAATTGTACTGCCTGTGGCAGCGTGCCTGCCTGCGCCGCCGCTATTGCGGCCTCGCTGACATCGATGCAGGCCATGTCGCCATTAGTCGTCACGATGTAGAGGCGATCCTTGAAAAACTGCATTGAGAGCGCCGAGCCGCAGCCCGTGCCCAGCTTCCACAGGCGTTGGCCTTGCTGGTTAAAGCAATAGACCGAAGAGGAATTGTCGCCGGCAAAGACATACTTTCCCTGCTCGGCGGTGGCGCAGGAGTAGACCGCATCGTCGCAGCGGTAGATGGTGCCAGGCTGCCCCTGTTTCGTGAAGCTATAGACTTTGTTATCGCTGGTTCCGGCATAGACCATCGTGTCTTCCTGCCAGCCAAAGAGCACGCTGCCGCCTGTTCGCTGGTTCCAGATCACCCGCCCATCCTGGTTGTCATACATGGTCACACCGCCCGAATGGCCGTGATAGACGCCCTCGGCGCCACAGCGCACCATCCAGCCGCCATGATGGGTAGTCGTCTGCATCCACTCCGTTTCATCTTCGTGGTTGAAGTGCGCGCAGCGCCCGCCGGCATCCGAGACCGCCAGGGCGCCCTGGCGGATGTCGAGCCAGTAGATGTCTACGTCGTGGGCGATCTCGAAGGCCACACGCGGAATCTTGCCGGTCAGATCATACACATTGCCATCATCACAGCCGGCATAGAGCCAGATGTCATCGGCTACCAGACATTTCACGCCATCCGGCAGGCTGAACTGCACCCGCACTTCCCCGTCCTGGCTCAGCCCAATGACGTGCCCGGCCTCATTTCCAAGCCAACAGTGCCGGTCATCGATAAAGATGCCAAATGTTGCTCTGCCAGAGGCAAAGCGCCAGAGTATTGGCGCCTGGTGTGCAGTGGATTGACGGCTCACCGTCTGGCGGCGGCTGACAGCGCGCTTCTGGCGCTGCCCCATGACGGCGGCTGCGTAACCGCTGCGCTGTTTCTCCCGAATCTTCTTTTGGGCAAATGCCTGCGCCTCGGCGGCGGTAGCAAAGCTGCTCGTCTGCGTTTGCCCCGCGTCGCCGATGCGCCCGTAGCGAATGTTGACCTGGCTCTCCTGAACCTTCACCTCATAGAACTTGTGCGCCCCACCGCCCTCCTCCGATAGCTCCAGATAGGTGGTTGTTTCTTCTGCCATCAAACCGTCCTCCGCTGTTCTTTACAATAGTTTGCTTCCTTGCATCCGTTCTCAATGAGGCAGATTATAGCGGAAACGGCTGGCTTTGTCTGCTATGCCTCCATCTCCACCGTAGCAGCGATGATTTCCTCCTGCCTCTCTTCTGAGGCAGCCTGGCCTGTCGTTTTACGCTGGGCCGCCCTCAACAGGAGCGCGCTGATCAGCGCGGCGCCGAGCAGCGCGATGCTGGCGCTCAGGAAGGAGACATGCAGCGCATCGGTGAACGACTGCCCGATGGCCTGGTGCAGCGCTCCTGGCGTGATAGGCAGCCTGCCGGACAGATGGACGCTCCCGGCCTCTGCACCCGCGCTGGCGATAGTATCGGCGATTTTCTGGCTGATCGATGCTGGCAGACCAAGGCTGGTCAGGCTGCTGAGGAGGTTGGTGGAGAATTGATGCTCCACCAGCGCGCCGAGCAGCGCGATGCCAAAGACGCTGCCGATCTGGCGGCTGGTGTTCACCATCGACGACCCCAGCCCTGCCCGGTTCGGCGGCGTGGCGGAAAGCACCGCAGCAGTCAGCGGGCTAATCATCAGACCGATGCCGATACCAAACATACCCAGCTTCCACCAGATGCTGGCGTAGTTGCTCGTTGGGTCCACTCCGGTAAACAAGAGCAGCGCGATACCAGCGAGCAGCCCGCCCAGTGTGATAGGCACACGCGGGCTAAGGCGCGCAGCCAGTTGTCCGGCAAGCGGCGCCGCGATGAAAGTGCCAACAGTTGTGGGCAGTGTGCGCACACCGGAGCCAAGCGCCGAATAGCCCTGTACGCCCTGGAAATACTGCGACATAAAGAAGACTGTGCCTACCAGCGCAAAACCGAGGAGAATTGCCGCAGCGTTCGCAGTGGAGAAGACCGCGCTCTTGAAAAGCTGCAAGGGTAGCAGCGGCTCGCGTACTCGCGCCTCAACGACCAGGAAGGCTATCAGCAAGGCAGCGGCGCCGGCCAAGAGCGAGAGAATCAGGGGAGAGGTCCAGCCCTGGGATTGGCCCTCTATGAGCGCGTAGGTCAGCGCGGCCAGTCCGCCAATTGCCAGCACCTGACCAGGCACATCGACGCGCCGGGCCTCCGGGTTGCGAGACTCAGCCAGGATGCGCCAGCCGAAGAAGAGCGCAATTGCCCCAATGGGCAAATTGACAAAAAAGATGGCCGGCCAACTAGACACCTGGATGAGTGAGCCGCCGATCAACGGCCCTGCGGCCAGTGCCAGACCAGAGATACCCGCCCAGATGCCAATCGCCTGTGTCCGCTCGCGGTTATCGGGGAAGGCCGATGCCAGCAGCGAGAGGCTGCCGGGCGAGAGCGCCGCGCCGCCCGCGCCCTGCAAGACGCGCCCGACGATTAGCCACCCAAGGTTCGGCGCGAAGCCGCACAGCGCCGAGCCAAGCGTGAAGCCGACCAGACCAACCAGAAAGACACGCTTGCGCCCGTAGCGATCACCAAGCGTTCCTGCTGTCAGCAAAAGGACTGCGAAAGGCAGTGTATACGCATCCACGACCCACTGCAAGTCGGAGAGGCTGGCTTTCAGATCAGACTGGATCGTCGGCAGCGCGACGTTCACAATCGTCATATCGAGCAGCACCATAAAGAGGCCGATACAGGTGACGGCCAGCGTGGCGAGTTTTTTTCCCCGATCTTGTGCGAACATGGTTCTCTCCTTTATTTACGTGTAACTACACGTATTTAGGGACAAAAAGAAGCACCTCAGGCAGATTCCACCTGAGCCTCCAACGCTAGTAGTTCGTTCAAGAGCGCTGCCGTGCGGTCCTGCCCAAAGCGGCTAATGACGGCAGCTTGCGCCTGCTGCCAGAACGGCAGCGCAGCCTTCATGGCCTGGCGGCCCTCTTCGGTGAGCCGCACGATATGCGTGCGCCGATCAAGCCCGGCGTCCATCTCGATGAATCCCTGGCGCTCCAGCGGCCTCAGATTGCGTGTTACGGTTGTGCGGTCCATGCCCATCTTCTGCCCCAGGCGCGTGATAGTGGCTGCCCCCATGCGTCCGATGGCCGCCAGCAGGACAAACTGCGTGCCGAGCAAGCCGCTGGGTTCCAGGATCGTGTCATAGAGTTGAGTGATAAGCCGGGCCGCCTTGCGAATGTTGTAGCAGACGCATTTGGCTTGCATCTCTGCCAGCGTGGCCTCAAGGTCAGGCGCGTTTTGTGTGTCCATAATAAGAGTATATACACGGAATTGAGATTTGTCAAGACTTTCTGCGCTAATCGCTCTGGATGACTGGCTCGCGGGCTTCCACCTGTTCTTGCGCCTGCCTCGCAAAGAGCGAGCGCCGGAAGAGCAGAACCGGAATCAGCCAGAGTGGATACGCCAGATAAGGCAGGTTGGAGGCCCAATACGAGACGCCATTGGTGACGCTTGGCAGCCCGGCGAAAATATCGCCGAGGAAGAAGCCGATGATAGCATAGAAGATCATCGCTCCTGTCATCAGCCCGACGGGAACCACCCAGGGCCGGCGCAGCCAGAGGCCCACGCTGGTAGCAGTATAGAGCGGGCCGAGCAGAAACGCATCCTCAACGGCGCCGGCCAGGATGCCGGGGTCTACCTTCTGATAGCTGTTGTCGCCATTCAGGATGTAGGAGTACCAGACCTGGCCCAGGATGTTGCTGTTGGGGCCAATAGTGACCAGATGGGCGGCGAAGAGGACATAGTAAAACTGCGGAATAGTGGTGACGATACCGAGCAGCAGCGAGAACCCGGCCAGGATGGAGAGCCAGATCGGGCGCCTAGTAATGCCCTTCAGTCGTGTCGACTGATTGAGGCTTGC
>CAZFWN010000178.1:0-11284 GCA_964522745.1 uncultured Ktedonobacterales bacterium
CCAATGGCATCGACTTTCACCTGAATCCCGATTTGCAGGGGTTGACCGGCTTGCAAATCATGGACAAGATTATTGGTTATGCCAGCCAGATCGGCTTACGCATCATCCTCGATCAGCACCGGCCAGACTCCGGCGCGCAATCTGCGCTCTGGTATACCGACCATTATCCTGAGTCCCGCTGGATTGCTGATTGGCAGATGCTGGCAAAACGCTACGCGGGCAACCCGATGGTCCTCGGCGCAGACCTGCATAATGAGCCACACTCTCCCGCCTGCTGGGGCTGTGGTGATCCCAAAACAGACTGGCGTCTGGCTGCCGAGCGCGCGGGGAACGCGATCCTCGCTGTCAATCCCAACTGGCTGATCTTCGTCGAGGGCGTGGACTGCTATCAGAATGACTGCTACTGGTGGGGCGGCAACCTGGAAGGGGCCGCTGCATTTCCGGTACAGCTCAACGTTCCTCACCGCCTGGTCTACTCTGCCCATGATTACCCGTCTTCAGTCAACTATCAATCCTGGTTCAACGCGCCCAACTACCCCAACAATCTGCCCGGTGTGTGGGACAAGCACTGGGGTTATCTGGTGAAGCAGAACATTGCCCCGGTCTGGCTGGGCGAGTTCGGCACCCGATTGCAGAGTGTCTCAGATGTGCAGTGGCTCACCGCCCTGGTGCGTTACCTGGGCATCGGCGCAAACGGTATCAGCTGGACCTTCTGGTGTTGGAATCCGAATTCAGGCGACACCGGCGGCATCCTGAACGATGACTGGACCACTGTCAACCAGGCTAAGCTGAGCCTCCTGAACGCGATTAAGTTTTCATTGACCGGGGGCGGCCCCACGCCAATGCCTACCACACCGTCATCACAGACGCCTACGCCTACCACACCGTCATCACAGACGCCTACGCCTCTCCCTTCGTCCACCAGTACCCCCGCGCCGCCGCCAGGCGGCGCCTCCCTCCAGGTATACTATCGGACGGGCACAACCGGCCAGACCACCAACACCATCCAGCCCGATGTCGAAGTAGTCAACACCGGCAGCACGCCTATCACGCTTAGCGCGATCACCATCCGCTACTGGTTCACGAATGATGGCAGTCAACCACAAAGCTGGTGGTGCGATTGGGCCGCGCTGGGGTGCGGTGACTTCAGCGCCAGGTTTGTTCAGGTTTCGCCGGCACGCACAGGTGCTGACTCCTATCTGGAGATCAGCTTCACAGGCGGGGCAGGCACCCTGGCGCCTGGGCAAAGCACGGGCGATCTCCAGGATCGCTTCAACAAGACCGATTGGTCGAACTACGACCAGAGCAACGACTACTCCTACAACGCTCAGGCATCCTACGCTCCCTGGAACAAGATTACCGCGTACTACAATGGCGCCTTGGTCTGGGGCACCGAACCCTAGCGCCACCAATCACCAAGGCAAACGAACGCCGCGACAAAAGCTATCGTTGTCGCGGCGTCTGGCCTCAAGTGGGACGCTCGGATAGCTTGTATCCCCGCCATCGCTCACAGCTTGCGTGCCACAATCACGCCCGTATTCAAGCCAACCGTATGTAATCCGCCAAAAAAGCGGGCGTGTTCCATCTTGATACAGCGATCCTGGACAAACACCAGCCCGGCCTCCTGCGCTCGCTTCCCCGCCTCATCGTTGCGAATGCCCAGTTGCAGCCACAAGACCCTGGCGCCAATCTGGATCGCTTCCTCGGCAACCGGCAAAATATCTTCCGGCTTGCGAAAGACATCCACGATCTCAATCGTCTCGCCGGCTTCTTTAGCCTCCGTCAGCGAGGTATACACCCGTTTGCCCAGCAGAGTTTGCCCGGCGTAGCGCGGGTTGATGGGCACAATCTCATAGCCCTCCGCCTGTAGATAGATGGCGACAAAATGGCTGGGGCGATACTGATCCGCCGAGACCCCAACGACGGCAACATGCCGGTACTGTTGCAGCAGCTTGAGCCGCTCGTACATATCTGGCGTGAGTTGGCTATCTCTCTGTTCAAGGCTCATGCTCTGCCCCCGGTAGTCGCTTTCCCTGAAGCCTCTGGTGTCACCGCGACCTGGGTGGTCGCTGCTGCGTGGCGCAGCGCCTGATCCAAATCCCACAGAATATCCTCGATGCTCTCCAGCCCAATCGAGAGCCGAATCAGATCGGGCGTCACGCCTCCTGCCAGTTGGTCCTCTTCCGAAAGCTGCTGGTGCGTCGTGCTAGCGGGATGGATAATCAGGCTGCGCGCATCGCCAACGTTCGCCAGGTGCGAGAACAATTTGACGTGATTAATCACCGCTTTGCCCGCTTCGTAGCCGCCCTTGACGCCGAAAGTGAAGATAGCGCCGGCGCCACGCGGCAGATAACGTCGCGCCAGTTCAAAGGATGGATCATCCGGCAATCCAGGATAGCGTACCCAACTGACAGCCGGATGCGCTTTGAGGAACTGCGCCACCTGGAGCGCATTCTGGCAGTGCCGATCCATGCGCAGCGAAAGCGTCTCCAAGCCCTGCAACAGCAGGAACGAGTTGAAGGGACTGATGCAGGGGCCGGTATCGCGTACTGTCTCCACGCGGGCCTTCATCACAAAGGCAAAATCGCCAAACGTCTCGTAAAAGCGCACGCCATGATAGCCTGGCGAGGGGTCAACGATATGGGGAAACTTGCCATTATCCCAGGGGAATTTGCCCGACTCGACCAGCACGCCGGCAATCGAAGTGCCATGCCCGCCGATAAACTTGGTGGCCGAATGGACGACAATGTCTGCGCCATGCGCCAATGGTCGGCATAGATAGGGCGTCGCAAAGGTGTTATCAACGACGAGCGGGATACCGGCCTCGTGGGCAATCGCAGCGACGGCCTGGATATCAAGCACATCGCCTCGCGGGTTGCCGATAGTTTCGCCATACAACACGCGCGTGCGCGGGGTAATGGCGCGGCGATAGTTTTCGGGATCGGTGCTATCGATAAAGGTGGTTTGAATGCCCCAGGTGCGCAGCGTCAGGTCGAACTGCGTATGCGTGCCTCCATAGAGGCTGCTGGAGGAGACGATCTCATCTCCAGGGCGCAGGAGGGTCATCATCGTCACCATCTGCGCCGCCATACCCGATGAGGTTGCTAGCGCTCCCGTGCCGCCCTCCAGTGCGGCCACGCGCTCCTCGAACGCGGCGGTGGTGGGGTTCATGATGCGGGTGTAGATATTCCCGAAGCGCTGCAAGGCAAACAGGTGCGCGGCGTGATCGGTGTCATCAAAGACA
Organism: uncultured Ktedonobacterales bacterium; assembly: GCA_964522745.1. Taxonomy (GTDB): domain Bacteria; phylum Chloroflexota; class Ktedonobacteria; order Ktedonobacterales; family DATBGS01; genus DATBHW01. The sequence continues at coordinate 3,245 of CAZFWN010000178.1, forward strand.
TACGAGGTCGTCTGGTAAATAGGCACTGCTCGCGCGCCGGTAGCTGGATCAGGGCGCTGCCCAGCGTGAACGGCGAGCGTATCAAAGCCAAAGGTGTGGTCTGCATCGATTTCTGGCATGATCTGCTGTTCCTCCCAAAGAGCAAACCGTTAATGGGTTACGCTCCATCGTATCACTTCTCTGCGTGCCAGAAGATCGGCAAGAACGCCCAGTTTTGCTCATAAAAAGGGTTGACAGCAGCGAAGGAGCATGTTACTATTGCGACATCATCACTTAGTCAGTTCATCATACCAATAACTTTTCCTGTTTTTTTCGTGTTTGGGCGGAGTTCATGTACATACCCATTCGTTCCAGCAAAGTCTATGAACAAATCGTGGAACAAATTGAGCAGCTTATTTTGAGCGGCAAACTACGGAGCGGGGATCGTTTGCCAACCGAACGCGAATTGGCTGAGCAGTTTCAGGCCAGCCGGACGGCGGTACGAGAAGCGATGAAAACGCTGGCGCAGAAGGGTCTGGTCGATATGCGGCCAGGTCGCGGCACCATCGTGATTGATGGCACCTCGCAAGCCATGCGGCACTCGTTAGATCTGGTGATGAGAGTGGGCCAGGCAGGGAATGCCGCCAATCTGGTCGAACTGCGCGAGATTTTTGAACCGGAGATTGCCGCCCTTGCCGCTGCGCGGGCCACCGAAGCCCATATCCGCGCGCTGGAGCAAGCCGTACAGGTCATGGATGCCAGCCTCGATCACGCAGATGACTATATCGCGGCTGATAATGATTTTCATCGGGCGCTGGCGAACGCGACGCAGAACCCTTTACTGCTCATGCTGGTTGATTCCATCGTTGATCTGCTTAGCGAACAACGCAAACAAATCTTCTCGGTTCCTGGTGGCTCCGCTCGTGGGCAGGTGCATCACAAGCAGTTGCTCGACACGATGAGACGCCATGACCCGCAATCGGCGCGCGAGGCCATGCGCGAGCATCTGCGACAGGTTCGTATCGATGTCGAGGCCGCAATCGTTCCGAAAGACTAACTCTCTGCTAGTTGGAGGCCAGCTATGGCTCGTCTAGGTTTTATTGGCCTGGGTACGATGGGGAGCCGTGTGACAAAGCGGCTTCTTGACGCCGGGCATAGCGTGATTGGTTACAACCGCACCAAAGCGAAAGCCCAATGGTTGCTCGATGCCGGGATGCAGTGGGGTGAGACGCCGCGCCAGGTGGCTGAGTCGGCTGATGTTGTCTTTAGCATGGTGACCAATACTTCCGCGTTGCATCATGTGACCGATGGCCCTGATGGGCTGCTGGCCGGTCTGGCGCCGAGCAAAGTCTATTGCGATATGAGTACGGTCAGCCCGGCTTTTAGCAGAAACCTGGCTGCCCATGTGGCGGCGACAGGCGCGCAGATGCTCGATGTGCCCGTCTCCGGCAGCGTCATCACCCTGGAACAGGGAAACCTTTCTCTTATGATAGGCGGCGATCAGGCAACCTTTGAGAAGGTCAAACCAATTTTATTGGACATCGGCCCCAAGGTGAACTATGTCGGCAATAACGGCCAGGCGGTCTTAATGAAGATCGCCATCAATCTCAACCTGGCTGTACAGTTTCTCGCCTTTTCGGAGGGGCTGCTGCTGGCGGAGAAGGGGGGCATTCCCCGCGAGGTCGCGCTCGAAACGATGCTCAACAGCGTTGTAGCCTCTCCTTCCCTCAAGTATCGCGGGCCATTCGTGCTGAACATGCCAGATGAAGCCTGGTTCAATGTCAATATGATGCAGAAAGACCTGCTGCTGGCCCTGGAGATGGGCAGAGAGTTGGATGTGCCCCTGGCAAGTGTCGCTTTGAGTAATGAGATACTGACCAGCGCGCGTGCAATGGGGCTAGCGAAAGAAGACTTTGCTATCATGTTTGAGGTGATAGCCAGGATGGCTGGTTTGACCCACTGATACAGCGGATTCCACGAGGTTATCGGTCTAGCAATTATTGGAGCATACTGGAGAAAAGCAATGCCGCATCCGCACGCATCCGCCTCCCGACAGCAGGAGCGGGGGTCGTTAGCAGGGAATCGTGAGCAATGGCTGCTCATGTACGAACTCATGCTCACCATCCGCCTTTTTGAAGAGCAGGTGAACGAACTGTATACCAGTGCCAGAATGCCTGGTCTGGCCCATTTGTACAGCGGCGAGGAAGCCATCGCCGTTGGCGTCTGCCAGGCATTGCGGCGAGATGATTACATCACCAGCACCCATCGCGGGCATGGACACTGCCTGGCAAAAGGCGCCTCCGTCGATAAGATGTTTGCCGAACTGCTGGGCAAAGCCGCCGGCTACTGCCGGGGCAAGGGCGGCTCCATGCACATTGCCGACCAGGAGCTAGGCAACCTGGGCGCCAACGCCATTGTCGGCGGCAGCGCCGGTATTGCAACTGGCGCGGCGTTCTCCAGCAAGATGCGCGGCAGCGATCAGGTGACGGTCTGTTTCTTTGGAGATGGCGCGCTCGGCCAGGGGGTACTCTACGAAACCATGAACATGGCTGCCCTTTGGAAGCTGCCGGTGATTTATGTGTGCGAGAACAACTTTTACACCGAATATACGCCTGTCGCTGAGACGACGGCAGGCGACATCAGCGCCCGGCCCAAAGCCTTTGGCATCCACACCGAAGTCGTCGATGGGCAGGATATTGTGGCGGTGGCTACCACCGTGCATACGCTGGTAGAGCGCGCGCGCCGGGGCGAGGGGCCGGCCTTCCTGGTCTGCAACACCTACCGCTACTATGGGCACCATGTCGGCGATATTCAACGCGGCTATTACCGCTCAAAAGAGGAAGAGCAGGAGTGGCGCGCGCACCGCGATCCGCTGAAGCTGCTCTCTGCGCGCCTGATTGAGCAAAAGCTGGCCGAGCCGGCGATATTCGAGCAGATCGAGCAGCGTGTACAGGCTGAGATCGCCGCCGGCGTCGAATTTGCGCTGAACGCGCCATTTCCAGACCCAAGCGAGGTGGATGAGCATGTCTACGCTTAGCACGATCTCCAATCAGCAGGTGAGCCAGGGAGTGCGCGAGATGACGCTCGGCCAGGCCATTCGTGAGGCGCTCGCTGAGGAAATGCGTCGTGACCCGCGCGTCTTTATCATCGGCGAAGATGTCGCTGAGGCTGGGACGGCCTTCAAAGTGCTGACCGGGCTGGTCGAAGAATTTGGGCCGGCGCGGGTGCTTGACTCCCCCATCTCCGAGGCTGGCATTACCGGCCTGGGCGTGGGCAGCGCCATGACTGGCATGCGCCCGGTGGTAGACATTATGTTTGGCGACTTCATCGGGCTGGCAATGGACCAGATCGTCAACCAGGCCGCCAAGGTCCACTATATGTCGGGTGGAAAACTAAGCGTGCCGCTGGTCGTTCGCACCACGCTGGGGGCTACGCGCCGCACAGGTGCGCAGCATAGCCAAAGCTTGCACGCCTGGGTCAGCCATATCCCCGGCCTCAAAGTGGTGCTGCCCTCCACGCCCTACGACGCCAAGGGGCTGATGAAAACAGCCATCCGCGACGAGAATCCGGTCATCTTCTTTGAAGATAAGATGATGTACCAACTCAAAGGGATGGTGCCCGAAGGCGATTACACCATCCCCTTTGGCGTGGCCGACATCAAACGCGCAGGAACGGATGTGACCATCGTTGCCACCAGCAGCATGGTGCAGATCGCGCTGGCGGCGGCGGACCTGCTGGAGCCGCTGGGCATCAGCGCCGAGGTCATCGATCCGCGAACGACCCTCCCTCTGGATACACACACCCTGATCGAATCGGCGAAGAAGACAAGCCGCGCCATTATAGTCGATGAAGGCTATCAGCAGTATGGTGTCACGGCTGAAATCGCTGCCGTAATAGCCGATGGGGCCTTCTACTACCTCGATGCCCCGGTCAAGCGGCTGGGCGCGATGAATGTTCCGGTTCCTTTCTCACCTGTCCTCGAAGATGTAACAGTTCCCACAGCGCAGTCTGTCGTCGAACTGGCGAAGACGCTCTGCGGGCGCGTCTAGACCAGGAAAAGCAGGAGGAAGCTTTCTATGGCACTCAAGACCTATGGCCTGATGGGCGTCGATTGGGAAGAGCGCGTAGACTTTGAGCGACTGCGCACCGAGCGGCTGGCGCGCATCAAGAAGCTGCTCAAGGAGTCCGAGATGGGCGCCCTGCTGTGCTTTGATATGACTAATGTGCGCTATATCACGGCGACGCATATTGGCACCTGGGCAATGGATAAGCTTGCGCGCTTCACCCTGCTCCCACAGGATGACGAGCCAATCTTGTGGGACTTCGGCTCGGCGGCCCGCCATCACCAGCTCTACTGCCCCTGGCTGGGCGAGCGCTCGCGCGCCGGTATTTCCACGCTGCGCGGCGCGATGTCCCCTGAAGCCGGGCGCGCAGAAGATGTGGCCCGCAAGATTCGCGTCGAACTGGAAGAGCGCGGGCTGCTCAACGAGCCGGTGGGCGTCGATGCCATCGAACTGCCGGTGCTGTTCGCCTTACAAGCGGAAGGCGTCAAGGTCGTCGATGGGCAGCAGTTGATGCAGCAGGCCAGGCTGATTAAAACCCGCGACGAGATTACCCTGCTTAATACCGCCTGCATGATGGTGGACGCGGCCTACGACGAACTCTACCGGGCCATGAAGCCGGGCTTCCGCGAGAACGAGTGTGTAGGGCTGGTCAACAAAGTCCTCTATGATCTGGGTTCGGAGCATGTCGAGGGCGTCAACGCCATCTCTGGCGAGCGATGCAGCCCGCATCCGCACGTCTTCAGTGATCGCGCCTTGCGCCCAGGCGACCCGGCCTACTTCGATATTCTGCACAGCTACAACGGCTATCGCACCTGCTATTACCGCACGTTCGCCATTGGCAGCGCCTCGCAGGCAATGGTGGATGCTTATAAATACTGCCGGGAGATTCTGGACCGGGCCATCGCCCATATCAAGCCGGGCGTGACCACCGCTGACATTGTCAAGCTCTGGCCGAAGGCGACGGAATTCGGTTTCCCCAACGAAGAAGCTGCTTTCGCGCTTCAATATGGGCATGGCGTGGGTCTGGCAATCTGGGAGAAGCCGGTCTTTAGCCGCCTGGTCTCGCTGGACCATCCAGAGGTGATTGAGGAGGGGATGGTCTTTGCGCTGGAGACCTTCTGGCCCGCCTCCGATGGCTGGTCGGCAGCGCGCATCGAGGAACAGCTGGTCGTCACCAAGGATGGCTGCGAGGTCATCACCCGCTTCCCAGCAGAAGAGTTGCTGGTAGCCGGGGTCCGCTACTATACGGCGACTGGTCCCTTACCCACGACCCGCGAAACTCAGTCCAACCTCAACATCGCGGCAAACGGTCACCATCAAACAGCGCGGAGCGCTGGCGCAGCAGGTCAGATACCAGGCGCCTAAACCAATTGGTACAGGAGTCCAGGCATGGCAACCAACGTTATCGTACCCGCGCTGGGTATGGCACAGGAAACGGCAGTCATCATTCGCTGGCTCAAGCAGGAAGGCGAAACAGTCACCAGCGGCGAGCCACTCGTAGAGATCGAAACTGATAAAGCCAGGGTGGAAGTTGAGGCGCGGGCCTCTGGCATCCTCGCGCGCGTGTCTGCCGCTGTCGGCGCTGAGATTCCGGTGGGGCAGGTAATTGCCACGATCCTGACCCTTGACGAAGCGTTGCCAGACACAGCGGCGCTCGATGGGGCCGCAGCGGGCAGAGCGGCTGCGCCTGTTTCACGGCCAGCCGCACTACTACCACGCTCGCCCGACGTGGCCGCCAGCCCGGTTGCCGCGCGCATAGCGAATGAGCATCACCTGGACTTGAGCCTGATCGAACATAGCGGGAAACGCATACAGAAGGCCGATGTCCTGACCTACCTTCAACAGCAAGGATCAGCACAAACGCTGCCAGCCACGAGCCGGCTGGCGCCAGCCTCACCCAAGGCACGGCGGCTGCTGGCGGCACTTGGAATAGACGCCGCTGCAATCAGGGGTACTGGTCCCGATGGGGCTATCCTGGCGGCAGATGTCCTGGCGGCGCAACAGCAGCGCCAGACCGCTCCAGCCGCGCAGGCAGTGAGCGATCCGACTGGTCAAGCACACGAGTTGACAATCAGCCCAATCTGGCGCATTATGGCCGAGCGCACGACGCAAAGCTGGACGAGCGTGCCGCATTTCTATCTGGTGCGCGAGGTGAATGCCAGCCGTTTGCTCACCTGGCGCGAGCAAGCGCAGAAGCGCTCTTCAGCCAAAGTCACGTACAGCGATCTGCTGGTGAAGCTGGTTGCCGCCACACTGCGGGAGCATCCGCATCTCAATGGGTCATGGAGCGGTGGCAAAATCATCCTCAACGACGAGGTCAATATCGGGCTGGCTGTTGCCGTCGAAGCGGGGCTGGTCGTTCCGGTCATTCATGATGCGGATCAGTGCAGCCTGAGTGAAATCGCCGGGCGCCGCGCTGATCTGGTGACGCGGGCGCAGGTAAGTAAACTGCGGCCAGAAGACCTGCGTGGTGGCACGTTCACGATCAGCAATCTCGGCATGTATGGGGTCGATGCCTTCACGGCGATTATTACCCCGCCCCAGGCGGCAATCCTGGCAGTAGGGCGCATCGCTGAGCGCGTGGTGCCCGTCGATGGGCAGGCGCGGGTGCAACCGATGCTGGTACTCAGCCTTGCCTGCGATCATCGTGTCGTAGACGGGGCGCGTGGCGCGCAATTTCTTTCCGCCCTGGCGGATCTCATCGAGGAGCCGCTGGGACTGTTAGCATAAGCGTCAGTGTCGGCCTAAGAGGTTCCTCAGCGCAGTGGACTTCGTTTTCTCTTTCGTGGAACTTATCGAGCGCTGAAGGACCACAAACCAGCCATTCAGCGAATGTGAGAAAGGAGAAAAAGCGCCGGCCTCTTTTGGCGCGAGCAATTGCAAAGACAGAAAGAACCTGGACGGTCCAGGTTCCTGCCCGACCAGGGCTTTACACGCAGGCGCCTGCCTGTCGTGTGGTGCATCAGATTACAGTAACCAACGGATATTGTTACGTAGTGAAAGGCAGAGAAGCAATGATTGGAAGACACGCCTCGTGGCTGAGAAACATGCTCTGCATCGCCGGCACGCTCAGCCTGCTGCTCGTAGGATTGGCTGCCTGCGGGCAGACAAATACGACTCCTTCGGGGCCGATTAAGATTGGTATTTCTCTCTCGCTTTCTGGGGATTTCTCGGCAGATGGGGTGGCCTTTAAGCAGGGTTACCAACTCTGGGCAGACGACATCAATAGAGCTGGCGGATTGCTTGGCCGCAAGGTCACGCTAGACATTGTTTCGGATGCCAGTGACCCCAATCAGGTCGTCACGAACATCAATAAGCTCATCAGTGTTGATAAGGTTGACCTGGTCTTCGGACCGTTCTCCACCCTGCTCACCAAACCGGCGTCCGTCACCGCCAACCGCTATCACTACGCTATGCTTGAAGGCGCAGGCGGTGGCCCATCCGTGTTCCAGCAAGGGCTAAAGAATGTCTTCGATGTCTCGCTCCCGGTAGCCAACAACCTGATCAGCTTTACCGACTATCTCCTCGCGCTGCCTGCCTCATCGCGGCCAACGACGGCAGCCTACGCGACTGAGGATGACCCCTTCACCCAGCCGCAAATCGACATCGCCAGGGCGAAGCTAGAAGCCGCTGGAGTCAAAACGGTTGACTATCAGGTCTACCCGGCAGAAACCACCGACTACACACCTATCGCCGATAAGATCATTCAATCTGGCGCTCAGGTGGACATCCTTGGCACGCTGCTCCCCGATGTGACTGCCTTCATCCAAACCTTCCGGCAGCAGCACTACAATCCACAGGCGCTGATTGCTACCGCTGGCCCTGACCAGGGCGCTCAATTTTTGAATAATATTGGCGGCACCGGACCCGCTGAGGGCATCTTTGTGCCCAATGGCGGCTGGTTCCCAGAGGCCCAAACCTACCAGAACTCCCAGATGGTGCAGGAATACATCGCTCAATATGGTGGCACCTACGACGGCATCAGTTCGGATGTGGC
>CAZFWN010000179.1:0-11123 GCA_964522745.1 uncultured Ktedonobacterales bacterium
GACATGGAGAAGGCCAGCAGCGAAGTGACGATGCCGCAGTAGCCGCCGGCGATTCTGACCCAGGTGGCCTGGGGCGCCAGCGCCCAGGCGCCCAGGAAGGCATGGGTCAGCGCCATTGTGAAGAGGACCGCCGCCAGCCCTGGATTCTGCGCCAGGGCGGCCAGCCCCAGGTAGAGCGAGATCAGGCTGAAGGTGAGAACCAGTACGCCGCTGACCGAGCCGGCGTCGCCGCCATTTGCCACGCGCGGCAGCAGCCCAACCAGCACCATCCACTGCAAGGTGGCCCACGAAGCATTGAAGGAGCCAAAGGTGGCGAAGACGGTAGCCGCCAGCACGTTGCCACGCCGGAAGGCCCACATGCCGGCCAGAAAAGAGGCGATGCCGCCAAAGATCAGGGCCACCGGGATCGCCAGCGCCAGGTCGCCCGGACTGAAGCGAAACCAGCCGGCATAGACGGTGCTGACCGTGAAGCGGGCGCTGGCAAAGCCAGCTAATCCTAATGGGATGGGATCAGCGATGGTAGCTTGCGCGGACTCGGCGAGCGCATCTACCTCCCTCCGGGCCAGCGGGCCGCGTACCTGTCCTGCCCGCGTCCAATACTCAGTAGACACACCCGCCGGCACCGATCCTGCGGCCACGCGATCCCGCTCTAGATTTCGGTTGGCTCCTGGGTCTGCGGTTGCTCCTGCCATGATCACACCGCTCCTTCCTGCACGTTATAGGGCTGCTCGTAACAAGAGCTTAGCACCAGGCCGGGCGCATGTCTGTAGCGGGCGCTACACGGATGGACCTTACGGAAGTTGGTCCTCTGGCGAGGGTTGTATCTCAAAGGCGCGTGGGGAGGGTAGGCGGCGGTCCACCCAATAGAGCGGCACGCTGCTGATCAGTTCGCCGTCGGCATCGATCTCGTAGATAGCGCCCTCGCCATTGTAGTCCTGGCGCACAAACTGCGCGTGCAGTTCCAGATCGGCAGGAAAGTTCTGCTGGAGCCAACGAAGCAGGTGGACGGCGCGCCAGTGATAGCCGCTGTCATTCAGAACATAGCCATCGCCCAGCAACACCAGTTCTTGCAAAATCACTCTCAGTGCGGGCACACACTGCTCCTTTCTAAATAATGAAGCCAGCACTATGCTGCCGGCGGTGCCCTGGCCGGCGCCAGAGGGGAAGCGCCTGGGCGCTTACATCTCTCCTGTTTATCTCCTTCTCCGATATGGTGCAACTTCCATACCGAGAGATAACCGCTCGCACGACCTCATGCTTGACCTCACCGTGTCCGAATGGATACGGCGCTTGCATCCTGGCCGAAGAGCAGAGCTATGCAAAAGTCGGCTGGCGATTAAAACCGCGCCTTCCGGGCGTCCCGCCACAGAGCAATACCTTCATGGGCTAAGACAGGCGCCGGCAAGATGCCGGCCTATCCTGGCGGTCTGAGCATGGACAACGGGCAGCGGATCTGGCATTTCCTGTTGTCCGAGTGCCATTTTAAGCTAGCGGGAGGCGTAGGGGTGCGTACCTTTATACTGGCAGCTATACTGGCGGCGCGGCTTCAATGTCCCAGCCTTCACGCTCGGCGTTGATCTCTCTGACCAGTGCTAGCAACTGGCTCAGCGTCGTCAGGCGCTCGTCCAGGGTGTCGCCCTCGGTTGCCACCCGCAGGGTCGTCACTCCGGCGCGGCGATGGACGCGCAGTCGCTCCCGAACCATTGCTGGCGTGCCCAGCAGATTGGTTTTTAGCACCAGTTCGTCGGGGATGAGCGCGATAGCCGCCTCGCGCTGGCGGTTCAGCCAGAGGTCTTGCACCTGAAGCGCGAGATCGGCGTAGCCGGCCCGCTGATAGACGGCGTTGTAGAAATTGTGCTGGCGCGACCCCATCGCTCCCAGCGTGAAAGCCAGCCCTGGCTTGCGGGGCGGAATCAAACGCTCCACCTCATCGGAGAAAGCCACGACCCCAGCGTTGACCTGAAGATCGAGCGCGGCCAGGGAGCGACCAGCGCGCCTGGCGCCCGCCTCAATCAGGTCAAAAAACAGGCTGGCATGCTCTGGAATGAACGACGTGCCCAACCAGCCATCGGCAAGTTCTCCGGTCAGTTCCAGGTTTTTTGGTCCCAGCGTCGCCAGATAGATGGGCAAGTTGGGGCGTGGCTGCGCGCCCGGCGTCAGCGCCTTGCCCTCGCCGCCCGGCAGCGGCAACTGATAGATCTCTCCGGCGTAGCTCAGCCGCTCGCCGCGAGCAATCATGCGCACAATGTCTACATATTCTCGCGTGCGCTGGAGCGGGCGCGCAAAGGAAACGCCATGCCAGCCCTCCATCACCTGCGGTCCACTCACGCCCAGGCCCAGCACAAAACGGTCCTGGGAGAGCGCCGCCAGCGTCAGCGCGGTCATGGCCGTCATCGCCGGCGTGCGCGCTCCGATCTGCATGATGCCGGACCCCAGGCGAATACGGCTGGTTTTTGCCGCCAGATAGGCCAGCGGTGTAGCAGCGTCATAGCCCCAGGCTTCGGCAGTCCAGACCATTTCAACGCCAAGCCGTTCAGCCTCCAGAGCGTAGGTCAGACGGCTCTCCCAGCGCTCATCTGGCGGGCCAAGATCAATGGCTACCTGCATGCATGTTCCCCCCTCCGGCTGAGGCCAGCGCCTCAGCGATGGCTTGCACCTGACGAGCATGGTCGAGCGTATGCACGCGGGCGAACAACATCCATTCGCGCCAGTGCATGCGGCCAAACTCCGGGTGGCCCCAGAGCATCTCCAGATGTGCCTGTGGGTCAGCTTGCAAGATACAGGCAATCAGGCGATCACGATACGCTTCTAGATCGGCCAGCAGACCAGCCCGAGTCACCTCTGGCGGCGCCGGAACAATGGTATCTTGAATGTCCGGCGGCTGCTCGCCACGCTCGATCACCGCCGGAATGGCGGAAGCGTCGCAGGCTGCCATCGTCCGCAGATGCAGTAGCACATCGGCGGCGGACCACTCGCCCTCGCGTGGGCGGATATGGAAGGAGGCATCGGGAATCAGCGCCAGCGCAGCCAGAAATTGCTGATGCGCTTCGCGCAGCGCCTCGACCAACTGCGCGGGTGTACGTCGCGTGGATTGACTGGCGAGGTAGCTGCGGACGCGCGCAACTTCCTCCTCGCGGCTCTCCGGCGGTCTCTCGGCCATAGCAGCCTCCCTTTTTATCAGACAACAATCTTTATGAACGTATTGAAAGCAATCTATCCTGAGCGCGTCGTCTCTGTCAAACGGCGAGTCCGCCGTTCACCCTCAGCACAGGCCCACCGGCCTGAGCATGGACAACGGCGAGCGCACCTGGCACTCGCCGCTGACCCACTGCGATTGCAGGTTGGCGAAGAGCGCCGCAACCAGCCGCAGGGCGCGCCGGTTCTCGCCCAGGATGCGCGCCATAAAGGTATTGATCTGGTGCTGGCCGGCTTCGACAATCAGCCGGGTCATCAGCCGCCGGCCCAGGCCGCGCCGCTGCCAGGCGTCCTCGATGACGATGGCAAACTCGGCCTCCTCCGGCGCCGTCCCGCGATCATAGCGCGCGATGCCCACGATCTCCCCGCCGACCAGCGCGACCAGCGCGTACTGATCGGCATAGTCTACCCGCGCCAGCGCGCCCATCTGCGCCGCCCAATAGGGCTGGTGGGGCGTCGGCACAAAGCGCCAGAAATAAATCGTGTTGGAGGAGAGCCGGTAAAACATGCGCTCCAGCCGCGCCGCATCCTCCGGCACTACCGCCCGAATCAACACGGCTGCGCCATCCGGCAGCACGCTAGTCACCGGCTGCCCACATAAGTATCCGCCAGCCGGAAGCGTTGATTCGCCAGCCATTGTGTACCTCCTGGCCTCAATCAGACCGATTGATCTGTTTCTTAGCATAAAAAACAGATTGAACCGCTTGTTCTGTCCTGCCCTAGCGGCCCTGGAACTGGGCCAGGCGGCGCTCAAAGAAGGAGCGGGCGCCCTCCTGCGCGTCTTCGCTTTGCAGCAGGCGGATAAACTCCGGTTGCAACTCCTGCTTTGCTGCCTCTTCGCCTGCCGTCAGCGCCAGCCGTGCCGAGGCGAGCGTGGCGCGCACGCCCAGCGGCGCCTGCGCGGCGATCAGCTCGGCCAGCGCGAGCGCCCGATCCACCTGCGCACCCGGCGCGACAACCTCCTGCACCAGCCCGATACGCAGCGCCTCCTCTGCGCCAAACTCTTCGCCAGTCAGGAGATAGCGCATGGCGTTGCCCCAGCCAGTCTCCTGGGGAAAGCGGATGGTGGCGCCGCCGGCAGGATAGAGGCCGCGCCTGACCTCGATCTGCGCAAAGCGCGCATCGCTGGCGGCTACACGAATCTCGGTTGCCAGGATGAGTTCAATGCCGATGCCCACGCACACGCCCTGCACTGCGCTGACTACTGGCTTGCTCAGGCGCGGCCCGATCAGCCCCAGCGGGTCCAGCGCGTCTGTGGGCATAGAAAGCTGCCCACTCGCCATTGCTGGAGCAAACTTCAAGAGATCGATGCCGGCGCAAAAATGGTCGCCCCGCGCAAAGAGGACGGCGCAGCGCAGGTCGTCATCCTGGTCAAGCTGATGATACGCCTGCCCGACGGCGCTGAATAGTTCTGGGGTGATGGCATTGCGTTTCGCCGGGCGGTCCAGCCCAATCAACAAGACATGCCCGCGCCGCTCGGTGGTAACGTGTCCATCTTCGCTCATCGGGTGATTCCTCTCTTTATGCTGGCCTCAGGGGCGCAGAATGATACAGGTTGTCGTGGAGTGCGCGTAGAGCTTGCCGTCGCGGTCCACTATCCGACCCTCCGCCGTAGCGATGCGGCCTCCCATATGGATGATCTTCCCCTCGGCATGGACCGCGCCGGTCTCGGCGGTCAGCGGGCGCACCAGATTCACTTTCATCTCCAGCGTGGTGTAGCCGGTGCCCGCCGGCAGCAGCGAATGCACCGCGCAGCCCATCGCCGAATCCAGCAGCGTGGCTGCTAGCCCGCCATGCACCACACCAATCGGATTGTAATGATACTCGGCTGGCTCAACGGTGAAGACGACCCGCCCCTCCTCTACCTCTGACATGCTTATCCCCATCAGCAGCGCGAAAGGTGGCGGTGGCACCTTGCTTGTCTGAATGGCGCGCAGATACTCGATGCCGCTCATCTCGCGGCCCTGGCGCGCCGCAGGAAGCGGGTCTTCCCAACTGATGGTGCGGGTGCGGGTCGTCGTTTGAATATCGCTCATAGAAGGTCTGTTCCTCTCATTTGCCATCTGCTTCAAAGGTTTCTGTCATCGCTCGTGCCCCATAACAGACCATCTGGTCTGTTTTTCACGCATAAAAATGAGCCGCGCACACCGCACGGCGGTATTCAGGCGCGCACCTCGCGCTCCAGATAGGCCGAGAGATAGTCTACCACCTGCCGGATGTAGGCCGGGTCGTCATAGAGCTTGCTCATCATCACGCCGCCCTCCACCATCGAGATCAGCATAGTCGCCAGCCGCTCGCCATCGGTCTCCGGGCGGATTTCGCCCGCCGCGATGCCGCGCTCGACCCAGCGCGTAATCCAGGCGCGCCAGCGGGTCAGCGCCGCCCGCGCCCGCTCGCGCAGCGCGGGATGCGTGTCGTCCGACTCAACCGCCGTATTGAGGATCGGGCAGCCCCCAGTGATCGGTGGGTCTTCGATCACCTGCCGGTAGCCAACCAGAAACCCTTGCAGCCGATCTACCGCATTGTGTTTGCCCTTGACTTCCGTTTCCACACGCTGCCAGACAGCATCAACGGCATAGTCAAACGCTTCGAGCGCCAGGTCATCTTTGCTGCGAAAATGATTATAGATGCCGCCCTTTTTCAGCCCGGTAGCGCCCATCAGATCGTCAAGCGACGAGCCAGCATAGCCCTGCTTGTTAAAGACCTGGGCCGCCCGTTCTACAATGCGCTGATGGGTTTGTTCGCCTTTGTGCATGCTACATGCCTCGCTGTGTTTCAGACCGAATGGTCTGAAACAAGTATAGCGTACCCGCCGCGTGTCTGTCAAGAGTCTTACCTTACCAGACGCGCTCCAGACGACCCGGCGCGGCCTGAGGTGGTAGAACTCCACGATACAGCATATAATAACTGGTGCATGACCAGCAGAAAGCGCCGCTGGGCAGCGGCTGAGAAACGATCAGACCGACTGATTGACCGACTGGGCGCGCACCTGACACGTTATGTGCGCCTTCTGCGTTGTGATAATGAGACAGGCTCGAAACAGCCGGCGCCGGTGCTTTGGTTTGAGGAGCGGATACGGGCGCGAGGGATGGAGGTGCCACCAGAGCCAGGCGCGGCTGATCTCTAAGGAGCATAGATCACATGATTTCTCTCTCTCGGAAGAGACACGCCCCGGCGCGGCTGGCGGCCTGGGCGCTGCTGATTGGCGCGCTGGCGCTGGCCGGCTGCACGTCGCAGCCCAACGGCGGCGGTGGCGGCAAGGGCGCCAACTTTGGCGATCAAAAGAATCATATCCATGCGATGCTGGCGCTGCCGGGGCAGCCGGGGACGCTGCTGGTGGGCACGCACTATGGCCTCTACCGCACGACCAACGGCGGCCAGACCTGGAAGAAGGTGCTGGGCGATCCGGGCGAGCTGGCAGCAGGGCTGATGGACCTCAATCTCACCGGCAGCCCAACCAATCCCCAGCGCGTCTATGTTGTGGCCGTCACCTTCCCAGACCTGCCCAAGAGTTCGGGCGTGCCGGGCCTCTACACCTCCGGTGATGCTGGCGCGACCTGGAAGCTGGTGACGCCGCTCACCAGCCTGCCATCTTCCTCGCCCTACTATCTGGTGGCCGGGCCGCAAGGTGAGCAACTCTATGCCTATTTCCAGCGGTTTCAAGATAAGGGCCTCTACGAGAGCAGCGACGGAGGCACCACCTGGCAAGCGCTGGGTACGCTGCCCGATAGCTCCTCGCTGGGCCTGGTTGTGGACCCGGCAAAGCCAGGGCATCTCTTCACCTACAGCGCCTCCGGCCTCTTCGAGAGCGCCGATAATGGCTCGCACTGGCAGGCTGCGCCGGGCGTGAAAGATGGCATCCAGCGCGTTGCGCTCTCCAGCTCGATGGTCTATGCTACCGGCGACGACGGCACCTATGTCTCGCGGGATGGCGGCGACGGATTCACGCTGGTCCCTCAGAGCCAGACGTTCCAATTTCTGGCGAGCAGCCCGCAAAGTTCTTCCACCGTCTTTGGTCTGAGCGGCTCAACCGTCTCGATCAGCAGCGATGGCGGCCAGACCTGGAAGCTGCTCACGATCCCGCCCGATCACCTGCTCGCCGCCTATCTGGTTGTTGCCCCGGATAACAGCCAGGAGGTTATTCTGGGCAATTCCTATCCGGTAGCAATTTATACCTCCGCTAACAGTGGCCAGAACTGGTCGCAGGTGGCCCCATGAGAGAACAAGAGCCACGAAGCCTGGCGAATAAATTCGCGGCTAAGGGCCTGCGGGCCACGAAGTCCGCCTTCGCGGACTGGGTCCAGGCGAGCGTCCGTCCTAGCCCGCGAAGGCGGACTTCGTGGCGGAACGCCCTTAGGCGCGGTTTTAACCGCCGGCTTTTCCTCGTCCTGATGCTCGCGCCTCTGCTGGCGCTGGCCGCGCTGGGGCTGGCGCCAACGGCGCGGGCCGATGGCGGCGCGCCCAATCTGGCCTATGTCTCCGGCACGCCGGCGGGCATCTCAATCATCGACCTTGCCAGCAAGCAGGTGACTGGTACTGTTGCTGTGCCCGGCGATCCGCGTGGCATGGTGCTGAGCCTCGATGCCCGCTTTCTGTATGCCGCGCTGGCCGGGAAAAACGGCGTGGCCGTCATCGACACGCTCTCCAAACAGGTGACTACCACCTATCCCACTGGCCCTGGCCCTACTTCGCTCACCATAGATTTAGTGGACCCCAGCCATCTCTGGGTTGCCAACACTGGCGGCAATACGGTGACGGTGCTGAACCCCGACAGCGGCAAGAAGCTGGCGACGATTCCTACCGGCCAGCGCCCCACCAGCGTGGCTATCGCCGGCCCAACCACCGGCATCAACGAAACGGATGGCACCAGCGAGGTGCTGGTTGCCAATCAGGGAGATAAAACGATCTCGGTCATCGGCTCCGAAAGCTACACAGTGCTGGCAACCGTCCAACTGCCCGAAGCGCCGCTCTGGATCACCGTTCCCGGCATAGGCGGCACGGCCTATATCTCCACCGACCAGGGGCACATCTATGGGCTGACGCTGGGGAGCCACCAACTCTTTGGCCCGCTCTTTAGCGGCCAGAGCTTCCACCTGATGGACTACGACGCGCTCAGCGGGGACATCTATGTCCCCGACAGCCGCGCCAATCTGCTCAACGTACTGCGTCCGGCCAACAGCGGCTTGCAACCGCCGGCGAAGCTGCCCTCGCAGCCGGCGCGCCCGGCCTACGCGATTGATGGCGCGCCCTGGGCGGTGGCGATCACCAGCGACGGCTCGCTGGGGATGGTCATTCAGCACCAGAGCGGCGACGTAACCATGCTTGATGTGCAGGGGCACAAGCAGATCACGACCATCCATGTGGGCGGCACGCCACAGGCGGTGCTGGCCGGCCCCTACCCACCGCTGGTCAGCCGGCAGAACTCGCAGATCACGCTGATTATCGTGTATGTCGTCCTGGGCATCTTGCTTTTTGGCGGTATCGCCTGGCTGGTCTGGTGGCTACGCCGGCAGGAGCGGCGCATCCGCGAACTGCACGCCCAGGAAGACGCCGAGTACGAGCGCCAGTTGCTCTCTGGTGAGGCGCCCAAGGAGGGGCAGGAGCAAACCCAGGCTCCCACCCAGCCAACAGGTGGGCCGAAGGAGGGATGAGTTATGCGCGTTCGCGCTGCAACGTTTGAGGATGCTGCCGCGATGGCAGCGATTTATAATCAGGGCATCGAGGATCGCGTTGCCACCTTCGAGACCCGGCTGCGCACAGTGGAAGATGTGCGCGGCTGGTTTGATGGGCGGCATCCCATCCTGGTGGCCGAGGATGAGCGCGGCGTGCTGGCTTTCGCCTCCACCTCGACCTATCGCAGCCGGGAGTGCTACGCCGGCATCGCGGAGTTCTCAGTCTATGCGCGACGCGACGCCCGCCGGCAGGGGGCGGGGCGGCTGGCCCTGCAAGCGTTGATACAGGCGGCGGAAGAGGCGGGCTTCTGGAAGCTGGTCTCGCGGGTCTTGGTTGAAAACACGGCCAGCCTGGCGCTGCTGGGCACGCTGGGCTTCCGCGAGGTCGGCCTGTACGAGAAGCATGGCAAGCTTGATGGCGTCTGGCGCGATGTGATTATTGTCGAGCGGCTGCTGGCGGCCAATCTCATGTGAACGAAGGGAGACCCCTTATGCCAACTCTAGAGGATGCTATCGCGCTGGCAGTGCAGGCGCATCGCGGGCAGGTGGATAAGGCCGGCCAGCCCTATATCCTGCACCCGCTGCGCATGCTCTTCCGCCTCGAATCCGAGGAGGAGCGCATCGTTGCCGTGCTGCACGATGTCATCGAAGACACGCCCACCACGCCGGCAGACCTGCGCGCTCTGGGCTATTCAGAAGAGATCATCCAGGCGTTGGACTGCGTGACCAACCGGGCCAACGAGACGTATGAAGCGTTCATCGAGCGCGCCGCCAGCAATCCGCTGGCCCGGCGCGTCAAGCTGGCCGACCTGGAAGATAATATGGACCTCCGCCGCATGCGCACCCTCAGCGATCACGACCAGCAGCGTCTCCAGCGCTACCTCCGCGCCTGGCAGCGACTCAAGGCTGATGGAGCCGAGAATCACCAGGGCCAGTCGAAAACGACCATGTGAGCGCATCCTTCCTGGATTGACAGATGCTCTATGCTTGCAGCAGACGCCAGAGGCGAGAACACGATGGAAGGGCGCTCTTATGCTCAAACAGACGATCATCATCTTCCTCGCTCTACTTGCTATCGCATTTTTAGGCAGGGCCGGCTATCTGTGGGGAATCTGGTCCGAGACCTGCAATCACCAGTGCTTCTTTGGTACATGCAATCCACCTCCTGCCTCGTGCGACAGCGCCCTGGCGGATTTGCATACACCTTTCTGGCTTGGGGCAGGCTTGCTGGTACTCACCTGGGTGGCAAATCTTGTCCAGGCGTGGCAGATGAACCAATGGGGGCGCATCAGAGGGCTGATGGCGCTGCCTGCCCTGTGCATCGTATTGGCGTTGGTGGCGTTCAGCAGCATTCCCGGCTCGGCGTGGGCAACGGCGGCGATAGCGTCGCTCGTCGGCGTGCCCATTCTTTTCTATAGCGGCTGGCTTCTGATACTGGCAGGCGCAAAGCCAGCCGCTTATCCTCCTGAGCCATAGTTCGGACTTCGCCCCGCCGCATCAGCGCGGTGGCCCCTGGTGGATGCGCCGGCGGACGCTCTCCAGCCCGCCGGGCGCCTCCCACATCGATTCGATCCACCACGTCGCGCCGGCTTCGGCGAAGGGGCGGACGGTGGCCGCCGCCTCTTCCGGCGCGCCAATGGGGCTGACACCCTCCACAATAATGTCAAAGGGCGCTTGCTCGGATCGGTGGGCATCAACGTACTGTTTGATCTCGCGCACATCGGCTGGCGTCAGCGGCGGGAAGTGGCCGGCACCGTCCATCTTAGCGGCGAGCAGGCCATCATAGCGCAGCGCCCGCTGGAGGGACCGCTCTTTCGGCCAGGCGCCCACCACCCAGACGGGGATGCGCGGCGTCTGCACCGGCGTATAGAGCCAGTCCACGCCCCAATTGACCTGATAATGCCGGCCCTCGTAGCGGAACGGCTGGCCGCTCCAAAAGCGGGTGATCACCTCCAGCCCCTCATCCAACAGTTGCGCCCGAACGGCTCGCCCGGTTTGCTCGCCTACGCGGTCAAAGCCGGTATCAATCGCGCCCAGCCCAACGGTCAGGATCACCCGGCCATTGGAGAGGCGATCCAGTGTGGCCGTCTCGCTTGCCAGCTTCCAAGGACGCCGCCGCGAAACCGGCGTCAGCAGCGTGCCCAGGCGCACCCGACTGGTGCGCGTGGCAATGGCGGCCAGCGAAACCCAGGGGTCAGTGCCATAGACGCCGTCGGCGACAAAGACGCCATCCCAGCCTGCCGCCTCAATCTCCTG
>CAZFWN010000180.1:0-4381 GCA_964522745.1 uncultured Ktedonobacterales bacterium
CGCCGGCGACACGACCGAATTCAGCAACGACTATCTTATCAATACCACCGTGATGCGGGTCTAATCTCATAGCAAGAGCGTGTTCCCTGGCTTCACACGCTCACTTGCCAGACGTAGACCCACTGCCCATCCTGCACCGTGTAGATGCTGAAGACCCCGTGATCGATGTCGCCATTGACGTCGAAGCTGATCGGGCCGGTCACGCCCGCGTACCGGATGTGCTGAACCTGATCGATCAGGGCCGCGCGTGTCACCTCTTTGCCTGCCCTGATAAGGTTCTTGCATGCGGTAATGAGCAGCATCGCGACATCATAGGCGTTTGCAGCATAGGGGTTCAGGTCCTGTACTGGATACCGGGCGGAATAGTCGCTGATGAATTGTGCCGCCGTGCCTGACGTAAAAGTCGAGAGGTCTCGGTATCCGATGCTGGCAAACGTGCCGTTGGCTGCATTGGCTCCCACCTGCTTCACAAAGTCAGGATTATTGGCAATGCCATCTCCGCTCACAAAGAACCCCGTGTACCCCAGGTTGACCAACTGTACCTTCAGCAGCCCGCTGACACCGCCAGTGATGCCCCCGTAGAAGACAGCATCCGGGTGGGCTGCTACAATCCTGGCGGCTACCTGAGCGATGAACGCGGGGTTGTCGGGCTGGATACCATCGCTTCCCGCGATCCTGCCACCCTTTCCCTCGAACGTCTGTGTAAAACCGCTGGTCAGCAGTTCGGCATATTGGGAGGATTCTTTCACCAGATAGGCGCTCCTCGCCCCCAGGTTAAAGGTCAAGTCCGCATCCGCGACGAATTGGGCCGCATCAGTAGGGGCGATGCGGAAGTAGTTGATCGGCTTGTCCGGTGGATGGAGCTGATCGAAGTTTACACTTTGAATCTCTGCATACAGACGCGAGGTCAGGGCGGGATTGGTGTTGGCCGGGCTAATCATCACCAGCCCGGCATTGGCAGCAATCGGCATCTCAGCCCGCGCCACAGAGCTGTTGAGGGGGCCAACCATGCCCACAATGCAAGGGTTCTGCACGATGTCGGTCATGTTTTGCGCGCCATGCTGCGGGTCAGGCCCATCTTCCGCTGCCGCTTCATCGTTGTAATTGATCACCTTCAGCGTGTAGCCGCTGCCCAGGTGCTGATTCTGCATCACCGCCAGATTGACCGCATTCTCCACTGGCTTACCCCAGTCGGTATCAACCCCACTCGTGGGCAAGTCGGTCGCCAGGCAGAGCGGTCGGGGATGCAGCCCTGCCAGCGCGCCTGCCCCTGGCACGACCTTGAAGACCAGGACGCCCCCCAGCAGGGCCACCACCAGCAGCCCGCTAACCATACCAGCAACCAGCCTGCTGCGCGCTTTCGCGGGCAGAAACAGCGAGGGCTGAACGAACTGCTCTGGTGCCAGCGCGCCAGAAGGATGTGGTGGGTCAGCTTCAGACGGAGGTGATGCCTCCGGCGACGTGGGCTGTGCCTCAGCGGGCGTGGGGGGCGTGGGTGCAAGCGGGAGTGCCAGCCCGTGCTGACGCGCGGCGGCTTCCAACTCGGCACGCTCGCTCGCCGTAAGCGCGAGTGCCTCAGCCAGCAGCGCGACGGTCTCTTTGCGTGGCGCGAGCCGGGCGCCGCGTTCGAGCGTGTTGATCGCCGCCAGGCTCAGGCGGGCGCGCTCGGCTAGCTCCTCCTGGGTCAAGCCAGCCGCCAGACGATAACGTCGGAGCAGCGCGCCAAAGCTCAGCGGTGGTTGGGTACTCATGGAAATCTCCCCTCATCGCGCTGCCAGACCCCAGCGCCAGGCGCTCAGAACGGAACGACGCTTGCCACCATGATAGCACACCACCCACACACGGACAATCCATTGTCTGTGCGATTGTCCGTGTCGCTGTCCGTGTTGTCGGTGGTGCTTCTCTCCAGCTTTACGCACACTGGGAAGTAGAGCGAAGCCCTGCGGGGAGGAAGCCCTCCTCTGGCGCGTCAAGCGCCACCACCCGCAGGGTGCGCTTTATTCAAGTTTGCTATCTATAGCCTGAGGCGCAGCCAGTCCTTGGCCTGGTCACACCAGAGTAAAGCATGAGCCAGGAGAGTGGGAGCGCTCGGGGTGGGCACTAAAGAAGGGGTTCAGAATTCTATGTGCAAGACCTGGTACACCTCACGCGCCCAGCAGATCGCGTTGGCCGTTATGATCGCTGTCGCGCTCCTTGTTATAAGGACGGCGGTGCAGCCCACGACGGCCTACGCCGCCGGGGCACGCTCCCCCTCGGTTGGCAGTTGCAGCATCTACGCTGCGCAGCATCTTGCCACCACGCTTTGGCACGATCCGGTGAGCGGCGCGGAGTTGACCGCCAATCTGTTCGGCTATTATCACGCAGGCCACTTCTGTGGTGTCCTCTATGCCGAGGCCGATCTGACCCTCCCGGCTGGCTATGACGTCGAGTGGGTCTGTGTCAGCCTGCATGCTGGCGGCGACGGCGCCTGTAGCTGGCTTGGCCCTGGCCTCGCGACTGGTCAGCAAACGTTCTTTATGGATAGCCCCAACCGAGTTGAGGACTGTGATGGAGTTGATGTGCGCATGCGGGGGTTCTTCACCGCGAGTATCTCGACCACAAGCATCTGCGGCTAAGGAGGAGCAGACCGCAAGAGATGCACAAAGCTGCCTGGAGCCAATTGAACCGCGAATGAAAGAAAGGAAGGTGCTTGCATGCAGTACGTAGATGATCCAACACTCGCCTCCATAGAGGATAATGCTCAACTGGAGGGCTATACGGATCCGAATACACCGCTCGTTGAATTAGAGACCCTGCTGAATCGCCCGCCCTCCTGGCGCAGGCGCCGCATCCAGATCGGCGTCCTGCTGGCTGCGCTGCTGGTGACGCTGCTCACCTTCTGGAACGCCCTCACTCCCAGACAGCCAGTGAAACTGGCGACTGCTGCTGGCTCTCCAGGCGTCATATTGATTACCAGTAACGTCACCTATGGCACGGTGACGATCAATGGCCGGCAGCAGACCGCCTCACTGCCCATCCAGATGGCTCTGCGCAGCACAGCACAGCTGACGGTCACGCTCGACGCGCCGCCTTTCAGGCCCATTACCTGCTCTGTGCCGCCGACCCACCCGACACCGCCAGGCGCCTTTAATCCCTGTGTGTTCAGAGGATATTCCCCTCCCCAGCATCGGCCAGGGGTCGTTCTCACAATCCTCTTCAGCCTCGATGCCCTGCCCCCGCATTTACAGCAGCAGGCCATCACCTTGCTCTCCAGGGCAGCGACCTTTCAGGAAGACACTACTGTGCCTGGCCTCTCGCATGTCGCCACGCGCATAGCTTCAGACGGGACCATTATCAGCCAGCTTACGACGGCGCCCCTCCAGGCCAGCGCGAGCATGGTTCCAATCATCCCGACGACGCTCCAGGGCGACCCGTTCTGTGATGGGCAGCTCTGTTATACGACGTTTTCTTCTTCGGCTACCAGGGATCACCTCTGGGCGGTGAGCGTCCCAGTAGTGCTGCGCTGGCGATTCACCAGCGCTTCGGGGAGGGTCTTCAGCGAGGTTGCCTACCCGGTCACGGAGGGCTGGCCGGTATATCTGGCCTTTACTGCGGCAACAGGCTGGCAAGACCATCAGGCGCTGAACACTGCATCAAGCGCGGCCAGGCAGTTTTCCAGCCTGAGCTGCGCAACGGGCGCCGCGCTGTTGCAGGCTCAGGTAGCTGGCTGGAACTGGACTATCAGCGTCGCTTACGACGCGGGCATCCAGGGCTGTAAGCTGGTCAGTCAGCAGGACCATGAAGACCAGGACGCCTTTGTGTGGCGCTTTGGCGTGTTGTTAGCCGCAGATGCGCAGGCACAGAGCCATCTGCCAGCCCTCCCGCTGGCGCTGTCAGAAGAGCGCGCTGCTGTTGGTATATGAATGCGCTCATCAGGGCCAGTCCTTGTTGTTGATAAGGACTGGCCCTGATGGAGTGGGCTGCTTCAGCCGATGCGGTCCAGGAGGATAACTGGAATCTGCCTGGTCGTCTTTTGCTTATACTCGGCAAAGCCTGGCATCAGCGTGGCATGTTGGTCGTACAGGCGCTCGCGTTCTTGCCCCTCTGCGACGCTCGCCTTGGCTTGAAAGCGCTCGTTGCCCAGCTCCACCGTCACGATGGGGTTTGCCAGCAAGTTGTGATACCAGTCGGGATTGGTGGGTCCGCCTGCTTTGGAGGCGATGATGACCAGATGATCGCCATCGCGCGAATAGGCGACCGGCGCGGTGCGGGGTTGGCCGCTTTTGGCGCCGGTGGTGGTCAGCAGCAGCAAAGCATTTGGGCCGCCGACGTTGCCGCCGTTAGCGCGAAACTTTTCAATGACTATCTGGTTGTAGTTCCCTGGGTAGCTCATGCGTCCTTA
>CAZFWN010000180.1:4481-6160 GCA_964522745.1 uncultured Ktedonobacterales bacterium
GCGCTGGCCGGCGAATATCTGCTGCGCTGGCTGACCGCTGGCCGCAAGGGCACCCGCGCCTTTCAAGCCTTTGAACTCACCGAATATGGCCCTTCGCTGGATAGCAATACCGCGCTGATCGTGCTGAGCCATTCCGGCACAGCCACCGCCTCGATTCGCGCCGTAGAGCAAGGCAAACGCGATGGGGCTTTCACGCTGACCATCACCGCCTATCCCGACAATCCCGCCGCCAAAGCCGCCGACGCCATCCTGCTCACTGGCTATCCGCAGCAG
Source organism: uncultured Ktedonobacterales bacterium (assembly GCA_964522745.1). Taxonomy (GTDB): domain Bacteria; phylum Chloroflexota; class Ktedonobacteria; order Ktedonobacterales; family DATBGS01; genus DATBHW01. The sequence goes on from CAZFWN010000180.1 coordinate 4,755, forward strand.
CAGGCCGCCGTCTACACCGTCAGCTATACGCTGATGGTCGCCCTGCTGGCCGATCTGGCGCGGCGCGTAGCGAGCCATCTGCCGAGCGGCGCCGAAACAGCCCAGGCGGCCACTGAGATCGCCCGCCTGCCGGAACTCTTGCGTGGCGCGCTGGCGCTGGAGGGCCAGGTCAAAGGGCTGGCCTCGCGCTATCGAGACCGCCGGCGCTTCTGGTTCCTGGGCGGCGGCCCGAATCTGGTCACGGCCTATGAAGCGGCCTTAAAGATGATGGAGGCCAACTATACCGCTTCCACTGGCATGCAGATCGAGGAGTTTATTCACGGGCCGATCTCCTCGCTGGATGCCAGCGATGTCGTCGTGGTCATCGCACCGCCCGGACCCAGCTACAACCGCGCCCTGGACATTCTCAAGGCCGCGCACACCATCGGCGCGGAGACTATCGCGCTGGCCGCGCCCGACGACGAGCAGATCAAGGCCGCCGCCACGCATCTCATCCCGCTGGCGCGCTGCCCCGAAGCGCTGAGCGTCTTGCCGGCCATCGTCCCGCTGCAACTACTGACCTACTACCTGGCCCTGGAGCATGGCGTCAACCCCGACCTGATTCACCGCCACGACGAGCGCTACGCCGCCGCCCGGCGCGGCTATATTAGGTAACGCTATGCTATACTAGAAGCAAGGAGAAGTGTCGTTGAGGAGAGACCAATGGGCGATGTGGACCAGAGTTTCAAGCGGCTTTTTCTATGGCAAGTAGACGCGCTGCTCAAGTGGCTGATGGGCAACGTCGAGGACATCAGGCCAGTGTCTACCGATCTGGCGACGGAGCGCCAACTGCTGCCCGACACGCTCTATCTGGCCCTCTTTGAGGGCATCCTGTGTCTGATCAATGTTGAGATTCAGTCCGAGCCAGACAGTGAGATGCCATACCGGCTGTATATCTACGCGGCGCGCGCCAGGCATCAGTACCAACTGCCGGTCATCTCCATCGTTATCTGGGTGTTTGATCGCGGGACAGTGCCGACGCCGCCCTATCGGATGGAGGTCGGTTCCTGGTATGCAGGTGAGTGGAACTATCATTCGATCAAGCTGTATGAGCAATCGCCGCAAGCGCTGCTGGACAGCGGAATAGCGGGCATTCTGCCGCTGGTGCCGCTTGCCAAAGACGCGACAGACGCCGACGCCGAGGCCGCGATGCAAAAGCTCAAGCAGGAGATGCCGCCAGCGGAAGCAATGTCGTTGGGCGCGCTGCTGGGAATTTTTCTCGCACACACGCGCGATGATAAATCGCTGGCGCGCCAGTTGTTCGAGAGGGTCTTTATGACAAACGCAGATACGTTCATTCGGGAAAACCCACTGCTCCACGATGTCTGGGAAAAGGTCGCAGCCGAAGGCGAGGCGAGAGGCGAGGC
>CAZFWN010000180.1:6260-11104 GCA_964522745.1 uncultured Ktedonobacterales bacterium
CTGAGCCAGGACGTACTGGAGGCCATCGATAGCCTGGGCGTTGCGCAACTCAGCGCAATTGCCCCGCACGCGGGGACCGATTCGCTCGAAGAGTTGCGTGCCCGGCTGGGGCTGAATGCGCACTCGTAATGAGGATGTGGCTGCCTCTATCAATCTGAGGCAGCCATATACCCACCCCTGGAAAAGTAGGAAAACTGGGAAAACTTTTATCGCTTCCCAGGTTCAAGTTTTCCTACTTTTCCTACTTTTCCAGGGATAGGGGTGAGTAGAGGCCATAGCTTTTCCTGGTCACTTCCCCGGCCTGCTCCATCCGCCAAAGGAGTTTGCTAATCATCCTGATCGGCCTGCCCAACGCTTCGGCTACCTGGCTGGCGCTCATGGGTTCGGGGCTGGCTTTGAGGACTCGCAGGATGTCCGTGCGCTCTGGCGTTTTGGCCTGCTCCTCTGGCGGTTCAGTGAGGCTCCAGGCGCCGCTCTCCGGGTCGGCACGCAGCCAGCGCTCCACCTTGTTGAGTTCGCGGCCATCACCGAACAACTGCGCCTCCGCCTGGCCGCGAGGGCCTCGCAGCACCAGGATGTTATCGGCTACGCCGGCGAGGCCCTGCGTGGCGTTGACCTCGTCCAGCGCGTCCTGGCGGCTCTCCTTGACGGTATGGTGAATAACCAGAATACCCACGCCCGCCTGATGCGCCAGCGTTTGCGCGCCCTCCAGCGAGGCATAATCGCCGGCATAGGAGCCAATGGAGCGCGTGCCGCGAATCTTCGCCAGCGTATCCAGGATGATTAGCCGGGCGTCTGGATGCTCCGCCAGCCAGCGCTCAAGCTGGTCCAGGCCGCCTTCATCCAGGCGCGGCCACGCTGTCGCCACCTCCAGCGCCGGTGGCGCGGTCTGCTCGCCCAGGAGTTTCTGGGTGCGCTCGCGCAGCCGCTTGGGGCTGTCTTCCAGGGCCAGATAGAGGACGGCGCCCGGCTCAACGTCAATCTCGCCCAGCGCCGCGCCGCCAGCGGCCACCGCCAGCGCCAGCCCCAACGCCAGCCGCGATTTGCCCAGCTTGGGCTTGGCGGCCAGCAGCGTCAGCCCCTCCGGCAGCAGATCCGGCACGATCCAGAGCGTGGGCGCAAATTCCTGGCTGAGCAGCGCGTCAATGCGCTGGATCGTAGGCGCCTGGAGCACCGGCGTCCTCGCCGGCCCGTCCAATTCGCCAGCCTCCGTGCCGGCCCGCGCAGAGGCCGCCAGGGCCGGCGGCGCTGCATGGCCTTTTGCTTCGCCATCAGCGTCGCCGGCACGAGCCAGCGCGGCGCGCCCGGCCTGGATGCGTTGGGCCAGTTCGGCGGCGCGCTGGACCGAGGCGCCTACCGGGGCGGCCTTCGCCAGTTCAGACAGATAGGCCGGGCCACCAGCGCGCTGCAACTGGCCGGAGCGCTCCAGGCGAGTCGTCAGCGTCGGCAGGTCAATGGGCAGGCCATCCTCCTCCAACTGACGCAGGGCCGACAGGATCAGCGCGTGCGCGTCATTGGAGAAATCAGTCGGCGCGAGGGATCGGGCCGCCAGCAACGCGAGTGGTTCGCGCAGCACGCTGCCAAGCAGCAGCTTTTCGGCTTTGAGGGTTTGGGGGAGCAACAGATCTTTCTTCACCACTTCATCCGCCTCCATCTGCGGAAGGCCGCCAGGGACAGCGGCGCTACCAGGAACAGGGAAACAAACTTCCATCATTTATTATAGAACAAAAATTCTAATTTGTCAAGGGCAAGGGAAAAGACGAACATGCCGAACACGCTTGACAACTGGTGTATCCTTATCGCATCCCAGGCTGCCTGAGAAGGTCAGCAATTGAAATGATGCCGGTAACTCGCTGCGATGGATAAAGTGTACTATCTTGATCTCAAAACGCTGCTCGAATATCTCCGAGGGCAATCTGCCCTGCTTATTACGGAGATTCCTGTGCCTGGGCAGAGAGCGCCATACACGGGCTACCTCTTTTTCAAAAACACCTCCATCATCGGCTGCCTGATACAGCTTCCTGAAGGCAAGACCTGGCGCGAGGGGGAGCAAGCCTATCAGGCGCTCAGGGCAAACGGTGAGTGGCGGGTGCGCATGGACTTCGACATTGAGCAGACGCTGCGGCAGATGAAGCAGACAAGTGGGGGCATGCGTCAGGTGCCTTCGACAGCGCCAGAGGCGCCCATCTACGCGCCCAGGCCACTGCGTACCCTGGACCCTGGGATACTTGAGCAGTTCCCGCCAAGACAGCGCCTGGTGCTGCGCCTGGTCTTTACGCAGATCAATGGGCAGCGCACCCCCGCGCAAATCAAAGGGCAACTTCGCCTCCCCAGTGAGGCCGTTGAAGAGGCTCTGGCGAGCCTCTATTCGCTGGGGGTCATCGAATGACCCGCAAGATTTTGTCTAGAAGGAGGGCGCGGCTGCTCTCACCCTCCTGGTAGGTGGGCATTCGCTGCGCAAAAACTCATGAAATCCTTACTAAACTGGTGGTATCGGTTCTCGCTGCCCCAACGGGGGCCGGACACGACGCCTGCTGAACGCGAGCGCACGCGCTACGCGCGGCTCACCAGCGCGTTCTCGCTGGTCATCTTTTTGCTGAGCCTGCCAACCACCATCTACGGTGTGCTGACCTCGATTAACCCAGCCGCCCCGGTGATTGAGGTGATCGGGTTTGTCTGTGTGCTTGCCGCGCTCGCCAGCAACAAACTGGGGTTCAATATTCCAGCGGCGCTGTTGCTCGTCCTGAATACCACCATCGTTGCGGTGGGGAATCTGCTCACCAATCCACTCGACCCCGTGTACGTCCCTATTTTGTGCGCGCTGGTCATCACGGTTGTGCTGGCTGGCTCGCTTATGCCGCCGGTCTTTGCCCTGTATGTCGCCCTGATGAATAGTGCCATCGTCATTTTCCTGGCTATTCACCAGCCGCCCACGCCTGCCTACGCCCATTGGATGGCCGTCGGGTATGGCTCCATCTTGATCGCCTTGCCTATTATGCTGCAACTGGTCGTCGGGGTGGTCACGTATGTCATCCTGAGCAATTTGATCGCCACTATTCGGCGCGCAGACCGGGCGGAGGAGATTGTTGCCCTCCAGAAAGAGATCGTGGAGCATCAGCGCCGGCGCAACGAGGAGCGCGAGGAATTGGAGCAAGGGATCGCCATGATGGCGCAGGTCTATGCCGCCGTCGCTCAGGGCGATCTGGAGGCGCGCGTGCCGCTGGGGTCCGAGAGCGTTCTCTGGCAAGTCGCCGTACCGTTGAACAACCTGCTGAATCGCGTCCAGCGCTGGAAGGCGAGCGCTGACCAGTCGGAGAGAACCACGATGGCGATCAAATTTGTACAGCAGGAATTGCAGCGGGCCAGAGCGCAGCGCGCGCCAGTGATGTTTCATCAGCCAACCGGCACGCCGGTTGATCTCCTGCTGCCTGAAGTCTATACCCTCTCGCAGCAGGCCCACCGCTCAACCGCATTCCGCGCCCCTGATGGGCGCCAGTCCTAATTTCTTATTTCTCTATGCTCATTTCTCTATGAAGGAGTTCTGCCTTGAAAGTCCTACTGACGGGAGCCTTTGGCAATATCGGGTTCAGCACCTTGCAGGAATTGCTCAAGCAGGGGCATACAGTGCGCTGTTTCGATCTCGACAACAAAGCCACCAGGAAGAAGGCCCAGCAGATTGCCGGCAAAGCAGAGATCATCTGGGGAGACATTCGGCAGGCAGAGCAGGTCGCAACGCTGGTGCGCGACCAGGAGGTGATTATCCATCTGGCCGCGATCCTGCCGCCAGAGGTAGACGAGCGCCGCGAAGAAGCCGCCGCCGTGAATGTGGAGGGCACCCGCGCTCTGCTAGAAGCGGCGAAGCAGCAGCCCCAGCCGCCAAAATTCCTGTTTAGTTCAAGCCTGGATGTCTTTGGCTTCACTCAAGATCAGCCGCCGCCACGCAAAGTGACCGACCCGGTAGAGGCCACCGACGACTATACCCGGCATAAGCTGCAAGACGAAGAGATGATCAAAGCATCGGGGTTGGTCTGGTCGATCTACCGCTTCTCCGATGTGCCGCCGCTGGCGCCGCGCCCGCCCCATCCGATCATGTACCGCATTCCCCTGGATACGCGCTTCGATATGGTGCATACCAGCGATGCCGGGCTGGCGATTGCCAACGGCATTGTGCGCGACGAGATTTGGGGCCGGGTCTGGCTGATCGGCGGCGGTCCACGCTGCCAGGTTTACTACCGCGACTACCTGGGGCGCATGATGGACGCGATGGGCATTGGCATGCTTCCTGAAAAGGCATTTGGGCACGACCCCTACTGTACCGATTGGCTGGACTCTGAGGAGAGCCAGCGCGTGCTGAATTATCAGCGCCATACCTTTGATGAGATCATCCAGGATGTCATCGCCGCGAGCGCCCCTGCCGCCCCTGTCAGGCTGGCGATGCCGCTGTTCCGGCCCCTGGTGCGCCGCTGGATTCTGGGCCTGTCGCCCTACCTCAAAGCCTCGTCGTGAGCGGGAGAAGGACACAAAATTTTAGGACAAGGCGAGAGCGCTCACGGCAAACGATAACCAGCGGCTACAAACCTATCGTGGAGCTTCTGGCGCGGGTGCTGACGGTAGAGTTCTTCTAAAAACTGCGTGGGACTCACATACTGCACGCCTGCATACTGCCCAGTTGGGGGGAAGTCGCGCGTGTTGAGCGAGACAATATAGCGCGCCTTCCCTACCAAGGCGGCGGCCAACACCGGCTCATCATCGGGGTCTTTGAGCCACTCCCGATACGTGCCACCAGTAATCCTGGTGTAATCAACCATCGTGGCGACTTGTGTTACTTCGTGTATAAAGCCATT
>CAZFWN010000181.1:0-11095 GCA_964522745.1 uncultured Ktedonobacterales bacterium
ATAAGCCAGGCAAAGCAGCCTCGGATCGCAAGCCGCCTTGATGGCTCAATCTTTCTGCATCCCGCTGTAGGCGATCACTCTGACGCTACCATTGACTATACGTTACCGTTGTCACTATGCTCCAATGAAGGAAGGAACACTCGTATGAAGCATATGTCTCAGTTCTTCCCGCAGCAGCGCTTATCACGTTCACGCTCGCTCCTGCTGGGTGGGGTCAGCCTGCTGGTAGTAGTGCTGGTCAGCTCTCTGGCGCTGACCTCCTTCATCACGACCAGTCACGCCGCTTCTCCGCTCAAGGTGCAGTATATGTCGAGCGATCCCACCACCCCGACAAATCAGTTGAAGGTGGAATTGCAGATTATCAACACTGGCAGTTCGAGTTTCTCGCTCAGCCAGTTGACTATGCGCTACTGGTTCACCCGTGACACCGCCTCGCCGATCTCCACGTTCTGTGACTATGCCTCGCTCGGCTGTAGCATCATTACGACCACATCTGCTGCCGATCCCCAGCCGACTCCAACGGCGGATACGTATCTTCAGGTTGGCTTCACTTCTGGCACACTGGCGGCCAATAGCAACACGGGCAAGATCAAGGTGCGGGCCTCGAAAGCCGACTTCAGCAACTTCGATCAGACCAATGACTACTCGTTTAATGCGTCCTTCACCACTCTCACCGATTGGCCGAATGTAACCCTGTACCAGAATGGCGTACTGGTCTGGGGCACCGAACCCACTGGCACGACCCCAACGGCCACCGCCACATCCAGTGGCCCGACGGCGACGGCCACCAACACACCCATTGGCCCAACGGCGACGAACACGCCTTCGCCCGCCGCCACCAATACGCCCATCGGGCCAACACCGACGAACACGCCTTCCCCAACGGCGACGAACACACCGACGCCAACCAGCACGCCTGGAACGACCCCACAGTTCCCGCAGGCGCAGATTGACTCGGCGGTGGCGGCAAGTCTGCTGGCCTTCCCCGCACCTCCCTCTTGGAACCCGCGACCGGGCGACTCGCCCACTGAGGTTGGCCTGGCGAAGGCATTCTACTTCCTGGCGCTGGTGAGCTGGTACAATCCCAACGCTAAAGCCTCTGACGGCACATCTGTAACCAGCCGGTTGGTAGCCAGCATTAACAACATGGTCGCTGGCGACAACGAGCCGGACGCCAATGGTGGCCTGGAGGGCTGGGGGCACAACGACGTCGCCCAGGCGCTAGCGCTTGTACATGGCGATAGCATCTGGAGCCAGTTGTCCTCCTCTACGTAATCGAAGGTCAATCTGGTCATGCAAGCGTTGGCTATCGCTGCCAATTATGACTTCAACGATGCTAACAACTTCAAAGCCGATCTGGATGGCCCCTGCAAGTTTGATAAGACCTTCAACCCGAACTACCGCAATGGTTAATCTCAACGTGATGCTTGCGGCTGGTCAATACTTCGGCGCCGCGAATCTCAACAGCTTCTTCGCCTCATTCGACTTCACCAGCTTCACCAGCCAATTACAGTCGGCTGACTTGACTAACATTCTGGCCGCCTGGAATGGGCGGGGGACGCTGCTGGATGAGTGGGGGCAGTGATGGCTGCGGTGGCAGTGGTTCTGGGGTGCGGATCGCGTTCGTCTACGGCGGCGTATCCCTCTCCAACCCGGTGGGCGTCTTCGGCCAGTTGGCAACCTATACCTACCAGGATACCGTGACCAGCACCGGCGCGGGTGGCCTGGCTTTTATCAACGACCACACCACTAGCCCCTACCAGGGTCAACAGGGCATGGAGCATGAGTTCAACTCAACCGACTCCGGGGGCGCTCGCAGTGACGCGCTCTACGCCTATGAGGGCTGGATGAACAGCATTAGCTCGCGCACCACGCTGACGCTGCTCGGCTCCTGGGGCTGTGGGACGCAGCAGACGCAGATTCGGCAGTTGATGGCTGTCGGCTCCGGCGACCTGCTCTACAAGCTGCAACATGGCTACGAGTCCTACTCTCTTGGCGCGCAACGTTTGGTGACGGAGACCCAGCCGTCGGGCACTGATCCAACGACGAAGGGCTTCCTCTGGGACCAGCAGGTCTGGCTGGTCGTCCTTTCGCAGCAGTCCTGCTAAGGCAGACATCTCTGGCCGCCAGTCACTCCTTGTGCCCCAGAAAGGCAGCCGGTCTCAACCCAGGCGTTGGGTGGTATCCTGACGCCTGGTGATATTGTAAGGTCTGGCGAAAACCTGGAGCACCCGCTTGCCAAAAATCATCAACAGCGCAAAACAACAGGAAGCATCAGCTGAGCGCGCCCGTTTGAGCCGGGGCGCGATTGACACCCTGGAACGCGGCACTCGTCGGGCACCACGCAAAGAGACGCCGGCGCTCTTAGCGTTCTGCTTCGCGTAAGACTTCTGATGCTACGCGGAAGCCATCCATTCCAGCGGGCATGCCACAGTAGACCGCTACTTGCAACAGCACTTCTTGAATCTCCTCTTTGGTACACCCCGTATTGAGAGCGCCCCGCACATGCAAACGGAGTTCGTGCGGTCGATTCAGTGCCGCCAGCAGCCCAACATTCAGCAAGCTGCGCATCTTCGGAGGCAACCCCGGCCTCGTCCAAATCGTTCCCCAGCACATCTCCGTCACCAACTCTTGCAGCGGACGAGTGAAATCATTCATAGCGGCCAGTGATTGCTCGACGTAATCGTCGCCCAGAACCGCCCGTCGCTGCGCGAGGCCAGCCTCGAATGCTTGTTTGTCCATCAGTAGAGTGTTCCTTTCTTGTTTGCTCAATCTATTGCCCGCAGAGCGCCTCGAAGATTCTCCCATCTCAGCCACACTCTGGTCAGAGCAAGAGTAATCTGAATGGAGAGGGCACCTCATCGATACAACAAATAGCCCAGGAGACCCGCCAGCGCTAAAATCAATAGGACATTGACCTTGCGGCTCAACGCCAGCCCGAAGGCGCCCAAGGCGATCAACAAGCCCTTCCAATCAACTCCCGGTTGGCGTAGAATCGTCCAGACTACCGTGAGCAGAATCCCAATGACGGCGAGCGAGACGCCTTGCATGGCCCCCTGCACCCAGGCACGCTGCTCGATGCGGGCATACCCGGCAGCCACCGCCAGCACCAGCAGCGGCGGGAGGGTAATCGCCAGCAGGGCGAGCAAAGCGCCCAGATAGCCGTAGGTGAGATAGCCCAGGCTGACGACCCATAATCCATTGGGGCCAGGACTGATCTGCCCGATGGCGATAGATTGGCCGAAATCGACCTCTCGCGCCCAACCATCGGCAAGCAAATCCTGGTGCAGACTGGGCAGATTGCTAAAGCCTCCCGTTGAGAAGAGCGAGGCTTTCAGGAACAGCAGAAAGTAGAGCAGTGGATTAATCATGGCCGCCCTCTGGCTCTTCTTGCCGGGGTCGTGCTGGTCGCAGTGAAAAGAAGAGGGCGCCGAGGCACGCCGCGCCAAGCACCACCACAATCACCGAGAGTTTCAAGAGCATGATCGCCAGCGCGCTGGCGATCACCAGGGTGCCGCTCGCCAGCACAGAGCCGCGCCCGGCCTTAGCGCCTTTCTGGATGAGCGGGCGCGCAAAGTTCAGTGCAACGAGCAGCATGATGCCGCCCGTCGCCGGGATAACGCCGCGCAGCACCGCCTGAACAGCGACATTGTGTTCTATCTGAACAAAGACGGCAGCTAACAGGCAGGTGATTAGCGCGCTGGGCAAGAGCAGGCCGGCGAGCGATGCAACGATGCCCCAGATACCCCCCAGCTTCTTTCCGATCAGCACGGTGAGGGCGATGAGATTGATACCAGGCGTCAGCAGGCATAAGTTCCAGAGGCGTAGAAATTCTTCCATTGACAGCCAGCGCCGCTGTTCGATAAACACCTGCTGGATCAAGAAGGTGGTTGACGCCCCACCGCCAAAGGATTGTAAGCCGATGCGTGCCCAGATGCCAAACAGGCGCCAGGTGCCGGGTTTCTGGTCGTATGCGCTCATAACAAAAGCTCCTACGGGTCGCGGGTAATCACTGGTCCTTGCAGTAGAGAAACCTACCAGGCTCAGGGTATAAACGCTTGCATAAACTCGTGGACGGGCGTTTCTTCCAGCTGGCCCTGCTCACTGCAAAGCTGAAGGATACTGTCAATGCGCGCGGGAGAGAAGCGCGTGGCAAGATTGTTGAGAAACTTTTGCTCCAGCAGCGGGATACCCTCGGCGCGGCGGCGGCGATGGCCCAGCGGATACTCGACGACGATCCGCTCGGTTGCGGAGCCGTCATTGAAGAAGACCTGTACGGCATTGGCAATCGAGCGTTTGTCGGGATCGAGGTAATCGCGGCTGTAGCCTGGGTCTTCTACTACCGTCATAGTCGCGCGCAGGGCATCGATGCGCGGGTCCGCTGCTGCCTGGTCTGCATAGTCATCAGCCGCGAGCGTGCCCTTGAGCAGCCCAATGGCGACCATATATTGCAGGCAATGATCGCGGTCCGCGTAGTTATGCAGTGGGCCGGTTTTGCTGATAATGCGTATGGCCGATTCATGCGTGGTCAAGACAATGCGCTCGATCTGCTCCAGGCGGGGTGCCACCTGATTGTGGAGAGCAATAGCGCATTCGACCGCAGTTTGCGCGTGGAATTCGGCGGGAAAGGCTACTTTGAAGAGGATATTTTCCATAATGTACGAGCCGAAGGGGCGCATAAGACGCAATGGCTGCCCCTTGAACAGCACATCGTAGAAGCCCCAGCCTTTGGCCGTCAGCGCAGTAGGATAGCCCATCTCGCCTGTAAGAGCCATAAACGCCAGCCGGACGGCGCGGCTGGTGGCGTCACCTGCTGCCCATGATTTGCGCGAGCCAGCATGGGGCGCGTGACGGTAGGTGCGCAGCGTGCCGCCGTCGATCCAGGCGTTGGAGACGGCATTGATAATGGTCTTCGTGCTACCGCCAAGCAAGGCCGTGAGAACGGCGGTGGAGGCGACTTTCACAAACAACACATGATCCAGGCCCACCCGGTTGAGGCTGTTTTCCAGCGCCAGCACGCCCTGGATTTCATAGGCTTTAATCAGCGCAGTCAGGACATCACGCATCAGCAGGGGCGGCTGGCTCTCGGCCACGCGCGTCTGGCTCAGGTAGTCCGCCGTTGCCAGGATACCGCTGAGATTGTCTGATGGGTGGCCCCATTCAGCGGCGAGCCAGGTGTCGTTATAGTCCAGCCAGCGGATGATAGCGCCAATATTAAAGGCGGCCTGGGCCGGGTCGAGGACATAGGACGTCCCTGGCACCCGCGAGCCATTGGGAACGACGGTGCCTGGCACCAGGGGTCCTAGCAGCCTGGTGCATTCCGGGTAATTCATGGCGAGCATACCGCAGCCAAGGGCATCAAGCATGGCATAGCGGGCGGTATGGTACACTTCGGCGCTGGTGATAGCTGCCTGAGCAGCATAGGTGGCAATGGCTTCCAGCACCTCATCGGGCGCCGGGCGATTGCTCTGTTCTCCGCTCCTGGTAGTAGACATAAGCGCGCTCCAAACACGTAAAGATAGGCAAGCGTTCTAGCCCGTTTCGCCCTCAGAAGGCTCCTGGGCAAAAAGCACATCCAGCTTTGCTTCGTAGGCGTCATAGCCCAGGACATCATAGAGTTCACGGCGAGTCTGCATAGCGCCAACAACGCTGTGCTGCGTCCCCTCGCGTCGGATCGCGCTGTAGACGTTGAGCGCGGCTGCGCTCATGGCGCGAAACGCTGAGAGTGGATAGATAGCAACCCCGACCCCAGCGCCGGCCAGTTCCTCTTTAGCAAAGAGTGGCGTCACACCAAACTCAGTGATGTTTGCCAGGATTGGCAGGCTCGTCGCTTCAGCGAAGGCGCGATACTGGTCAAGTTCAGTCAGCGCCTCAGGAAAGAGAATGTCGGCTCCCGCATCTTTGTAGGCCGCCGCCCGTTCAAGCGCGGCGTTCAGCCCCTCGCGCGCAAAGGCATCCGTGCGAGCGACAATCACAAAGTCCGGGTCGGTTCGCGCATCCACCGCCGCCTTGATGCGATCCACCATCTCGCCCGCCGGAACGATGGCTTTGTTGGGTCGATGCCCGCAGCGCTTAGCCTGTACCTGATCTTCAAGATGGATGGCAGCCGCGCCGGCAGCGATCATCTGACGAATCGCGCGGCCAATGACGAAAGCGCTGCCCCAGCCGGTATCAATATCGACCAGCAGCGGCAGGGACGTGGCGCTGGTGATACGGCGCACATCCTCAAGCACATCGTTCATCGTGGTGATGCCAAGGTCTGGTAGGCCATACGAGGCATTAGCAACGCCCGCGCCAGAGAGATACAACGCGCGAAAGCCGACCTGCTCTGCCAGGAGCGCGCAGTAGGCGTTAATCGTCCCCACCACTTGCAAGGGCTGTTCTTCAGCGAGAGCCAGGCGAAAACATTTGCCAGGTGAAAGCGATGATGTCATTGGGAATCCTCAACAGCAGGGTTACGGAGAAGAAAGGAGATTCAGACCCGCGTAGCAGCCCTAGAATCCCCTGGAGGCGCCTCGCGCAGACGCGCCAGTTGAGCTTTGCTCGTTTGCAGGAACCCGGCCATCGTGCCAAAGGAGGTCACAAAGCCATTGCCGGTGCCAATCAATGCTTGGGTACGACGCCCGATGGCTGCGACGGCGTCGGCGTCAATGCCTGTGCTGATGCCACACGACTCAAGCAGGTAGATGAGGTCTTCGGTGGCGACGTTGCCCATGTTGGTAGTGTGGACCGGCATAGCAATGCCACCGCCGATCCCTCCTACCGACCCCTCGAAATGGGTGATGCCAACCTCGAAGGCCGCGAAGATATTAGCGAGCGCCAGCCCTGCCAGCGTGTGCAGATGCAGGCCGATGCGCAGGTCAGGCCAGCGCGCCAGAATGGCCTGGACACGCTGGCGCACCAATGTCGGCCAGGCCAGCCCCACACTATCAGCCAGCGACACCTCTCGAATGCCTGCATCGACGAAACGCCCGATGAGCCGTAGGATGTAATCCTCTGCCAACACCCCGTCATAGGGGCAGATAAAGGACGTGCCCATGCCAACCGTCACTTCAAATCCGGCGCCTCCGGCAACGCTGGCGATTTTTTCGATCTCGCGCACGTTTTGCTCAACTGACATATGTGAGTTCAACTGCTGGTAGGTTTCGCTGGCGACAATCAGGCAGGAGATTTTCTTCACGCCTGCCGCCATCGCCCGCTCGGCGCCGCGAAAATTAGGCACCAGGGCGCGGTAGACGGCCTGATGTGGCTGGGCCAATACCTGGCGAGCCACCTCTTCAGCATCAGCCAGGCTGGGAATGACTCGCGGATGCACAAAGCCGGTAATCTCGATTTCCGGCACGCCCGCCGCATCAAGTTGCTGGATGACGGCCACCTTTTCTTCGGTGGTCGGGGTACGTAGGTGCGGCTCGTGAACCACCGTTTGAAGGCCATCGCGGGCAAAGACATCGATGATGGTCACCTGGCGTTGCGGTTGAGATGACATCGCTAGCTTCTCCCTCTTTTATCTTGAGCTACCTGGCCGCGTGTGAAAATACTCTATTGCCGTCTTCTCGCCGCTATGGATGTGCGTTTCCATGAGGCTGGCTGCCGCGTCGGCATCTCGCGCCTGGATCGCTTCCATGAGCGCGTCATGCTGCTGCATGGATCGCTCGGCGTGTCCTGGCATGATCCAGTTGACATCCATGATGAACTTCTTCCAAAGACGCAGCACGACGTCGAGCAGGACATTATTATCGGCAGCGCTATAAAGTTTGAGATGCCAATCTGCGTTGAGGCGATTGACCTGATCCAGATCGCCGCGCTCATGGGACTCGCGCATGCTCTTTCTCAGGGCATCGAGCGCTTCCAGATCCGCATCGGTCAGAAGCGGAACAGCAAGCCTGGTCGCCAGGGATTCAAGCGTGGCCCGCAGTTGAAAAATATCGTGAACGTCTTTTGGCGAAAGCCCGGCTATAGTGAGTGAATGATGGGGGGTGTGGTTGATTAACCCTTCCGCTTGCAAGGTGCGGATGGCCTCTCGCACGGGCGTTGGACTCATACCTAACTGGTACGCAATTTGGCTGACCGTGAGATGCGCATCCGGTTGTATCTCCCCGCGCAAAATGGCACTGCGGAGCGCCTGAATCGCCAGGGTAGTTTTGGTGAGCGGTTCTATGCCAGGTTGCTTCAATGAATGGTTCCCAAGCCCGCGCTCTTTCATCCTTCTATGGCCCTTCTTTCCTGGCCTTCAATGATACATCTCAAAAGCCAATGCCTCTTTCGCATTCTGCCGAGCAGGTATGCCAGGTAATTATACACGCAGCGCATTACACAGGGGAGGCCAGGAAAACATACAAAAATGCCGAAAAGGGCTTGACAGGAAAAATATCATATGTTAAATATTATATATACTATTGCACTGCTAAAGTCAATGCCTTTCGTGCCCATCTTTTTAATCAGCTTCCTGAAGCTTTTTTCTATTTGCTTATTACCCGCGCCCGTAAAAACCTGCGATCCTGAAGATATCCTCCCGGCTTTTTGCTTACGCATTGACGCTCGCCGGAAGCAAGCAATGCTACTACACATCATCTGAAGGAAAAGAGGAAAATACCATGACGGGTGGACCAGGCCGTAGTGATGCGACTGCACAGCAACCACTTCCGCTGGCGGGAATCCGCGTGCTGGACATTGCAACAATGGCGGCAGCTCCCTGGACGGCAGCCTACCTGGCGGAGTTTGGCGCCGATGTCATCAAAGTGGAGTATCCCAAAGTGGGCGACCCGCAGCGCCGCTGGGGCACGCCCAAGAACGGGATACCGCTGTTCTGGAAGTCGATGGCGCGCAACAAGCGCTCTGTTACTTTGCACCTGGGCAGGCCGGAGGGAGCCGAAATCTTCAAGCGGCTGGTTGCCAGCGCGGATGTCGTGATCGAGAATTTCCGCCCAGGAACACTTGATCGCTGGGGGATCGGCTTTGAGACGCTGCAAGCCATCAATCCACCACTTATTATGCTCAGCATCACAGGCTTCGGCCAGCATGGGCCGTACCACGCGCGCCCTGGCTTTGGCACGCTGGCCGAATCGCTCTCCGGGTTTGCACACCTGACCGGCCAGCCCGATGGCCCGCCAACGTTGCCGAACCTGCCGCTTGCCGATGGATTAGCCGGCATTACCGGCGCGTTTGCGGTGATGCTGGCGCTTTATTACCGTGATGCGCGTGGCGGGGTGGGCCAGGCCATTGATCTTTCCCTCTGCGAGCCGCTCCTGCGACTGATTGAGCCGGCCTTGCTTGATTTTGACCAACTTGGCATCGCGCGTGGCCGGGTGGGCAACCGTAGCGATCACGTTGCGCCCCGCAACACCTATCTTTGTGGCGATAGCCGCTGGGTGTCCATCTCGGCCAGCGCTCCATCCATCTTCGAGCGGCTGATGGTTGCCATCGGACGCCCGGAACTGCGTACCGATCCGCGTTTCAAGGTCAACTCGGCGAGAATAGCCAATATTGAGGAGCTTGATACCATCATCGCCGGATGGATCAGTGAACGCCCTCGCGCTGAAGTGATCGCCCTGCTTGAGCAGGCCGAAGTTGCCGTCGCGCCGATCAATGATGTTCCTGACGTGTTTGCCGACGAACACTTCCAGGCGCGCGCGAGCTTCACCGCCATCGAAGACCCTGACCTGGGAACGATGCACCTGGTCAATGTGGTGCCGCGCTTCAGCCAGACGCCTGGGCGCGTGCTGGCAACCGGCCCCGACCTGGGACAGCATAACGCAGAGGTCTATGGAGAGATTGGCCTGGAAGCCGAAGATTTGGAAAAGCTCGCCAAGGACGGCATTATCTAAGCCGGTCAATATAGCCCGCTCTTGCTCAGAGAAGACCATCACTACAGTGACGTGGAGGCAGCCATGACGATGCTGCGTAGTCTGCTCTTTGCTCCTGCCAATCACGCGCGTCACGCGCAGAAAGCGTTGACCAGCTCTGCCGATGGCGCTATTCTCGATCTGGAGGATGCCGTCGCACTCGCAGAAAAGCCCGTTGCACGCATTGCCGCCCGCCAGCTTCTAGGAGGCCGCGCCGCAGCCTACCCAAAAGCGTATGTGCGCATCAACGCGCTCTCCACTCCCTTCGCCTATGATGATCTGCGCGAGGTGGTCTGCGCTGGCCTCGATGGCCTCGTTGTGCCAAAAGTGGAAGCGCCGGAACAGGTCGCTACCGTCGATTGGCTGGTGTGCCAACTCGAACGTGAGCGCGGCATTCCATCCGGGAGCATTGATATAGTGCCGATCATCGAGACGGCGGCAGGCTTTCTCCATGCCCGCGAGATTGCGAAGGCATCGCCCCGCGTGAAGCGGCTTAGCTTTGGCGCCGGTGACTTCAGCCTCGATACCAATATGACCTGGACACTGGGCCATGAAGGGCTGCTCTGGGCGAGGATACAGATGGTGATTCTCTCACGAGGAGTTGGGCTGGAGCCACCGCTTGATACGGTCTTCGCCGACTTGAACGACCTGGAGGGGCTAGCGACGGAAGCCACTCAGGCAAAGCGGTTAGGATTTCAGGGCAAGACGTGCATTCATCCCAAACAGGTAGAGATTATCAATGCCATATTTACCCCAAGTCAGCAAGAAATAGAGCAGGCACAACGCATCGTTGCGGCTTTTGAGCAGGCGGTGGCATCAGGGATCGCCTCGTTGCAGATAGAGGGGCAATTTATTGACTATCCGGTTGCTGAAAGAGCCAGGCGTGTTGTCGAATTAGGAGCAAGCAGAGAAAGGGGGGCGCCTCTATAACATTTACGCGCTGTTTATGATGGGGCGGACGACGTTTATGCGTCATTTATGCTTCATCGATTATGCTGTTACCATAGATTCAGGACACGCTTGATAAAGAGAGCGCCTTCAACAACCATGACAGTCAACGAAGACAGAGAGACGAAGGCACATGAACTCATGGACTCGGCGGCTTTGCCTGGTAGTTTGCATCATCCTGATTCTCATCCTCAGTGCCTGCAACACGAGTAGCGCCGGTAATAGAAAAGCACACCTCCTGATTATGGTCGGTGGGCTGAACAAGCAGATTTATCTGCCGAACATGCTGACCAAGCAGCTAGGGT
>CAZFWN010000182.1:0-11074 GCA_964522745.1 uncultured Ktedonobacterales bacterium
TCATAGCCATGCGGGCTGTAGGAGTAGTGCGGGTCGGGGACAATCAGGGCGCTTGGGCCACTGCGCTCGATAAAGACGCGGCCCATCAAGATAAAGTCGCGGGGATCGCCGCCGGTGGCAAAGAAGCGGAGCAAGAGCAGCCCATAGATGCCAAGCACGACCAGCGCCACGCCCCAGGCCGATCCGACGCGGCGGCGCGTCAGCAATGAGGCTGGCGCGCCGGTACTTGTTTGGTCTGCTATACTCCTGCGCGGAGCGTTCAGGAGGTTGGGGACTCCAGGTATTTTTTGGATTCGGCCAGGGTCATGTCGGGCGCTGGGACGATGAGATCGGATGTTGTCAGTTCATCAATAGGCAGCGGCTGGCCGTGCTGGCGGATAAGTTCGATCATTTGGGTCAGCAGGCTGTGGAAATGCGCGTGGTCATCCTTATGAACGGCCTCAAGCAGTTCATTATCCAGCTTGGCGATAGCCGGCATATGGCTCTCGTCAATGCGATACTGGTCCTCGCTCAAAATGCGTACAATCATGCGTTATTCTCCCATGCAAGCTTTATTGTCCGCTGGGAAGCTGCTTTTGCCCCCCCTGCTGGTTGCCAGGGCCAAGCTGCATCTGCTGTTTCATCGCGGCAAGCTGGGCATCGATCTGGCCTTGGCTGGAGATCTGATTCAACTGGCGATCCAGATAATCACCGCCGCCGGGGCCAAGCTGGCCGACTTCCTGCAAGGTGCCCTGCTCGATCAACTGATCCATCGCGTTGGCGCGGGCCTGCATGGTCAACACTTTGTCCTGGGCGCGCTGCACGGCCATGTTCACATCGGTCATCTCTTCGGAGAGGCCAGTGGCCGCTTCGCTGATCTTGACCTGCGCCTGGGCCGCGCCATACTGCGCCTTGACCATCTCTTTCTGCGTGCGGAAGGCTTCGACCTTCGCCGAAAGGCGCTGCTCCACCTGCACGAACTTCTCTTGCTGGGCCTTCAATTGCTCGATCTGCTGCTGGAAGCCGGTGATCTGCGTTTGCAAGTTCTGCTTGCGTTCCAGCGCCATGCGGGCCAGGTCTTCGCGGTTGGCCGCCAGCGCTTGCCGCGCCTGGTCGTCATACTTTGCCATCTGCGTCTGCACCTGGGCCTGCTGTAATTCCAGCCGCTTCTCGTTGGTGACCACATCGGCAATGGCCCGCCGCAGGTTCTGCAACTGCTCGATCTGCTTCTGGTAGGAATAATCGAGGGTCATACCAGGGTCTTCCGCTTTATCCAGCGCCGAGCTAAAGACCGTTTTAATAAACGTGGTAAATCGGGAGATCAACCCCATAGTTGTGTCCTCCTGCATCTGCGAACGTTGCGCATCGCTCGTTCGTAGTCAAGGCGCCCTATCCCGGCCCGTATGCTTTCGGGCCACTAGCAGCATCATACCGCACCGAAGCAAATGCCGTCAATGAGCAGGCAAGGCGGGCTGCTGCAACTGCCGGCCTCGCCTGCGAACAGCCTTCTGGGCCTGTTTCCGTGCCTGTAATCTCTAGACAGCAGCTGGTATGAATGCTACTCTGTAGGCCGGTGCTGCTCTCTGCTCTAACGCTATCATCGACTTGTTAGTCTGGCTGTGGAGAAGATATGCTATGGTTCCTTCGTCCTTTCTCACCTTTTTTGCTGCCAGCGCTGGCGCTGGCGCGGCGCTGATCGGTCTGTTGTTTGTAGCCGTGTCGGTGGCGCCCCATACCACCGTTGGGCGCGGGGCATCAGCCGAGCGCTATGCGTTGGCGACGAGCGCGTTGACGGCGCTTGTCAACGCCTTTTTTACCTCGCTTGGCGCACTGATTCCGCAGGTGAATATCGGCTGGTTTGCCCTCTTTATCAGTGCCGCGTCACTGATGAGTACACTCTCATTGGCGGTGAACATACTCAAGTCGTGGTCCGGCTGGCTGAACCTGCTGCGGCGGGGATTTCTAGTGGCCGTCAGCCTGGTGGTGTATGGGTTTGAGTTCTATTTTGCTGTCCTTGTCTTCAAGACACCCACTGACGTCGGCATTATTTATAGTTTGACGGCACTGTTAATGGGCGTCTATGGCCTGGGCATGAGCCGCGCCTGGCAGTTGCTCGGCGCGCCCAAGGGAGGGCTGCTCGGCTGGCTGAGTCCGCTGCATGATCTGCATCAGCGCGCGCCTGCTCCCACTCCACACCAGGAGGGCCAGGGCGCCAGCGCCTCTGAAGTAATGGGAGCCGCTGCTCAATCACCGGCGCCGCCTCAGGCTCACTGAGGCGGGTTTCCTTTGACACTGCTCTCAGAGCAGTGCGATAATCAAGAATATGAACAGTAGGGTTCACCAATCTTCTTATCCCCATCTTTCGTATAGACAGCACATCACGCGCTGGTCTTCCGCGCTGGCGCTGCTGGTGCTGGCGCTGCTGGTGCTGGCCGGCTGTGCCCGGCCCGCCGATCTCGTGACGGCGGCGCAGGTCAATGGGCAGGCTATTCCGCTGGCGCAATATCTGCGCTTTGTGCAGATCAATAAAAGCCTCTGTCAGTTTCAGGACCAACTGACCGGCAGCATCCGCGCGGCCATTGATTGGAACGACCCGGCGCGCCGCGATGATCTGGCCGCCGTGCGGCGCATGTCGCTCGATCAACTGCTGAATGCGCAACTGACCGATGAGCAGGCAGCGGCGCATCATATCAGCGTCGATCCCCAGGCCGTCGATCAACTGCTGGCAGCGTCGCAGCAGCAAGGCGTCTTTCCGCCGAATGATCTGCTGCCCAGCCTGCATATTAGCCAGGATGATCTGCGTTTGCTGGCGCGGCAGGCGTTGGAGCAGCAGCAGGTCTTGCGTCTGATGCCCAATCTGACGACGGTTGACGCGCAGGTGAACTCCATCCAGGTCAATGACCGGGCGACTGCCGAGCAGGTGTTGGCGCAGCTGCGCGCCGGGGCGGGCTTTGATGTGCTGGCGGCCAAATATTCGCAGAACCGCACACGCGGCACCGGCGGCGATGCCGGCGATTTCACGCCAGGGTCGGCCCCGGCGGCGCTCGATCAGGTATATTTCAACGCGCCAGTGGGGCAGCCGGTTGGGCCGGTGGCCGTCCAGCAGCCTACGAATCGCCTGTGCTTTGCCAATGCGCCTGGCGTGGCGCCGCCGCTGAGCGCGCAGCAGGGGCCAACGCTGTATTATGTGGTCGAGGTGCGCTCGCGCCAGACCATCCCGCTCTTGAATGTAGATAACGCGCCCAATGACGCGCAGAACGTCGTTTTTACGCGCTGGCTGCGGCAGCACGCGACGGTGCAGGTGCTGGTTGACTTCTAGGAGAAACACGCATGGCGGCTGAAATCGTGATTGTGGGCCTGGGGCCGGGCCGGTGGGAGGATGTGACGCTGGAGGCCCAGGCGGTGCTGGAGGCTGCGGCGCAGCGCGGGCAGGCGGTCTATTTTCGCACGCTGCGCCATCCAACGGTTGAAACCATCCGGGCGCGCTCTCCAGGGCTGGAGGCACGCTCGTTTGACGCGCTTTATGACACCAGCGAGACCTGGGACCATCTCTACAGCGAGATGGCCCGGCGCCTCTGCGCGGCGGCCAGCGCCGAAGACGCGCCGGCCCAGGTCTACTACGCCGTGCCGGGGCATCCACTCGTTGGCGAGCGCTCGGTGCGCGAGGTGCGCCGGCTGGCGGCAGCGCAGGGCATTGCTACGCGATTAGTCGCCGGGCTGTCGTTTCTGGAGCCGGTCTGCGCGGCGCTGGGCGTCGATCTGATGGATGGCTTGCAAGTGCTGGATGCAACGGAACTGGCCGGGCTGGGGCCGGAGCATATTGTCGGCACTATCATCCCGACGCGGCCCGCGCTGGTGGCGCAGTTGTATAACCGCCGCCTGGCAAGCGGGGTCAAGCTGGCGCTGGGCGAACTCTATCCCGATGATGGTGAGGTCCAACTGGTGCGCGCTGGCGGCCTGCCGGAATCAGAAACAGTCGTCTCGCTCAAGCTGTACGAGCTAGACCGGGGCGAGCATGCCGACCATCTGACCTGTCTCTACCTGCCGCCGCTCGACCCGCTGACGCCGCTGCGCGCCCCGGAAACGCTGCGCTGGATCACCGAGCGGCTGCGCGCCCCGGAGGGCGGCTGCCCCTGGGACCGCAAGCAGACGCATCTCTCGCTCAAGCGCTATGTGCTGGAAGAAGCCTATGAGGTGGCCGATGTGCTTGATGAGATTGGCCCAACGCCGCTGCCTGAATCGTTCACGCCGGAGACCGTCGCACCGGAGCTAGGGCAAAAGCTGGCCGATGAACTGGGCGACCTGCTCTTGCAGGTCTATCTGCATGCCGAGGTGGGCCGGCAGGAGGGTCTCTTTACGCTGGGTGATGTGCTGGAGCATATCAACGCGAAGCTGATCCGCCGGCATCCGCACGTCTTTGGCGAGGTGCAGGTGCGCGACGCCGAGCATGTGCTGCGCAATTGGGAAGAGATTAAGAAGCAGGAGCGGATTTCCGGCGGCGAGGATGTGCAGGTGGAGAGCCTGCTGCGCGGTATCCCTATCAATACGCCCGCGCTGGGCTACGCGCAGGAATTGCAGAAGAAAGCCTCCAAGACCGGCTTTGAGTGGCCGGAAGTCCAGGATATTGTGGCGAAAGTGACCGAAGAGGCCCGCGAGGTGGGCGAGGCAATTGAGCAGGGCGATAAAGAACACGCGGCAGAGGAGCTTGGCGACCTGCTCTTCTCGCTGGTGGGGCTGGCGCGCCGCATGGAGGTCAACGCCGAGGATGTGTTGCGGGCGGCCAATACGAAGTTTCGCCGGCGCTTCGAGGGTATGGAGGCGCGAGTGCGCGCCCAGGGCCGGCCCTTTGAATCGCTCTCTCGTGAGGAACTGACAGCCCTCTGGGGCGAGGTCAAACAGAATGAGTAAATCTTGGCCGGTCTTGTGTTCAACCGGGACGTTTACGCGCGAGCGCGATGCCTTTGATTATCGCGCCATCCTCAAATACGGGCCGGCGCTGGATGTCGATGGGCTGGAACTGCTCTTTTATCGTCAGTGGTACGAGCAAGTGGACCAGATTGCTGCCGATCTGCGCGCCTCTGAGTTACGCTTCCCGGCGATGCACGCGGAGAAGAGCATCGGCCCCGCGCTGGGCAGCGCCAATCCGGCTGAACACGCGCAGGCGCTAGAGAAGCTGGCGCAGAATTGTCGGCTCGCTCAGCGGCTAGGCACAGAGGTGTTGGTACTGCATCTGTGGGGCACACCTGAGTCGGATAGCTATCTGGAGCGCAACCTGGGGTCGCTCGGCGCGTGCAATACGCTGGCTACGGATGCTGGCATGGCGCTGGCTATCGAGACTATCCCCTGCGTGCAGGCCGATCCGCTGACCAATGTGCGCCGGGCTATTGTGCGGGATGAGCGCACGCGGGTTGCGCTGGATACCGAATTTCTGGCCTATCACGGTCAGCTTGAGGAAGCGCTGGCCGCCGACTGGCTCTGGCAGGGCCAGCGCGTGCGCCATGTACATATCAAAGATTATGATGGGCAGATGACCGATGGTGAGCAGCGCCGACGCTATCTGCATCCAGGCGAGGGTGAGATCGACTTTGCCGCGTTCTTTGCCGGCCTGGCGCGGCGCGGCTTCAACGGCGCTCTCAGCCTGGAAGCAACGGTGATTGGGCCAGCGCTGGTGGTGGATTTGCCCCGGCTACAAGCCAGCCTGAGCGCCCTGCGCGCGCTGGTTGCGCACGCGCTTGAGGCGCAGAAACCTGCGGCTGATTAGGGATAACTATTCATGAGTATTACTGTTGAACCCGCCGATGTTCACGATGCCGCTGCTCTGGTCGAGTTGATCGCTGAGCAGGAGGCGCGCTGGCACACGCTGGACGCCGCGCTCCGCCCGGCGCGTCCGCGTGAGGAGATTGCGGCACTGCTGGCGCTGCACCGGCAGCAGAGCGCCGCGCCGCTGGTGGCGCGTGACGCCGGTGGGCGGGCGCGTGGCTATGTCACCACGCTGCTGCGCGAATTTTCGTCAGAGCGCGAGGATGACGCACCGGCGTTGGAGGTCTTTGAGATGCGCACCGCCTTTGCGGAGAGCCTGACGCTTCCCCCGCCCGACGCGAGCGATGCCTTTCCTGTAGCCACCGCGCTGTTAGAGGCATTGCAGGCACGCTGGCGAGCGCAGGGGGTGCTGGCGGAGGTCTGCCGCTGGCCCAGCCGCGATCAGTGGGTCACTGATCTGCTGCGCGCCGCCGGCTTTGAGGTCTTTCTACAGCGCTCGCTCCGCTCAGCGGCGCCCCTGGCGCCTTCGAGCCGTCCCGTTCCCGCCGATCTGTTCGTCCGGCGCGCCCGGCCAGCGGATGAGGATGTGCTGACCGATCTCTATCTGGAGGAGAGCGATTACCATCATCAGACGAGTCCCTACTTTCGCATGACGCCCTATCTGGCGGCGGCGTTTCGCTCCACACTGGCACCTGAATGGCAGGGCCAGCCGCTTGAGGAAGGCGGTCCGCTGACGGTGCTGGTGGAGCGCGCCGGCGAGGTGGTGGCAATGGCTTCTACCTATTTAGTGCGCGTGGACGATTTCAACAACCGCGATTACCTGGCTCCAGGGCGCTATGCCGACATCGCTGAGGTGGGCGTGCGTGCCGATCTGCGCGGGCAAGGCATCGGGCGCGTGCTGGTGCAGGGCGTCTTTGATGCCTATGCCAATCGTGCCATAGATGGGTATGTGCTGGGGTTTAGCCCGCAGAATCCGCTCTCTAGCCGCTTCTGGCCGCATCTGGGCTTTCTCCCCAACTGGAATTTCTATCAACGGCGGCCCGCTGCCAATGCTTCCTGATCCTGCAATCTGGCAGTCTGGCGATATGGGACAACGCCAGTTGCCCAGGACAGGGTATACTAGAAGCAAGAAGATGCCTGCATTTTTTTCTGAGCAGGGGCGGCGCCGCTGCGGCCCTGCTCTCATCCTCTGATGGAGGCCAGCGATGTTGCTAGCCATTGATATGAGCAATACCGGCATTAAGTTTGGGCTGTATGAAGATAGCCAGATGCGCGCCCGCTGGCGCATCTCCACTGTGCGCGACAAGACGTCGGATGAGTATGCGATGCTGCTGGAGGAACTGCTGCACCATGCCGGCTACAGCTATGCCGAGATCGACGCGGTGATTGTCTCCAGCGTCGTGCCGCCGCTGACGCCGGTTTTTCAAGACCTGGCCCGGCAGTATTGCCATCGGGAGGCCATCGTCGTCGATCACACGCTCGATGTGGGCGTGCGCTTGCTGACCGAGAATCCCTGGGAGACCGGCACTGACCGCATGATGAGTACGCTGGCGGCGCACCGTCTCTACGGCGGGCCTGCTATTGTCATTCAGTGTGGCACGGCCACCAGCTTTGATGTCGTCTCGGCAGAAGGCGATTTTCTGGGTGGCGCGATTGCGCCTGGCCTGGGTATTTCCGCCGAGGCGCTGGCGCGGGCGGCCTCGCGGCTCTATCAGGTGGAACTGACCGCGCCACCGCAGGCCATTGGCCGCAATACCATTCATTCCATGCAGTCGGGTATCGTCTACGGGCATGTGGGGCTGGTCGAAGGGCTGGTGGCCCGGCTGCGCCGCGAATTGCCAGGCGGCGAGCGCGCCAAGGTCATCGCGCATGGCGGCCTGGCCGAGATTGTCGCCAGCGCCACGCCTGTGATCGAGATTGTCAACCAATCCCTGATCCTGGAGGGTCTGCGCCTGGCCTATGAGTATCTGACGGCACAAACCCGATAACGCTTGTAGGAGAGCCTCGATGTCTACCCTGCCTATCGTCGTGCGCCCGTTTGAAACGGCAGCCGAGCGCGATGCCTATTATCTGGTGGCTTCACGGGCGTTCAGTCCTGATATTCCAGAAGCTGAGCGAGAAAACGCCGTTGCCGGGCGCCGACAGCGTGCTGAAAGCGTGCCTGACTATGATCCAAACAACACGCGTGGCGCTTTCCGAGGCGCAATCGTTCTGGGAGGCTATCGCATTCAGGAGCGCTGGTTGCAGGTGGGGACAGCGCGGCTGCTGACCTGCTGCATCGGCTCGGTTGCCACTCATCCCGATTATCGGATGCAGGGCGTAGCCTCGGCGCTGATGCAGGATGCCATTGCCTATGCGCGGAGTCGCGGGCACGCGCTGCTGCTGTTGGATGGCATCGCGCACTTCTATCATCGCTTTGGCTACATAGATGTCTTCGACCTGACCGACCACACCATCAACCGGGCGCTTGTGCTGGCGCAGCCGCCCAGTCCGGTGCGGGTGCGCCTGGCAACGCTGGATGATGCGCCAGCGCTGCTGGAACTCTACCAGCGCCATTATGGTCCCTACACCGGCAGCTTTGCCCGCACACTGGCGCAGCAGCGCTATCTCCACCATGTGTGGCTCTCGCTTGGTATCTCAACGCGCCTGGCGCTTGATCCCGATGAGCAGCCCTGCGGCTATTTGCTGGTCTATGGCGAACCGGATCAACATCATGCTCTTGAGGCGGCGGCTGATAGCTGGCCTGCCGCGTTGGCACTGTTACAATATCAAGCTCACCTGCTTGATGCCTTGCCGGAACCGGCAGCTGAACTCTGCTGGCGCCTGCCGCCAGACTCGCCCACCCTCTTTCTGCTTGCCGATTATCTTGTGGTACAGGACACGTCCGGCTGGGAAGGTGCAGCGCTTGGCTGGTCGGTCAAGAGCCAGACCTATCAGCATCCAGATGCTGGCTGGATGGCGCGCGTCGCCTCGCTGCCGGTGCTGGCCCAGGCCATGCTGCCCGAATGGCAGGAGCGCTGGCGTCGGAGTGCAGCAATCTGGACCGGCGCGCTGACCCTGGTGGTTGACAGCGAGGCGTCCACAGAGGTCTGCGCGCTTGAAGTCGGCAGCGAGGGTATTCGTCTGCTTGAAGAGCCGCCGGCCCACGCGCAGCCAGTGATGCTGAGCCAGCAGATACTCACCCGGCTGGTATTTGGCTATCGGCCCGTAAGCTGGGCCGCCTCGCAGCCCAATCAATCCATCCCTACTGAACTGCTCCCACTGCTGGATACACTCTTTCCGCCTGGGCGCGCCTGCATCGCTGGGTCCGATGACTTCTAGCGGAGCAACGCGCCCCTCAGCACCCTCTTTTCTTGCCTCAAGCTGTCCCCGTTCTGCTGGTGCTGCGTTCTTATCTGTGCTATTGCAATAGCAGCATCTCCCTCAGATGAGGAGCAGCCATGTGGATCGATCAACTCAAGGAGAGGCCGATGGGACATCTCTGGGCGCTGTCGGTTGAGCGCGAGGCCAGCGCGGAAAGCGATGAGGCGGCCCAGGTGGCGGCGGCCCAGGCGAATCCTGTCGCCTTCGATGTCCTCTATCAGCGCTACCTGGCGCGGGTCTATCGCTATCTGCGGGCGCAGGTGGGCAGCGATGAGGATGCCGCCGATCTGACCCAGCAGGTCTTTCTGCGGGCATTGGATGCGCTGCCCAGGTATCGCCCGCGCGGTGCGCCTTTTGTGGCCTGGCTTTTTTCGATTGCGCGACACGCCGCTACCGATGCTTACCGCCGTAAACGCGCCTCCATTTCCTGGGAGTCGCTGCCGGAGGCGCTCCAGCCAGCTATCGACCAAGACCCCGAAGCGCGAGTCTTACACCTGGAAGCGTTGTCGCGTGTTGGTGATCTGCTGGCCCGGCTCGATCCGGCGAAGCGCGAACTGCTGGCTCTGCGCTTTGCCGCCGGGCTAAGCGCGCCGGAGATCGCGCAGGTGGTGGGCAAGAGTCCCGCCGCCATCAAGAAACAACTGACCCGAACTCTCCAGATGCTCAAGGAGCAGTATCATGAAGGATAAAGACATGCTCGAAGCGCGCTACCCTGACCTGCTGGGCGAGCAGGCCGATGCCGACCTGCTGGCGCTGGTTGGCGATCTGGATGCCGCTTATAGCGCGCCGGAACCGCCGGCACACCTGACGCTGGCTGCGGCGCTGGCGCAGCGCGAGCGGGCGCCGCAGCCGCGCCGTCACGCCCTCTGGCCGCGCCGCTTCCAGCCGGCGCTCCGGCTGCCGCGCCGGGTGAGCGTGGTGGCAGCGGCGCTGGCGCTGGCGGTGGTGCTGACAGCAGGGAGTGTGTTTGCCTACCCACTGATTCAACATATCTTTGACCCCAATCCTGGCTTGACACAGATTATGCAGAATCCCTTGCTGTACCAGGATGTGAATGCCTCTCAGTCAGTCGGTGGCTTTACACTGACGGTCAATAAAGCCTATGCCGACGCAAACAAGGTTGTCATTGGTTATACCGTCACAGAAGATAGTGATCCTCAGGCGCAAGTTGCCTATCAGCCTAAGCTTACAGCAAAGGAAGGTATAACGTTCCATCCACGCATCTTTGGGGTATCGCAAGCAGGGAAAATCCTCTTTACGAGCTTTGATGTCTTGTCAGCGATTGCCGGGAACCCTGGTCAATTGCATCTGCATTTAGAGGTAGATGGGTGGAAACCGCTGCCAGATCCGTCTGTGATGTCTCCTCCCGGCCAGCCCACACCAAAGCCAGCGGCGGTGCCGTCCCAACCGATCACCGTAGATTTCTCGGTGCCATTTCATCCTGGCCGGGTGGTGAATCTGCATCAGGCAGTCACGGTGAATGGCAAGACGCTTATTCTGGAGCGGGTGGTGGTCACCCCAAGCGAAACACGGCTCTACCTGCGTGGAGTGGGCTATGGGCTGTGGCTTACTACTAACCCCCTCTTGAGCGTTGGCGGTTGGAATTCAGATCAACTCAAGGCACCAGGCAATGACTGGTCTGATGGAATTTTTATCTGGCCGACAGATGACCAGGAACCCACACAGGCGATGATGGCAGTGAACTTCGATACCTCGCTTTTTGATAAGCATGGGACATGGACGCTGACTATCAATAAGATTTCTGCTTCTGGTCAATCAGTGCCAGGCCCCTGGACGTTTCATTTCGTAGTGCCCTGAGATACCATTTCAGACGAACAAGGAGCAGTCGGCTGATTTCTAGAAATCAGCCGACTGCTCCTTGTTCGTCTCATAAAAAACCACCTGTGCAGGTGGAGAGATCGGCGGCGTCCTATTGTCCCACAGAGCTGCCCCTGCAGTATCGTGGGGGCTG
>CAZFWN010000183.1:0-11065 GCA_964522745.1 uncultured Ktedonobacterales bacterium
CGCGGCACACTAATGGCCCAGCCGTTATTTTGCACGACCAGCACAACAGGTGCTTTATAGACGCCGGCCCAGTTGAGCGCTTCATTAAAGTCGCCCTCGGAAGTAGCACCGTCGCCGCAGACGCCCACCGCGACGGCGGGATCGCCGCTGATCTTCGCGGCCATTGCCAGCCCAACGGCGTGCAGCATCTGCGTGCCGATGACAATCTGGATAGGCAGGCAGTGTGTCTCTGTCGGAAAGTTTGGCGGCGTGCTGCCCCGGAAAGAGAAGATCATGGTGGGCAGCGGCACACCCTTCACCAGATGCGAGGCAATCTCTCGATAGGACGAGGCAAGCCAGTCTTGCGGCTGAAGCGGCGCGGCCAGCCCGACGGAAGCGGCCTCCTGCCCGACGAGCGAGCCAAACGTCGTGGCCCGGCCCTGACGCTGCAAGGCGATAATCTTGTTGGAGAGGCTGCGCGCCAGCCACATCCAGCGGAAGAGAGCCAGCAGGCGCTCATTGGAGAGATCAGGCACAGGACCGACAATGGTGCCCTCAGGGTCGAGAATTTGAAAAGCGGTCTCCTGCGAATAGGTCATAACCACGAGAAAACCCCCTTGTACAACAGGCGCGCAACGCTGCGACGCGAAGCGTGAAGGAGAAGAGGTAGTCACTTTTCTCCATGCAGTCTAGCCCGTCGAGCGTCCCTGTGTCAATGCTCCGCGATAAGGGGCAGGGTTACAGGCAAGAGTGGTGTGGCTTACGTCGCGTACTCCTGCAAGCAGGCTTGGATGTCGGCGATGGCCTGGGTCGTGTCTGTGAACAGAATAGCGTGCATGCCGTATGCCGCAGCAGCGGCGACATTGCGCTCGGTATCATCGAGAAACACGATCTCTTCCGGCTGCACGCCAAGACGCTCGCACGTCCGCGCGTAGATGCGAGGGTCCGGCTTCTCGACGCCTTCCTCATGGGAGTAGATGATGAGGTCAGTCATCTCGTTGAAATGATAGCGCTCCTGCTCTTCGCGCCGGGCACCGGAGCCGCTGTTGCTCAGGAGGGCCGTCTGGTAGCGCGGGCGCAGACTGCTGAAGAAGGCCATCAGTGCTTCGTTGGGGTTGCCCAGATAGACATCCCAGTAATCGCGCACAAAGGCGTTCATCTGTTCAGGGTTCATCCCGGTAGCGTGACGTATCTCATCCCACCATTCCTCTTCGGAGCAGGTGCCAAGCGCCATGTCTTTTCCCATGCTCAGCAGCCCCTCGTCCACACTCCTGATCGTTGCGCGTAGCTCCCCAGGCGACAGAGCGAGGCGCGCTTCCCATCGGGCAATCAGCTCTGGAAAATGCTTCGTGGGATCGCCACCACCAGGCACAATTTCTAGTATTCCCCCAATATCAAAAACAACCGCGCGAATTGCCAAATCTGTGTTCCTTTCTTCGCAGTTCTTTTAGACATGCTTCGATGAGGAGTTCCGCGATGCTGGAGGCGAAACGGCCCCGCGCGATCTGTACGTCGCACAGGGCCGTTCCGCTGCTAGGCAGCCGAGACGCGCACCACGATTGCAGTGACGTTATCGGTCCCACCCGCTTCGTTGGCGCGGGCGATGAGGTGTTCTACGCTCTCTTCGGGACCATAGTGTTCGATGATGGTGCTCAATTCCTCATCCTCCAGCATCTCCCAAAGGCCATCTGTGCAGAGGATCAGCGTGTCGCCCTCCTGCACTGGCTCGGTGAACAGATCGACTTCAACGTCGTTGGATTCGCCAAGCGCGCGATAGATCTGGTTGCGCTTCTCGTGCGTGCGAACCTGCGCGGGCGTGATCTCGCCGCGCTCGACCAACTGCGCGACCACCGAATGGTCGCGTGTGATCTGGCGCAGGTGCCCGTCGTGCAGCACATAGACGCGGCTATCGCCGACGTTGGCTGCGTAGAGCATCTGCTCGTGCAGCACAGCGGCAACGCAGGTCGCCCCCATGCTGAAATCGCTCGCCCCTTTCGCTCGCTCGGCCTCATTTGCCTGATAGACGGCAGCGTTCGCCTGTTGAATGGCTCGCTGAAGGGCCGTCGGGATGTCCTCCTGGAGATCGTGGTAGTAGGTGTCCTTCACCTGCTGAATAGTCAGTTCGCTGGCAACTTCGCCGCGATCATGGCCCCCCATGCCGTCAGCGACCACAAAGAGCGCGCCTTTGCCCTGCAAAAGCTGCTGATCTTCTGGCACAACGGAGAGGAGATTATCTTCATTGTTAGCCCGCTTGCGCCCGGTATCCGTGCGCTGGGCAACATCCAATCTGAATGGCAGGGTCATAGCCAACTGTTCCTTTCCGGCCAGCGCGAAGCCGCGCCCGCCACGCTGTACCCAACTTTGGATTCGTTGGAGACAGACCGTTTTGACGAAATCACTGAACACCAGGCTCCAGAGGCTCAGCACGCCCAGGGTTCCCTGCTGCCGCGACGCCTCACGATAGGCATCGCGGAAGACCAGGACCATCTCAGCGGCATACTCCTCACGAAAGGCGCGCGGGTAGGCGAGCAGAAGGAGCCGGTACAGGCGCTCGGAAAGAGCGCTCTCGCGTCTTGGGGGAAGAGAGGCCATTAGACACCTCCCATCGTACCGAGGCCAGGAAGTACCTGTTTGCTCTGCGCAAGGTGTACCAGTTGCTCCAGGCGACGGGCTTCGGCCTGCAAGACACGCTGCCCAAAGCTGGTCAGGCGATAGTAGCGCCTGCGCTCTTCTCCGTGAGCCTGCTCACTGCGTTTCTGCGCCTCGACGATCAGGTCGTCCTTGAGCATGCGCTGGATCGAGCCATAGAGCGTTCCTGGCCCCAAACGCATCGCACCACCCGTGCGCGTCTCGACCTCCTGCATGATGGCATAGCCATGCTTCTCGCCGTCGGCGAGGGCTAAGAGAATGTGGAACACCGTTGGAGTGAGTGGCAGCAGCGCCTCTGGTATACGCTGCTCATGGTGTGTCATACGCATCGTCTCCTCAAGCAATGGCGGGGGCGACCTATCGCTGCTTGTTGTGAACGCGCTATCATGTCAGCAGATATATCCGTTACAGATATAGTAACCAGAAAAGAAGCGTTTGTCAAGAGGAGAAAGAACCAGGAATTGGAAGGTATTCTGCTTATTCCACATTGATGTTATAGTAAAGCTACAAGAGGGTGTTGCAACGGAGGAGAGCGAGAAAGGAAAGGATGCGTATGAGCAGGTACAAGCTACCAAGGATAGGGGCGCTGCTGCTTGGGTTCATGTTGCTTTTAGCACTGGGCGGTTCCGCAGCCCAAGCCGCGCTCGTCGTGTCAACTGATACGAGGTTATTCTCTAACACCAACAGTCAGTACGATTGCAGTGGGCCAGCGAGCGCGCCAGATTCGTTGGGGTTGCCGGCCATTCAGCCGCATCTCCCTGGCATTCCGACATTCACCAGGGACGATGTGCGGGGGTATATTCAGGAACATGGGTTTCAAGGGGGCAAAATTGGGAGCGCCCGGCAACCAACGATCACTCGCATTCTGTTCATCACGAGCCGCGAAGCCTGCGAACTCATGCGGGGTGAGTATGTTGGCCTGCCGAACGATTCTTTGGTCTGCTATGTTGAGTTCAGCGGCACGTTCTCGGTGTCTGGTCCGGCAGGGACGGCATCGGTGTCCGGTCAGCATGCTGACGAAGTCTTTGATGCGCGCACCGGCAGCCTGCTGATTGTCGGCACAAGTGGGTAGGCGCTTCGATGGATACAGAAAGCAGACGAGATTCGTGGGGTTACGCGAGTCGATGCACAGAGATGTGGGCCTGCCAGATGATGCCCTGGTGTGTTATGTCGAATTGAGCGGTATATTTATACTCACCGGCGGTCCTGTGGGGATACCGCGAACCAACTCACCGCCAACCGTCTGCCACAAAGGGCACGTAATCTTTCACGCGCGCACCGGCAACCTCCGGGAAATGGGTAGTAGCGATTAGCCATCATATTATATAAGGAGCAAGGCGCTCTATGGCCCCTTCCTCAGCATACTGCCCCAAATGTGGCGCGCAGAATACGTCAGGCGCGACAGCCTGCGCGCTCTGTGGCGAAGCGTTGTCTGCGCCAGCGCCATCTCCTTCCGCCGCGCCGGCGACCACATCCGATCCAACATCGGGTATGCTCCAGCCGCAGCATTTGCTTCAGCAGCACTACCGAATTCTCCGGCGTCTTGGCGCCGGGGGCTTCGGTGCCGTCTACCAGGCTGAGGATACGCGGGAGAACAACCAGCTTGTGGCGATCAAGGAGATGAGCCACGCTGGTCTGTCGCCCCAGGATTTACAAGAGGCCACCGAGGCGTTTCATCACGAGGCCCAGTTGCTGACGGAACTATCGCATCTGCATCTCCCACGCATCCACGCGCACTTTCAAGAGGGCGGCAACTGGTATCTGGTGATGGATTTTATCGCGGGCGAGACGCTGGAGGAGCATCTGATCCGGCGGGGTGGGCGGCTGCCGGTCAAGGAAGTTCTCAAGCTGGGCATCAAGCTCTGTAAGGTGCTGCACTACCTGCATACCCGCCAGCCGCCGGTGATCTTCCGCGACCTCAAGCCAGGCAATGTGATGCTGACGCCGGACGGCAAGGTCTTCCTGATCGATTTTGGCATTGCGCGCCACTTCAAGCCAGGCAAGGCTCACGATACCATCGCGTTTGGTTCGCCGGGCTATGCCGCGCCAGAGCAGTATGGCACGGCACAGACCACCCCTCGCTCCGACATCTACAGCCTGGGCGCGCTGCTGCATCAAATGCTCACTGGCGATGACCCGGAGAATAACCCGTTCCAATTTGCGCCGCTGCGCGTGCCTGTCCCTGATGGCCTGGAAAAACTGATCCAGCAGATGGTGGAACTTGATCCGCACAAACGGCCCACTTCGATGGCCGCCATCGAATACCGGCTTGAACACATGACGGATGCCTGGGCACACCATCATCAGGCAGGAGTACAGGCGCCGCCTGCGCCAGTGCTTCAGCCGGTTGCTCAGCCTCGTCGGCGGTTGCTTGGACCGCGCTCAGCGCTTTTCCTGGCAAGGGTGCTGGTTCTGATCGTCCTTGGTATCGTGATCTTGCTGGTGGTGCTGTTCCTCAGGCTTCCTCACAGACCAGCCTCCTCATGCCCGCCTCCTAGCGCTGCTGCTACTGTGCAGGCTCCGGTGAGCATCAGAGCGCTATCGGTGGCCTGGTCGCCGAATGGTCAGCGTGTGCTTTCGGCCAGCCAGAATGGCGGCGTGCAAACCTGGGATGCGCAGACCGGCTCGAACGTTCTCACCTATGAAATTCAGCCATAGCAGGCGACAGGTCTTTGGTCTTTGTCGAATGATCGGTAGCTCACGTTCTGGCTGTGATCTGCTGCTTTGACGCGCCTGCTTTCTTAACCTACAATCTGGGCAAAGGTGTAACAACGCTGGCAATCAAAGGGGGCTAGAGGCTATGGATTCATCCTCGCCGTATTGTCCCACGTGTGGCGCGTTGAATGCCGCCGATGCCGAGACCTGCTTTGCCTGTGGCAAGGCGCTGCCGT
The DNA here is from genome assembly GCA_964522745.1 of uncultured Ktedonobacterales bacterium. Lineage (GTDB taxonomy): Bacteria > Chloroflexota > Ktedonobacteria > Ktedonobacterales > DATBGS01 > DATBHW01. Next base: position 5,520 of record CAZFWN010000183.1, read on the forward strand.
TGGCCGAGCCAGAGGCGATTGGGGAAAAGGCCAGAACACGCTCCGGGCAGTTATTGCCTCAGCAAATGCTGAAACTGCGCTTTCGCATTCTCAAGCGCATCGGTGAGGGCGGCTTTGGCGCCGTCTATCAGGGGGAAGATACCGAGTCAGGCAACCGGCTGGTGGCGATCAAAGAGATGAGCCATGAGGGTCTCTCGCCTGATGATTTGCAAGAGGCCACCGATGCCTTTCACCGCGAGGCGCAGTTTCTCATGGAACTGGCGCATCCTGGCCTGCCGCAAATCTATGGGCACTTCAGCGAGGGTGGCAACTGGTATCTGGTCATGGACTTCATCAAAGGCGAGACGCTGGAGTCCTACGTTGCCCGACAGGGTGGGCATCTCCCGCTCAAGGAAGTGCTTGATCTCGGCATCAAGCTCTGTGATGTGCTGGAGTATCTGCATCTGCGCCAGCCACCGGTGATCTTCCGCGACCTCAAGCCGGACAATGTGATGCTGACGCCCAATCATCGGGTCTATCTGATTGACTTTGGCATTGCGCGCCACTTCACACCGGGAAAACTGCATGATACGATTGCCTTTGGCTCGCCAGGCTATGCCGCGCCGGAGCAATACGGCAAAGCGCAGACAACACCCCGCTCCGACATCTTCAGCCTGGGCGCGCTGCTGCATCACCTGCTGACCGGCGACGATCCGGCCAAAGCAACATTCCACTTTGCGCCGCTGCATATGCGCAGGCCAGTAGGGCTTTCAGAGTTGATCGCGCAAATGGTCGAACTCGATCAAGAAAAGCGGCCTGCCTCGATGCGAGCGGTCAGGGATGAACTGAAGCGCCTGGCCGGCATTTGGGAGGCGGATCAGCAGCGGTTAGCAACAACTGCCGTTGCCAATGCGACCTCCGCCAGCGCCTCTCCGCGCTTCTCTCCGCCGATAACACCTATACCAGTGCGCGCGCCCGCTTCACCGACGCCGGTAAGCTCCTCGCAGTCTTCGCCTGCCAAAGCGCTGTTCGGCCTGGGCTGGTTAGTGTTTGTGATCATCTGTGCTGTTGTACTCGCATTGTCATCAAAGCACTCTTCGCCACCAGTGTATACCTATCCTTATGATACACCTATTTATGATACGCCTGTCTATACACCTGTCCCCTACATAAACCAGATAAATGCTGCGGCGTGGTCGCCGGATGGGAAGCATCTTGCAGCGGCGTCAAGTAATGGATACGTTTCCCTCTGGGATGCCACAACGGGAACTCTCCAGTTCAGCAGGCCTCTGTATAATGGTGGCGTCACCTGGCTGGCGTGGTCGCCCGATGGCACGCGCATCGCCGCAGCTGGGTATGTTGGTCCAGTAGAGGTGTTGGACGCCACATCGGGCAACCGCATCTCTAGCTATTTTGGACATAATGAGCGGGCGAGCGAGCTATCCTGGTCGCCGGATGGCAAACAAATTGCCTCATCCAGTGATGATGGCACGGTTCAGGTCTGGGATCTTGGTGATTCTCAACCTGGACGGACGGTGCTAAAGGCGCCAGGTCAAGTCTGGACGGTGGGCTGGTCGCCCGATGGAACGTATCTGGCTGCGGCAGGCCAGGACAATCTGGTGCATGTAATAAATGCGGCCACAGGGCAAGAAGTGTACACCTATCGCGGGCACACCGCTGGCGTCAGTCATATTGCCTGGTCGCCCGATGGCAAGCAGATTGCTTCGGCCAGCCTGGATGGGACCGTCCAGGTTTGGGATGCCCTGACCGGCAGCCACGCCTTCACCTATCGCGGGCACAGCGGCCACGTGGGAGTGGTGGCCTGGTCACCCGATGGAACCTATCTGGCTTCTGGAGGCGAGGACGGCACCGTGCAGGTCTGGAATCCAGGTTCAGCGGCCCCATCCTATATCTATCACGGGCAAGTAGGCGCTGCTATTTACGACGTGGCCTGGTCGCCCGATGGCAAACGAATTGTATCAGCCAGCAGCAGTGGCATCATAGAGGCGTGGGACGCCTTCACTGGCCTGAATGTCCTCTCCTACAGCGGCCAGTCGTAGGCTTGCTGCTATCTACCGCGCTATTTTGTAGCAAGAGGGAGACGAGATTTCATGGCGGATTATCAAGAAGCGTTCGCCCGGCTGGATGGATATATTGAGCAGAAGATGCAAGCCGATCAGATTCCTGGCCTGGCGCTGGCGCTGACGGACCGCGAGCATCTGCTGCGCGTCTCGACCTACGGCTTTGCCGATCTGGCAGCGCGGGCGCCAGTCACTCCAGAAACGGTCTTTGCGATTGCTTCAATTGGGAAGTCGTTTACCAGCATTGCGCTGCTTCAGGAGCATGAAGCCGGGCGTCTGGATCTGCACGCGCCAGTCACTCGCTACCTTCCCTGGTTCGCGGTGCAATCGGCCTATGAGCCGATCACCGTTCACCATCTGATGAGCCATACCGCCGGCATCATTCGGGGCACCGACTTTGCGCCCGCGCCATACTATGAGGTTTATGCCCTGCGCGAAACGGAGACAGGTTCGCCACCGGGGCGGCACTTTCACTACTCGAACGTGGGCTATAAAGCGCTGGGCATCTTGCTGGAAGAGATCAGCGGGCAACCCTATGGAGACATACTGCAATCCCGCATTCTCAGCCCGTTAGGGATGACGTTGAGCGCGCCGGCCAGCACCCACGCGCTGCGTCGGCGGATGGCAGTGGGTTATGAGCCGCTCTACGATGATCGCCCGGTGGATTTTCGCCAGCCGTTTGTGCCGGCGCCCTGGCTGGAATACCGGGCCGGTGATGGCAGCCCGGCCTCTACGCCCGCCGATATGGCGAGCTATGTGCGCATGCTGCTCAATCGCGGCCAGGGACCAGCGGGCCGCATTCTTTCTGAGGAGAGCTTTGCGCTGCTGACGCAGGCAGTGCTGGATACCGGGTTTGGGAATGCCTATGCCTACGGTTTGGGCATTGAGGAGCTAGACGGGCATCGCTGCCTGGCGCACAGCGGCGGGCATGTAGGCTATAGCTCGCGCATCGCGGCAGACATGGATGAGGGCATCGGGGTTGCTCTCCTGCTCAACGCGCCCGCCGACCCGGCGCCCATCGCTGAATTTTCGCTCAGGCTGCTGCGCGCTGCGCGGCAGGGGCAAGCGCTGCCAGAGCCGCCACCATCCAGCCGCACCACCAGCATCGAGAACGCTCAGGACTACGTGGGAACTTATGTGGCAGGCTCCGAGGCGTTTACACTGCTGGCAGAAAATGGGCAATTGCTTTTGAGGCAGGGCCAGGAGCAAATAACGTTGGAGCGGCGCAGTCCCGATGCGTTCTCTGTCGATCATCCCGATTGGTCGCGCTTCCTGCTCAGCTTTCAGCGCGAGGAGGGCCAGGTAACAGCAGCCTGCTATGGGCCTGAGTGGTACACGAACGAGCGCTACAGCGGCCCGACTACGTTTGACTATCCAGCAGCCTGGAACGCCTATCCCGGCCAGTATCGCTCGCACAATCCCTGGGGCAGCAATTTTCGGGTTGTGCTGCGCAAGGGCCAGTTGCTATTGATTGGCCCGTCAGGTGGCGAGCGGGCGCTAGTTCCCTTAGCAGATGAGCTGTTCCGGGTCGGGAAAGAAGATTACCTGCCGGAGCGCCTGCGCTTTGGGGCGATTGCCGGCGGCCAGGCGCTCTGCGCAAATCTGGCCGGCTGCGAGTATTATCGCTCTTCTACATAAGGCTGTCTCCAGCAAGTGAGTGGTCATGGTCTTTTTGACGCGCTTGCTTTCCTGCCTTACAATGAGAGAGGAAAAGCACAGCAGTTCGCAAGGAGCATGGAGCGTATGGACTCTTCCTCTCTCTATTGCCGGGCATGCGGCGCGTTGAATGCTGAAGACACGCAGACGTGTTTTGCCTGCGGGAAAGCGCTGCTGGCTGGTGCTTCCACAGAGGCGCAGCAGGAAAGCGCGCCAAAGGAAGCCGGAACGCCATCAGAGCAGCTCAGGCCCAATCAGCTCTTGCGGCAGCGCTATCGTATCCTCAGGCAGATTGGAGAGGGCGGCTTTGGCGCCGTCTATCGCGCTGAAGATACCGAGGCAGATAACCGGCTGGTGGCGATCAAAGAGATGCAGCCCGGCAGTCTGTCGCCACTGGAACTGCTGGAGGCCACTGAGACGTTTCACCGCGAAGCGCGGTTTCTGGCGGAACTTTCGCATCCCAGCCTGCCACAGATTTACGCGCACTTTAGCGAAGGCGGCAACTGGTATCTGGTGATGGACTTTATCAAGGGCGAGACCCTGGAGGACGCTGTTGCCAGGCAGGGCGGCCATCTCCCAGTAGAGCAAGTGCTTCAGATCGGCAGCAAGCTCTGCGATGTCCTGGAATATCTGCATACGCGCCGGCCACCGATCATCTTTCGTGACCTGAAGCCTGGCAATGTCATGCTGACGCCTGATGACCATCTCTATCTGATTGATTTTGGCATTGCCCGGCATTTTAAGCCGGGGAAAGCGCGCGATACCATTGCCTTTGGCTCGCCCGGCTATGCCGCGCCGGAGCAATATGGCAAAGCCCAGACGACGCCGCGCTCGGATATTTATAGCCTGGGCGCGCTGCTGCATTTTCTGCTAAGCGGCACCGACCCCGCCAATAACCCGTTCCGCTTTGCGCCACTCCGCCTGCAAGGGCCGACAGGGCTGGCAGAACTCATCGGGCAAATGGTGGACCTTGATGAACACAAACGCCCGCCCTTGATGCGGACGGTGAAAGATGAACTGGAGCGGTTAGCCAACCTCTGGGCACGAGATCAGCAGCCATCACCCGCAGCCACCACTGCGGTCAGCGCCAGGACGCTCGCCAGCGCCTCCCCGCAAGTGGCGCCGCCTGTTGTACCCGTCGCCGCGTCCTCAGCGCGCCCTTCTAAAAGAGGCGCCCGGTTCTCTCTTACCGGCTGGCCGATGAGAGGCGCATTCGTTGTGGTTGTCCTTGTCGCTTGTGGCTTTCTTTGGACCGTGAAAGCTGCGCCGGTATCTTTTGGACCAGGTCCAGGGGGTATTCAGTTCCCCACCGAAACGCCATTTGGCAACGCCCACCAGGCGTATGCAGTGGCCTGGTCGCCAGACGGCATACGCCTGGCTGTGGGCGTGGGGCAAGATGTATACGTCCTGGATGCCACCACGCAGCACATCCTGCTGACCTATACAGGCCATAACCAGGATGTCGATTGGATTGCCTGGTCGCCAGATGGACGGCGTATTGCTTCGGCGAGCTTCGATAACACGGTACAGGTCTGGGATGCCGATACAGGGAAGCTGATCTTTTACTATTCGGGCCATGCCGCACGTGTCAGCGAACTCTCCTGGTCGCCGGATGGCACGCGCATTGCCTCGGCCAGCGATGATCAGACGGTGCAGGTGTGGAATGCGACAGATGGCAGCAGCCGCCTCACTTATAGTGAGCATACCGGTGAGGTCTGGGCAGTGGCCTGGTCGCCCGATGGCAAGTCTATCGCTTCTGGCGGCAAAGATGGAGTCGTGCGCGTTTGGGATGCGGCAACAGGCGTCACGCGGATCATCTATCATGGGCAT
>CAZFWN010000184.1:0-10987 GCA_964522745.1 uncultured Ktedonobacterales bacterium
TGACGCAAGAGCAAGTGGCGCAGGGCGTTTCCTTTGCCGAGGCTTGCGCCCTGCTCAAGCGCGAGTATGCTTCGGCGGAGCGTGTCTGGGCCAGCTATGGGGAGTATGATCGCCAGCAGTTTGAGCGGCAGTGCCAGGCGCGTGGGGTGGCTTATCCCTTTGGCCCCAGGCATCTCAACGTCAAGCTGCTCTTTGCGCTGGTCGCTGGCCTACCACGCGAGGCGGGCATGGACGGGGCGCTGCACCTCTTGCAGTTTCCGCTGGAGGGCACGCATCACCGGGGCGGCGACGATGCCTGGAATATCGCCGGCATCCTGGCAGAGTTGCTCACGCGCAGCCGGGCCGCCGGCTCGTTTGCCGCCAGCGCTGGCAGCACTGCAAGTGAGGAGCCATGATACGCGCCTATCAGCCAGCCGATCAGGAGCAGGTGGAGCAGTGCATTATCGCGCTGCAAGACTTCGAGCGGGCGCTGGAGCCAGATCGCGTGGAGGGTGCGAGCGTCGCCCGCCGCTATCTGCTCGACCTGCTGGAGACATGCCAGAAACAGTCAGGCCAGCTTTTTGTGGCCGAAGTGGATGGCCGGGTGGCTGGCTTCGTCTGCATCTGGATGGAGCCTGAGCCGGAGGGCTATCTGACCAGTCTGGCGAACTATGCCTACATCTCTGATCTGATCGTGCTGCCTTCATATAGGCGGCAAGCTCTGGGCCGGACACTGCTGGCGCGTGCGGAAAAGTTTGCGGTGCAGCAGGGAGCGCGGGCGCTACGCATCAATGCGCTGGCAAGGAATGCGAGAGCATGGGCGCTATACATCAAAGTGGGCTTTCGAGACTATGAGATCAGGCTGCTCAAAGACCTGGGCCAGCAGCCATAAGCTGCCACCCTCCAGTCTCACACCTTCCTTGCAAGGCAGCTTCATGATATAATGAGAGTGAGAGAAGTGTTGTCCCCCTGCTTTGATAGGTTCCCCCACAGTGATAATCCTGGCAAGGATACGAGAATACACCCTATGAAATTTGGCATTATTGTTTTCCCCGGCACCTGGAGTGACCGCGACTGTCATCATATCCTGGCAAATGTGATGGGCGAGGAGGCCGTCTATATCTGGCATCAAGATGAGGACTTGCAGGGCTGCGATTGCGTCATCTTGCCGGGCGGCTTTTCGTATGGCGATTATCTGCGCACGGGAGCGATTGCGCGCTTTTCGCCGGTGATGGGCGCGGTGGCGCGCTTTGCCGAGGCCGGCGGGCTGGTGCTGGGCATCTGCAATGGTTTCCAGATTTTGACGGAGGCCGGGCTGCTCCCCGGCGTGCTGCTGCGCAACGACAGTCTGGAGTTTCGCTGCCAGTGGACCCATCTGCGCGTGGAAAACGCGGAAACGCCCTTTACCCGCCTCTGTGCGCCGGGGCAGGTCTTGCGGGTGCCCATCTCGCACGGCGAGGGCAACTATTTCGCCGATGAGGAGACGCTGGCCCAGCTTGAGGCGTCGGGCGGCGTGCTGCTGCGCTACTGCGCGCCGGACGGCTCGATTACCTTGGACGCGAACCCCAACGGCTCGCGCAACAACATAGCTGGCATTGTTAATGCTCAACGGAATGTAGCAGCGATGATGCCGCACCCGGAGCGCTGCGGCGAGGCCGCGCTGGGCGGGACGGATGGGCTGCTGCTCTTCCGCTCGGTGGTCGAGACGGTCAAGCAACACGGGCGCTTTGCAAACCTTTCGCCGAATGAATTCGGCGCTACGGGCGCCGCAGGCGCCATGAAGTCCCGTAGGGACTTGGTAGCCGAAGGCTCCTAGCGCCGATTTTAATCGGCGGGTAGCTGTAAGGAGGTGACATACCCTATGTATCAACGCATTCCTCGGTTGACCCTGGAGGAGTACATGGCATTGGATGAGGCCAGCGAACACAAATGGGAATACGAGGATGGGTACGTCTATTGCCTGGCAGGGTCCACTAACGATCATGCTACCATCGTTAGTAATCTCGCTACGGCGCTGAATAACGCTCTCGGCGAGCGACCTTGCCGGGTGATGACTGAGTCCCCCAAGGTGATTGTGGCGGCCCGCAAGCACTATTATCCCGATCTGGTCGTTTCCTGCGATGAGCGCGAAGATGGGAAGGATAGTGTGGTGCGCTATTCGCTGCTGATTGCTGAAGTTCTCTCACCTTCAACGGAACAGCATGATAGGGGCAAGAAGCTGACGGCCTATCAGCAGGTAGCAAGCATAGAAAATATCCTCTTGATCGCCACCAATCAAGCTGCTGTACTGGTGTATGAGCGGGTCAAAGAGGCACCTGGGCAGTGGAGCAGCCAGCAGTATGACGCGAGCCGCCCGACCATTCCTCTGGCCTCACTGGGTCTCTCTCTCCAGCTTGCGGACCTGTATCGGCGTATCACGCTGGTGGTTGAGCAGGAGTAGCGGGAAATTTCTCTATCGAGGAGGCGATATGAATCTCTTCGAGAAGCAAGCAAAACTGAATCAATTGTTCACGCAAAGTCCGGTCAGCACGGCCTATCTCGCGGGGTCGCTGGCCGGGCGCGCTTCATTTGGGCAATTGACCGATGTGGATATTGCGGTGCTGTTGCTGGAGCAGATCAAGTCCGATCAATTTCTGGACTATCAGCTCTACCTCTTTAGCGAGCTTGCCAAACGCCTGGAGGCGGATACGATTGATGTCGTCATTTTGAATCAGGCGTCGCTGCTGCTCAAACTCCAGGTGATTAAATACGGCCAGATTCTCTACTGCCGCGATGAGAAGAAGCGGGTGGCCTTTGAGACCAGGGCGGTGATGGAGTATCTGGACTTCAAGCGCATGGACGAGGTACAGAACCAGGCGTTGTCGCGACGGCTGCACTCGACGGTGCTGCCCATTGATCAGGACGGGCTGCGCGCCCAGGCGAAGCGGCTGCGCGGCGCGCTGGAGCATTTGCGCGAACTGGAAGCGGTGGAGCAGGAGGCGTTTGTCGGCGACTTCAAAGTCTATGGCCTGGCCGAGCGCTATCTGCTGCTGGCGATTGAGGCGTGCTTGCAGGCGTGCAATATCCTGGTGGCCTCGCTGGGGCTGCGCCGGCCAGAGGGCTATCAAGACCTGCTGAGCGCCGTTGCTACGCAAGGGCTGATCCCGCGCCCGCTGGCCTACCGGCTGGAGGTGCTGACGAATCTGCGCGACATGCTGCTCTACGAGCCGGAGAAGCTCGACCACATGCTGCTTTACGAGAGCCTCAAGCATCATCTGCCCGATCTGGACGTCTTCACCGCCGAGATGGAGAAGCTCTGCGGCAGTAGTGAAGTATAGTCGGGCCTGCTTATTGCAGAAGAGCGAGGACGAGGATCGAGCATCCTTGCTGAAAATCTGCTATGATATGGATGGGATCGGAGCGGCCCCGCGTGAGGAAAAAACGTTCATCTGTTCAGGGAGAGCCGGCAATGGAATTGTGCCCGCGCTGCGGCACGGCGCTGCCCCAGGGCAGCCAGACGTGTCCGGTGTGTCTGGTGGCAGAGAATGCGCCGGAAGCCGGGCGAGTGGAGCAGCAAGTAATAAGTGAGGGCGAGTTGCTGGCGCCGTCGCGCTCCCTGCTGGCCCGGCGTTGGGAACGGCTGCTGGAGCGGCCAGAGCGGCGACGCGGGCTGCGCGTGGCGCTGAGCCTGGCGCTGGTTGTGGCAGTGCTGCTGCTGAGCGTAGGCGCCTGGCGGGCGTTTGTCGGCTCGCCCTGGGGAGCCAGGCTGCGCGGGATGAATGAGATCGTCTTTGTCGGCGCGCCGATCAACCCGCTGGCGGGGCCGCAGGCGCGGCATGAGCAGACGGCGTGTCTTACGACGATTACCTCGTCGGATCAGCGCACCTGGAATGTTGGCGATCCAACCAATTGCAGCAGCCTGATCTATGTGCGCACGTCATCGGGGGGGACTGGAACGGGCGAACTGACTACCAGGGGCGGGCTGTATCTGATGCGGCCCGATGGCTCCGGGCTGCACCGGCTGACGAATGTGCCCAATGGCGCCTATTTCTCGCCGGTCTGGTCGCCAGATGGCGCGCATATCGCCGCGTTTGTCCTCTATCCCACGCCTGGCTTTGTTGCCAAACTGATTGTGATGGATGCCGATGGCTCCAACGCGCACCTGATCCCGGCGGTGTCGCTGCTGATCGGGACGTTCAACAGTGGCTTGACCGAGGTGGCGACGCCGCTGACCCGCCTGATCTCGTGGTCGCCCGACAGCAGCCGGCTGGTGGTGCCGGTTGGCAGCGGCCAGTTTGCCCTCCTCAATGCCGATGGCTCGAATGTGCGACAGTTTGAGGGGACGACGCCAACGTGGTCGCCAGATGGCCGCTTGCTGGCCTGTTATATCGAGGGCCAGGCTGCTGCTTCCTCCTCCGCGCAGCCGGCAACTTCTCCCTATAGCGATCCATTGCTCAGGGTTGAGGTCGTGAACACCCAGACGTTTCAGACACAGCAGGTGGCGACGCTGACGAATCTGAGCGGCGGCGCGTTGGCATGGTCGCCAGATGGGCGGTTTCTGGCCTACAGCGCGGCGCGGCTGGATGATGGGCAATCCACGCCAACCGGGCAGGTGATGCTGGCGCGTGCTGATGGCTCGGACCCGCGTGTGGTCATCCAGTGGAATGGGGGGCTTGTGGAGCAGATCGCCTGGTCACCGGACAGCGCGCAGATCGCGGCGGTGGTGGGCAACGTGGTTGCGCCGAATAATGGCAATGGCCTCTCCACCGCGCAGGAACTCTATGTGGTCAATACGAACGGCTCGCATCCACGCGACCTGGGCGCCAGCGATGGCGAAGAACCCTCCTGGTCGCCAGATGGCCGGCATTTGATCTTCACCAGTCTGATCGATCCTGTCAGCCGTAGTATGCTGGTGGTGGCCGATACCGGCGCGTCGCCAGTCAGCCTGCGCCGGCTCAGCGTGCCGCAGCCCTTTGTCTTTGGCCCCTCGTGGTCGCCGCTGGCGGGCCTGTAGGAACGCAGGTGGTTAATGAAGTTTGTCTATTTAATCAGGGAGCAGATCGTCCAACCATCCGCCGATTAAAATCGGCGCTACGGGCCTTCGGCCAGGAAGTCCCTACGGGACTGACACGCCAGCCCCGCAGGGGCTTGATGGCGCCCGCAGGCGCCCCTAGCGCCGATTTTAATCGGCGAAGGCCTGGCTCTTCTAATACTCAGGCAAAATGGGCAGAGGGGTTCCGCCACTTTGACCACCTGGGGTTGGCGAATGGGGTCTGATGAAGGTTTCGTGCTAAACCAATGATGAAGGGGAAATGATGGAAGCGCAGCCCAGGCGGTGTGAACTCTGCGGCGCACCTCTGTCAGATCATGACCTATGCTCTGAGGTGTGGGGAGAGGTCGCGGCGCGGGCCATGAGTGACGCGGCCTATGGCTCGGTGCATCTGCTGGCGGTGGATAGCTACATCTTGCAGCACTCAGAAGATCACAGTCCTCGCTCCAATGCCTTCCATCTGCTGCGGCTCAGTTGGCTGCTGCATCATGGCGGCGATCCAGATATGCGCCAGGGCAATCAGGGGCCAATTCCGCATCTGCTGCAATCCTATCGAGCGTTTCCCTTTTTGGCGCCGCCCGCGCCGCAGCAGCGCGGCGCGGTGACGGTGAGCGATGCGCGCCAGGCAGCAACGCCCCAGGCGTATCAGCGCGTGAGCCGGCAGTGGGCCGCAGCGGTCTGGGAGGCGTTCCACGAGCATCACGCCTGGGTGAAGGATACGCTGGCAGAGAGCGGGGTCAGGGACAGGCAATGATGTTTTCCATCACCTGCCAGAAGACCTGCTCGGCCACCTGCGGGCTGTGCAGGCGCTCCAGGGCGAAGTAGAGTTGCCCGATGCGCGTCAGGGAGATGACCAGCGCCCAAAAGCGCACCTCCCAGGCCAGCCAGTCGGGTCGGCAGAAGCCCTCGCTGGGCGCTTCGATCAAGCGCGTGAGCCGGCCTAATTCGACCTCCAGCTTGCGGCCCAGCCAGGAGAGGTCGGGCCGCACTTCTACAACCCGCAAGGGGCGCGCATCGAGATCGGCGGCCAGCCGCCGCGCCAGCGCTGGATCGATGCCCGCTGTGGGCGGAGGCGGCGTCAGGCGCTCGGCCAGACGTGTCAGCAGCCAGGGGCCGAGCGCCTGGGCGACGTGGCGGGCCAGGGGCAGCACCAGGCCGACTGGCCCCAAAGTGGCGTGCAGGGTGAAGGGCAGAACGCCCCAGACTCCGCTGCTCAGCCAGTCCAGAAACGAGAGCCAGTACACGGTCGGGGTGGGACGCATCGTTGGATACCGAGAACGCATGGGGGGAAATCTCCTTCGCAGAACCAGAACACAGCAACCACAGCAGCCCGCCGAACGCGAAACGGCCACCCCCATGCAGACATGGATTCCTTGCCGGAGCGCGAGGAAGGCAGCGCTGTATCGCGTTGTGGCAACACAGCGGCTGTTCCCGCCCTCCCGGCAAAGGATACCCAGCCCGCCAGAAGGTGGCCGTTCAGAAGATCGCCCATGAAATGGTACAATCTCTCCAGCCCCCCTCCTGGTTGTTCCAGGCGTGGGGTTGTGACGCGCCAGTGGGAAAATACACTGGCGCGTCAGCCGTCTCTTTGCTGGAAAGGTGCTAAGCGCCCCATAGGAGGCGCCTGGTTCTATAATAAGCTATAGCTTGCTGTTCTGTCAAGCGGGAGAGGACTTTTTGGCAAGGGGGTTGGGCCTGGCCTTTGTCAACGCCGGGCTGGTGTTTGCCCGCCGGCAGTTTGCGCCGGCGCTGTTTCGCCTGTTTGTGATGACGTTCAACGAGCGAGCCATCCGCGTCTATGAGCGAGCCGGCTTCCAGCGCGTTGGGGTGGTCATGCAGCGCGGCCCGACGGGCGAGCGCCCGTTTCTGGAGATGCGCCGGCAGCCGTGAGGGAGGCAGAAAGGACGCGGGCGGTTCATGAAGTTTGATCTTTTATCCGGTCCTATGTGCCCCAACCGTTCGCCGATTGAAATCGGCGCTAACAGCCTATCCGAATAACCTGCTAGAATAGGAGGTATGAGCAAACAAGAACCTAAGAAGCGAGAGCGACAGCGAACCCCCAACAACCGTACCACAACAGGATTCCGCATTTCTGATGAGTTGTGGGCTGTGCTTGAACCACTGCTCCCTGTCCACGTCAATCCCCATCGCTTTGGCGGAGGACGACCGCGCGTGACGGATCGCACCTGTGCAGATGCCATCTTTTTCGTCTTGCGGACTGGCTGCCAGTGGCAGGCCCTAGACCAGACTGAGCTGTGTGCCCATTCGACGGCGCACGATCGGCTCCAAACCTGGGTGGAAGCGGGGGTCTTCCTCAAGTTGTGGAAGGCTGGTATCGAGCGGTTTGATGAAACACACGGGATCGACTGGGATTGGGTGGCGATGGACGGAGCGATCACCAAAGCCCCGTTGGGCGGGAAAAAAACCGGACCCAATCCCACCGACCGGGGCAAGTCCGGCGTCAAACGGAGCTTACTAGCGGAAGGACAGGGAGTACCGATCGGCTTGGTCGTGGAAGGGGCCAACCGGCATGACATGAAACTGACGCGCCCGACCATCGAGAGTGTGGTGGCGGAGCGGCCAGAGCCAACACCAGAGCGCTCGCAGGGGATGTGTCTGGATGCAGGCTATGACTATGACGAGGTCTATGAAATTCTGAAAGCGTTTGGCTTCACCGCTCATGTGCGCCCGCGTGGGGAAGAGGCCAAGGCGATCAAGCGGGTCGCCGGGGCATTCGGATAGGCTGTTCTTACCGATTTTTGGGTGCCCCAAAATCACGAGTGAATACGCGCTCGATCATAGCAGCTTCATTCCAGATTGACCACGATCGCTTCCGGCCCGTTTCGGACGATCACCCATTCGGACACGGTGTCCGGCGATGGGTTGATTTCCTGGTGCGGCAGAAAGGCTGGAATGTAGACAAACGACCCGGCCTGGGCAAGGGCTTCCTGCTGAAGTTGGGCGCCCCAACGCACCTTGGCCTCACCCGATTTCACATAAATGACGGTCTCCTGGTTTCCATGATGATGTAAGCCCGTCGTGACCTGTTTCTCGATCAGGGTATAGCCAGCCCAGATCCCTTGTGAGCCAACCAAGGTGCTTGAGATTGCGGCAAAGCGCTGCATACCCGAAGTCTGGGCGGTGTCAGCATCAAAATCCTCTGACCGCACGACTCGCACGGTCGGCTGTAGTTCTCCCTGCAGGTGCTCTAGCTCCAGGCCATCGCCAAGAACCGGATGAGCCTGCTCCTCTGGGCTGCTGGTCATCTTTCCCCTCCTCTTGTGAGAAGCTGTCTAAAAGGAGCTGTTCCAGCTATGAGAGCGCTGCATAAAACGTTCCTCCGCGCGAGAGACTCTTCGCTCTTTGAGAGCGCGGAAGTGCCTTCATCTGTATCTCAAGCGGACAGCCAAGCGCCATTGGTCACCTCGCCCGTTTGCTCTCGTTGCCGCGTACCGCTGCGGTCAGCACACCTAGCATGGCCAGACCCGCACAGGCCAACAAGGCGGCGCGGAAACTGCTCACGAAGGTCGCTTGCAATGCGCTCACGCTGGCAGCGGAGAGCGTGGGCTGCTCAGACTCGAGGAGGGTGCCTGCCGCAGCGCCGCCCAGGCTGGCAAAAATCGCGCCCGCCAGCGCCACGCTCAGGCTCTGCCCAATCACGCGCCCGGTGGACAGGAGGCCCGATGCCGCGCCTTGGGCGCTCTGGGGCGCAGCCCCCATGAGCGCTCTGGTATTGGGCGCCTGAAAGAGGCCCTGGCCCAGGCCGGTGACCAGCAGCCGCCAGCTGATGTCCCAGAGCGAACTGTGGGCATCCAGCTGACTGAGCAGGACCAGCCCGACACAGGCAATCGCGAGTCCGATGGGGGAGAGCCAACGGGAGCCAACACGATCGGCGAGCGAACCGCTGATCGGAGCGACCACGGCAAGGGTCAGCGAGAGCGGCGTCAAGAGCAGCCCCGACTCCAGGGTGCTGAACCCGCGGAGTTCTTCAAAATAGAAGGGCAGGAGAAAACTCACGGCAAAGAGGGCCAGCATCGCCAGGATAAAGCTGATGTTGGCCGAGGCGAAGACCCGGTTCTTGAACAGGGTGAGGTCCAGGATGGGGTCCTTGACGCGTCGTTCCACCAGGATGGCGGCCACCAGCGCCGCCGCGCCGATGAGGACGGCAGCGATCAGGCGTATGGAGGTCCAGCCCCATTCCTGGCCGAAAGAGAGTCCCAGGATCAGCGATGCCATGCCCAGTGCCAGCAGGACGGCTCCGAGCGGATCAAACCGTCCGTGCCCACGATGCAGCGGCTCGGTGAGGATGAAGCACCCGGCAACCGTGACGACAAGGCCAATCGGGACATTGAGATAGAAAATCCAGTGCCAGGTGAGATACTCGGTGATGATGCCGCCCAGCGTCGGGCCAACGCTGACGCCCAGTGCCACGAGGATCGCGTTGTAGCCGAGCGCGCGTCCACGCTCGCGGGCAGAGAAGGCATGCGTGAGCATGGCCGTGTTGACGGAAAAGAGCAGCGCGCCTCCCAGGCCCTGAAAGCAGCGCGCGGCGATGAGGATACCCAAGGTAGGAGCTGCGCCGCAGATGGCCGAGCCAAGGGTAAAGATGGCGATGCCCGCCAGAAAGATCGGCTTGCGCCCGATGATGTCCGCCAGGCGTCCGGCGGTGAGCAGTCCCGCCGCAATCACCACCAGGTAGCCAATAATCACCCACTCAACGGTGCCACTGAGCGGGACGCCAAAGGCGCGCGCAATCGAGGGCAGGCTGATATTGACGATGGAACTGTCGAGCGTGGTCATGAAGGCGCCTGTTGCGGCAAGCGCAAAGATCGCCCATTTATTGGCGCGCTCCTCGAAGAGAGCGGGTGGGGCAGGTGTGGGAGGCTGCGTGATGACGTGTGCGCCCAGGGTAGCGCAGGTCACGCCCCCTACAGTCGGCTTCGTTGGAGGAGGCGCCGCTGCTTCCCACTCTGAAGGTTGCGTCTCTTGCTGCCCCATAGATCGCCTCGCTCATTCCAGGGTGCTTGGATGCCTCCCTACCTCAGCAAGGCGGCTATTGCCACCGTCAGGATGATTACCGGAACGACTGGCGCCAGGCCCGAAGCCGAGGTCAGAACGACCAGGAGCGCCCCGACCACATAGAGCAGACAGAGACCGACCAGGAAGACGTTCTGCCAGTTCCACCCCTGGCACGGCTGTCGTGGCTGAACGAGGAACTGGCCCAGATGCTGCCCAAGTGTGATGACTGTGCCGGTCAGCGCAGTGGCGACGACGCCTGGAACGTTGAACGCCGCGACCAGCGCCGCCTGGATGCCCATCCCCAGGGAGGCCAGACCCAACAGCAGCACCTGGAGATCGCCGCGCTGACTCAGGTGGCGCGTCATCAACCACACGATGGCAAAGGCGAGCAAGAGGGACCATTCCAGCAGGAGCGGAGGGACGAAGTAGGCGCGCCAGGACGGCCTCGTATGGTGTTGGAGCGCCTGGCGCAGGTACGCCGAGCCGCAGGCAATCCCAACGAAGTTGCCCAGGATCGCCACGAGCGCGCGGATCAACACCCCGGTGTCGCCCTGGGCCACACTCAGACCCAGGAAGACAAAGTTGCCCGTCAGAAACGAGGCGAACACCCGCCCCATGGAGAGATAGGCCAGCGCGTCGACCCATCCGGCAGCCAACGTCACCAGCAGAATAAACAGCGCGATGCGTCCACGCTCAGACGGCGCTCGCAGCTGTTCAGGAAGCAGACTCCCTGGGTGAGCAGCGCCTGGCGGAGGGTTCCTGACCTCCTGCTCTGACTGCTCTCGATACATGGCTCACCTCCAGAGACGACCAACCGTTTCTCCTGTGTCAGCACCCCATGCCCGGCGGGGTCCAGGCCCCGCCGGGCATCCACGCCGCTCGCCTTACCAGGGAAGTCCAGACCTGGACTGGCGTGACGAGCACGCCGTCCAGGGTGCCGAGTTATTTGACGACGGGCCA
>CAZFWN010000185.1:0-3388 GCA_964522745.1 uncultured Ktedonobacterales bacterium
TGGATGATCCCCAGGACATCAAGCAGCTTGAGCCAAAGCTTGAACTGATCAAGGAGTTCAGACCAAGCGAGCAGGCAGCGTTTTCCCGATTCCCGTTCTGGTGGCGGGTCCTTTTCCGCGTCCAGGAAGTCAACCCCACGCTGCGTAGGATGGAACGTACCATAGTGTATCGATATGAGAACGCAAGCTCGGAATCTCGATCCTGAGCCGGGTGAAATGGAAAAAACGTATGGCAGTGGAAAAATGCAATTGAGCACGTTTTGAGAAGAATGGGGAAATGACAAAGGGGAAGGGAAGCGCCGCAAGCATGAGCTGTATCTCTCTTTGTCACAACAAACGAACGTTTTTGGCATAAACAGTTGAGCTTTTCCCGGAACCCTGATCATCCTTTTTTGAGAACAAAGAGCGAGGCGTTTAATGATCAGGGTTCAACCGGATTTGGTATTACATGAATCTTCGAACGTTTACACGAATCTTCGAACAGCAGAACTTTACCGCATTTTGTTAGATCAGCTATTTCCAGTATTTGGGAACCCCAAACCTGCCGAGCAGAGTTAATTTTGCTTTCATTTTGTCGAAATTCAAATATCGAAGAACACATCGCCTCCTCAAACGAACCCTGGCGTTGCCCTATGTGTGCCTCCTGCTCGTTGCTCTCTTCATTCGCGCGGCTTTCTCGCACCTCCTCACCTCACCGCCTGACTCGCGGCTCGACATATCCACTACGAACTCTCTCGATACAACCATCGATCAGGCGACGTGCGTCAATGGCTCACTGACATCGCCAGGTCCGTCGCTACAGGGAGGTGAGCAACGGACCTGGCCTCCGTCTTGACCTTTGCTTAGCACTGGTTGTGTTCGATCAGTGTGGTGTTATCGGCATACCCTACGGTCCAGGCCCCCCTGGGCGAGACTGCTACTCCCAACAGTTGGGTGCTAAACGACCCTGGACTGGAGCTGGGTACAACCTGCCAGCTTGAGCCGTTCCAGTGCTCGATCAGCGTCTGGAAAAACACATTGTCGCCGCCCTCGCCCCCCACCACCCAGACATCCGTAGCCGAGACTGCCGCCACTGCCGCCAGGAGGGAAGGTGTCGCAACTTGAGGACTGGGTACAACCTGCCAGCGCTTGCCGTTCCAGTGTTCGATCAGCGTCTGGCTGGCGCCGCCATCGCCAGTGGGCGCGTCGCCCACCGCCCAGACATCGTTTCTTGAAGTCGCTGTTATCCCCCGAAGTTCGCCACCTGAGTCATTGCTCTTCACCACGCTCCATCTCGAACCGTTCCAATGCTCGATGAGTGTCTGTGTGTTGAAGTTGCTGGTTCCTACGGCCCAGGCATCGTTGGCCGAGATTGCTGCCACCCCGGAAAGAGCCTCATTTGCGTTCAAGCTGGGGCTGGGCACGACACGCCAGTGCTCGCCGTTCCAGTGTTCGATCAGTGCCGACTGGTTCCCATCGCTGTCGAATTTGAATCCGACGGCCCAGACATCGCGGGCTGAAGCTGCTGCGACACTGAGCAACTCGTTGTCTGCGTTTTCAGCGTTGGGGCTTGGCACAACACGCCACTGCTTGCCGTCCCACTGTTCGATCAGCGTCTGGGCCCTCCCGACGGAGTTGGCATAGAATCCGACGGCCCAGACATCGTTCGAGGAAACTGCGGTGACGCTATAGAGGTTGTTGTACGTCGGGCTTGGGTTGGGATTCGACACGATTTGCCACTCTGTGCCATTCCAAAACTCGATCAGCGTCGTCCGCAGACGTGTCACCGGGTCGCTGACGTTGCCCACAGCCCAGATCCCATGGGCTGAAACCACCGCCACTGTGTTCAGACCACTGCTCCCGTTCCCATTGGGGCTGGGGACGACCTTCCATGTGCCGCAGAAAGCGGAGTTCACCGGATGCTGGGAACCCTGCCCGCTCGAAGACGCGGCGTGTGCATCGCTCGTTTGGAGCGACAGAGCGCTGAGGAGAACCGTCACTCCTCCCAAGAGCATGGCAACCCTGAGCAAACGCTTCATCATAGACCTTCCCTTTCTTCCTGGTTTCTTCGTACCCCTGGGAGTGGTCATAGTCAGGATGGCTTTGGGAGACGAGATGACTCTTCTTACCCAACTCCCACGGGCTGCTTTGCGCGCTCCAGGGCGCGCGCTAGACAGAGCGTCTTGAAAAACGCTCCTGCTGAATACGGTTTCCCGCACCAAACATGTCGAAACTCAGCCAAAATTGTTACAGACCCTCCCGAATTGCACAGCGAATGCTCATTGCGGGAAATAACCATAAAGGAGGTATCCTCGTTGTTTAACCACTCGGCTCGTGGGTCAGCTTTCTCCTCAAATAGCATCAAGAAATCACGGTTTCCGTAGCTATTGCCGTCGGACTCCATCTGAACGTAGTGCGACGAAAACGGCGTCGCTTTGTGTTTGCCTGCCCCGACTGGACAGAGCGGCACCTGCTCCCAAGCGAGCCTTCATTTCATGGGTGGTACTCTCCTTTTGGGGAGATGGGCGGCCAAGCGGTACGTAGCGGGGTGGCTAGAGGGTCTCCAGACGGCAGGATGAGGTGGGCTTACACACAGCAAGCGGTGAGCAACCTCCAGAAGGGCTTTTTCACCGGGCTGCTACCTTTTTAATTCTGTCAAGTAGGTAACACATAACCGAAGCTCATAGTGAAACGTCCGAAATTCGTTCGAAGATTCATGTGAATAATTTTACATGAATCTTCGAACGAATGGGCTTTCGCTCCAGGAAATACGGTCGAAGATTGGTGTCAATTACCAACGCACCAGCCATCGCTCAAGCCCACCCCGGCGCAGTCTGCGACCCAACCAGAAAAGGGAACGGGAGCCGCCTGGGCGCAAGAGTTAAGCGAGAAATACCGCAGCGCCATTGCCCATGCCTTCTTACTTCATGGCAATGTGAATGACTATGTCGGCGCGACGCCGGGTGCCACGCTAAAATCCTTTCTTATCACCCTGTCAAAAGGCCGAACGTTGGTCATTTGTTGGGATCGTGCGGCCGGGTTTTCACTTCCAACGAAGAAACAACGCCGGCTTTTTGCCGAGCTGGCTGGCATCCCGATTCCAGGGGCAGGCGGAGCCGGTCCAGGCCGGGGAATGGGAGGCTCCCTTGCCGCTGGTCTCAATCAATTTGCCCAGGCGCAGCGGGGGGCGGGTGGTCCAGGCACTGATCTGGTCGATCTCTTGAGTCAGATTCGCCGGCCAGAGGAGGCATTGACTATCCTGTCGCGGGTGCTGCATGCCCACCCAGAGGCGGAACGGTTGCAGCAGCAACCGGACGAGGAGCAGGAAGAGGGGAAGATCGCTCAGGAGCAATTTCGCGTAGCCGTGATCATTGATTATGCCGAGACCATTGTGCCGGCGGCTGAGGCT
>CAZFWN010000185.1:3488-10818 GCA_964522745.1 uncultured Ktedonobacterales bacterium
CCGGCGGCTGAGGCTGCGGCGTCTGAATCTGACCGGCAGGCCCTGGTGCAGCTTGCTTCATGGGGCCGAGATGCCACCATCGGGGATCAAGGGCATATCCTCTACTTTATAACAAACGACCTGCACGACGTAAACGAGCGTCTTAGAAAACCATCAGCTCGTTTAGAGCCGATACAAATCCCCTTTCCCACTCTTGAGGAACGGGCTTCCTTTGTGAAAAGACTCCTGGCAGATACGAACCTCCAGGTGAAGCTGGCACCCGATACAGAAATGCTTGCCATTGCGCGCCTAACAACTGGGCTACGTTACATAGACCTCGAGGACGTGGTACTCCGGGCTAACTTCCAGGGTCAGCCGCTTTCCCTGGCTCTCGTCAAAGAACGCAAGGATGAGATCATGGCTTCCGAGTTCGAAGAGGTACTGAGCATCGAGGAGCATGAATATGGTTTTGAAGCGCTCGGAGGCATGGAGGACATCAAGAACGACCTGCGTGCCACCGTGATTGCACCCATGCGCAGTGGGCAACTGCGTCTGGTGCCCCAGGGGCTGCTCTTGATGGGACCGGCAGGGACAGGCAAGACCCGGCTGGCTCGTGCCCTGGCGAAGGAAGCTGGCGTTACTTTTGTTGAATTACAGCTTGCTCGCATTTATTCCAGGTGGGTGGGTGATACGGAGCGCCGCTTGGAGCGAGCGTTAGAGGCCATTAGCGCCTGGCGCCACTGTATCGTCTTTATCGATGAGATCGATCAGGCGATGTCTCGCGGGGAGAGTGGGGATACTGGGGTCTCCAATCGGGTGTTCAAACGCCTGGTGGAATTTATGGCCGATACCACGCTGCGCGGCCATGTCTTGTTCATCGCGGCCAGCAATCGACCAGATTTATTGGACGCCGCGCTGCTTCGTCCTGGGCGGCTGGATAAAAAAATTCCCGTGCTGCCGCCAGGTGCGGAGGAACGCGCCGCGATCCTGTCGGTACTCACGCGGGCAGCCTTTCCCGGCGAGGAACAAACGCTTCCCGATGCAGAAACGTATCAGCGCTTGGCCGAGCAGATGGAGGGATACACCGGCGCCGAGATCGAGGGCATTGTGGGAAAATCCGCTCAGCTGCTCGCTCGTGTTTCTGGCCCACTCTCGATTGCTGACGCGCTGCAGATAGCCTATGAGCGGATCCTCCCAACGACCCAGCAGATTGAGGCCATGACGCGCCTGGCCCTGCAATTTTGCAATGATTTGGTCCTTGTACCGAGCGACCACCGCGCTCTGGCGCGGGCGCTGCGTCATCCCCAGGCGAAGCCTAGACAAGCGGAAGAAGACCAGACAGAAGAGCCGGGCCAGATGCGCCGGCATCCCCGGCGGGATTGGTAGAAGGAGGGTGATCGATGAATCAGGAGCAGCAGCAACAGCCCCAGCAGGCCGAGGAGGTGCTACCAGCAGCACCTCCTGAGCAGGAGCGCCAGGGAGCAACCGCACTATTTATTGCCGATCTCGCCTCGCAACTAGGCGAGGCGGCAGAGAAGCTGGCTGTGCAACGGGACACTCATGCCATTCTGGAACGGATGAAACAGGGTGTGCTTGTTCACCTGCACATCGCCCGCCCGCGTTTTGCCCTCCGTTTGAACCTGGAGGCATTGGGCTTGAAATCGGCGAAGCTGCGAGCGATGAGTCCGGATGCCGAGGAAGTCATTGCGGAATATGTCCATCTGGGCAAGCGGGGTCTCTTGCCAAAAACGTATCAAGACCGATTGGCAAACGCGGAAAGCAGCGCGCGGTACACGCTGAAAAAGTTTGCCTTCCCCAGCCACTGGGGCGCGTTCGTGCCAACGTCGGTGTATCAGCAGTGGAAGGAGGACCACGCTCGCCACCAGGACACCTTCTGGGGCACGGTCAAGGAGATTCGCCAGCACTATGACGAGATTCGCCAGGAAGTGCCGTCGAAGTATCGCGTGCTGGCGGAAGATGCCTGGGCACGCCTGTATGCAGTGGGTGGGTTGAATGCAGCGTCCCAGGAGGCGATGGCGGCGATGGCGGAGCAGTTCCACGCGGAGGAAGGAAAAAGCACGTTCGTCCAGAACTACCTGGAGGTGATCGAGCAGGCATTTCCCTCTCCTGCGACGCTAGAGGAGGGGTTTGTGTTCGACGCAGAACTCAGCGTGATTCCTCTCCCCTCGGTCCTGGCCCAGGATCTCAGCCAGGCCGGGCTGATTATTTCTGCTCGGGCCATTAAGGATGCGGCGACCCGCGCGGAACTGGAACGAATCGAAAACGAGCGGCAGCTTGAGGTCGAGCGCATCCGGCGCGAACGGGAGAAATTGGACCTGGAACGCCAGGCAGAACTGCGGCTGCTCAATGAGAAACAGCAGCAAGAGCGCCAGTTACTCTGGGTCCATTCAGACGGAAAGCGGCCACGTTCGCAAAAAATCAAAGCCGCACTCGGTGCTTCTGCCCAGCGCTATACGCTCTTGGTGGTCCTACTCCACCGGCACGAGTTCTGTTTTCGCCAAGGCATCCTCGAAAGCCCGAAGCGTGGCAAGCGTGCTTTCACGCTTGCCGGAATCGACGGGGTGATAGGTTCCGCCGACGACGATGATTCTGATATTCCCAGCCGTGGAGGGAGGCTGATCGCCTCCTTCCTTCGGAAGGTGAGCCAGCCCTGCTGGATCTGCCCCCAGAGCGGGAGCAAAGCCGGAGTGGAGGCGTCCTCACCACTCGGTGCGTGCTCTCTCAGGGACAGCAGTATTCGTCAACAGGAAGCTCCTGGGAAGCTGCTCTTCCCAGGGAAAAGGAGCGAGCGTCAATGGCTAGAGAGGCAGCTCGAAGCGATGAGGAGGTGTCGAGTGATCCCCATGCTTGCCTGGTTCGCGTGAGCGGAAGGAGTCGTTGCACGCAAGATGGGGTCTGTATCGGCCAGTGTGAGTGCCCAGATATGGTACCTATCACCAGGCGAGGTTTGTTCTAAGTGAGTGTGAAAACTCACCTTGATAAGACCATCTCGTTTTTCTCCTCCGAGGGCGTTTCCAAACCGCGAAAAATAGGGTAGAATGACCACCAGACGGGGCTGGTCCCCACCTGAAGGAGGTCCACCCTATGATTCCTGCCAATGGTCGGTGTCAAGTGCCGATTCCCCCTCCCTCCTATCACCGGGCCATGCGCTCGGGTTTGCACGTCGATGCCCTCACGGTGGTGACCCGCTTGCATTTGCTGGCCCTCTGTCGTATCGCACTCCGTTTGTCCCAGGGCTGGTGTTCGCCACCTCTCCCGGCTGGCCCAGCGGTCGCGCATGGACCGCCCCGTAAAGCGTGGCCTGATGCCAATCGCTTCCAGGGCTTCGCGCCCACGCTTGCGATGCCAGGCCAGGTGCGTGAGCCAGCGCGTGCTCTGCACCTGCACCCAGTGGAGCTGGCCTTTGACCCGCACGCCAGTCTCATCGCCGTGCTGTAAGGGGCTGGCAAGGATGCCCTCGGCAATCTGGAGCACGGTCGGCTTCAAGACGCTCGCAGCTTGTTGGACCCAGCGCGCCAAGGTTCCGGCTGAGATCTCACATCCGCACACCTCGGCGAGCGCCTCACCAGTGCGCTCGGCAGGCACAAATTGGGCCTGATGCAGAGACACTGCCAGTGCCCGCACGCGCACCCCATACTGGGCCGGGGCACGCACCTCGGCTGGAAACGTTCCACGAGTCATCTCTTGGCACGCTCGACAGGGCACTTGCTCCACCTTCTGTTCCCTGACCACCAGCCTCCACGGGGGCAAATCCTGCACCTGACGGCGTTCGATCACGTCGCCCGCCACCCCCTCTAGCGGATGCTGGCAGCCAGCGCAGCGTTCTGGCCGATGCTGGAGGACCTCGTCAGGCTGCTCTACCAACGACCAGGGAGACCCAGGGTGACCCCACTGGCCTCCGGGCTTATGCCCGCTTGGGATGCGCTGGCTGCGGGTCTTACGAGTCGGTCCATCGGTCGAAGGTGGTTTACTGCTGGGTATGACGGTCTTTCCTCGCGGAGGCGTTTCCGTTCGTGTTGCGGCGCCCGCGCCCGCGCCAATTGTTTGTGCAGGGCCATCACTTCTGCCCGCAATGCGGCGTTTTCAGCCTCCAGGTAAGCAACGCGTTCTGCTCCTCTCATGCCCCTATTCTAACGACCTGTGCAATCCCACCTGAATAGTTACTGGTCAGTCCGGTTAGCTTTTACTAGCCTGCCCCGACAAACCTCGTCTGTGGGTAACCTCTCCAGGCACTCATTACGGCAGATGCAAGCCTCATCTGACAACAGGAACCCACAGCACTCCACGCGCGCTCTGAGCGGCAGTGGTCAGGCGGGTTTCTCGCCTGCGCTTCCCCCCCGTTTCCGGTTTTCCATCCCACCACCGGAATACCTCTGCACCTGCATCCTCAGCGGGTTGGGTAGCCGAAGCCTGAACGCTCTGCTGACTCGCCAAAGAAAGAAATGGGGGACCTATGATTCACAAGGTCGCAGCGATGGTCTTGTTCGTCCAAGACCTGGCCGGCTGCACGACGTTTTATCGAGACACGTTCCATCTGCCCTATCAAGGGAGCGATGCCAATTCGGCCAGCTTCCTGCTGGAAGAGGGGTTGTACTTGATCTTGCTCTCGCCCGCAGGGGCCGCAGATCTGCTCGGGACGGAGGTTTCTGCGCTGCCGAGCGCGGGAGGACCGCGCGGGCTGCTCGCAGCTTCGGTGGCGGATGTCGATGCCGCCTATGAGGATCTCACCGCGAAGGGTGTCACGTTTGTCAGACCCCCAACGAACCAGCCCTGGGGGCTGCGCACCGCGCACTTTGCCGATCCCGAAGGCAACCTCTGGGAGATCAACCAGCCCCTTGCAGCGCAGACAGCGGGGGAGGCAGCCGCCCAGGCACGCTGATCTCGGAGCGGGCTCGATCGCCCGCTCGCGACTCGCTCGCTCCGGCACCTCAGGGTAGCAGGCGAGTCAGGAACGCTCCAGCGTAGGTGCGTCTGAAGCGGCTGCTTTCACCGGATAGAGCCGCTCGAGCTTGCGCCGGGCCTCGCGTGACGTGAACTGCCAGGAAATACCTCGCTGCTGCGCGTTGCGTTCCGTCTTCACGGCCAGCACCTGACGGCGCTGCGCCGCCTCGTCTCCCAGGCGTCGTGAGAGGGCATTGCGCTCCAGAATGGCGATCTCAATCTCGGCCATATTCAACCAACTGCCATGCTTTGGTGTGTCATGGAACTCCAGACGTTGCAGGATGCGGCGCGCTTCGGCAGGGGGGAAGGTTTTATAGAGCGCCGCAGGCGTATGCGTGTTCAGATGATCCTGCACCAGGCGAACATACTCAGCTTGGGGATAGACTGGCGTACACCAGCCACCGCACGCGTCTCCGCATAGTCCTGCATGGTACGCTGCATGGTCACTTTTACATGCCGCCAGCCCGCCAAGGGTTCCACCAGCACGAACAAGGTGCGCGTGCCACGCCGTTCGTACTCGTAATCCACGCGCTCCGGCTGACCGGACGCCACCGGAACAGGCAGCTGCACGTCGGCATGCAGCACGACGGGTTTCTCATCCAGGCAGACGGTCGGATACCGTAGATCGTACTCCTCTTCGTACAAGTCCAGGACGTCTTCCATCGCCGCGACAAACTCCCCTCCAACGGTAGGGAGACACCAGTGCTCGTGTTGCCAGGGGCAACAGTCTCGTTTTTTTGAGCAGCTCGTGGATGGTAGTGGGCGAAATGCCCGTCACAAACCCCAATTCGATGGCTTTCTGCGCGAGCAAGCGCACCGTCCAGTGGTCATGCCCATCGGGTGACGGACTCCAGGCGACGGCAATCAGGTGCGCCGTCCGCAAGCCAGAGAGGGCGCTGCGGCGGTGCTGCTGCACTTTATCGTGCAAGACGGCCTCCAGTCCCCCTGGGCAAACCGCTGGCGCACATTCGTGACGGTTGCCTGACACACATCGAAGGCCGCGGCAAGGGTTGCTGTACTCCACCCTTCTGCCGACTTGAGCAGAATCCGAGCGCGCGTCACGGTGCGAGCGTTCGCTTTCCCCCGATGGACAAAGGTTTCCAAGATCGCAAGTTCCTCGTTGGTTAAGGTCACGGTTGGTTGCTGTAGCATGGAAGCGCTCCGTTTTCGTCCAGCATACCACCTTCTCTACAAGCTAAGCGGACTGACCACTAACGCTGGTTGGTCAGGTCGGGCACAGAAGCTGCAGCAAACGAAGAGGTAGGATGTTTTTAAGGAGTGCTCTGTTCTGGGTTGGAGGTGTTCGGATGCCTACTGCTCGCAAGCCCACGGCTCCGACCGCCGAGGCGATTGACCAGTTCTGTGCGTCCTTTGATGCGCTGTTCCCTCGGTGGGAGGAATGGCAAGCCTTCCGTCATTATCTCATTGGACTCCTGTTGCCGCGGGAGCACAACAAAACCGTGGTCGAGTTGGCGGCTCTGGTGCCCGGTGCCAACCGACAGCAATTGCATCACTTCATGCATGATGCCCCGTGGGATGCGGAGGCTGTCAACCGCCAGCGGCTGCACCTGTGGCAAGCGCACCCGTATCTGGGGCCCCACCCAGCCGGGGTCCTCATCCTTGATGAGACCGGGGATCCCAAGCGCGGACATCGCATTGAACTGGCCGCCCAGCAGTAGTCTCTGCAAGCTGGGCCATGTCGCCACTGGCGTCGTGGCGGTGACGAGCCAGTGGACCGCTGGCACCCGGCACGTGCCCGTGGGCGTCAAGCCCTACCGTAAAGCCGAGTCGACTGCCCAAGGGCCAAGCAGATCCCGCCTTCCACACCAAACCAGACCTGGCCTGGACGCTGATCAAAGAAGCGCGTGCGGCAGGGATTCCCTTCCGGTTGGTGGTGGCCGATGGCGTCTCTGGGGAGCATGCGCGCCTGGAGGCCCGGTTGTTTGCGGCCCGCATCCCGTATGTGATGGGCCTGCGGCCCTCCCATGGGACGTGGCAGTGGGTGCCCGCGCCCTCGCATCCTCCTGCCTTTACGCCTGCCGAAGCCGCTGAGCCACTTGCCAAGACGGGCCTGGCAACGCACAGTACGTGAGGACGCGTCACGGCAAGGAACTGGTGCGCTACATCGCCGAGTTGGAGTTAGGCACCAGCTATGGGCCAACCTGCTCGGTGCGCCTGATTGCGGCCACGCTTGACCCGGCCAAGCTGGATCCCAAATCAACCTGGTATCTGGCGACCTCGCTGCCGCTCAGCGAGGCGAGTGCTGAGCAGGTGTATGAGGTGTATCGTTTACGGGACTGGATGGAACATTATTACAAACCGGCCAAGCATAAACTCAGCAGCCATGATTTGGCCCCAAACCCCCCGGGTTTAACTCAAAACCAGGTGG
>CAZFWN010000186.1:0-10768 GCA_964522745.1 uncultured Ktedonobacterales bacterium
CCAGAAGCTGCCCGCCCACTACCGAGCCAAGCGCGATGGCAAAGCCGGTCACGCTTGGCAAGATGGCATTGCGCGCCGCATAAGCGAACATGACCCGGCGCGAGGTGAGTCCCTTGGCTTTCGCCATCAACACATAATCTTCCGAGAGCGTGGTAATCATCGAGTTGCGCATGGTCAACATCCAGCCGGCAATAGTAGAAACCACGATGGTGAGGGCTGGCAGGATAGCATGGTAGGCCGCGCTCAGGATAAAATCAATGCTCCAGCCAGGCACTACCGTGCCAACGGCGTAGGCATCCGAGAAAGGGAACCAGCCGAGAGAATAGCCTAAGAAATAGACCGCCATCAGCGCCAGCCAGGGATAAAGGATAGAGTAGAAAAAAGTCATCAAGGAAGAAAGGATGGTGTCGAACGCCGAGCCACGCTTCCAGGCCATAAAGACGCCGATGAGTGAACCGAGCAGAAAGCTTATCAGGACGCTTACGGATAACAGCACCAATGTCCAGCGGATATTTTGCCCAATAACGTCGCTGACATTGGTGGGGAAATAGGTAATGGACACCCCCAATTGCCCATGAAGCAGGTTATTGAGGTACTTGAGATATTGGACCCATAATGAGTCAGTCGTATTGATGCCAAATTCAACCTCCAACGCTTTGAGCGTGTCGGGGCTGGCCGCCCCACGCTGCTGGAGGCGAAGAAAGACGGTCTCAGCAGGGTTGCCAGGCGCCAGGCGCGGCAGAAAAAAGTTGAGGGTAATGGCGGCCCAGATCGCCAGGAGATAGATGCTCAGTCGGCGAATCAGGTGGCGCATCGGGGGACTCCTTTTGCGGATACGCGCCCGCGCTTCAGATCGTTTCAGTGAGACTCGACGGCGCTACGGGCGAATAGTCTAGCTCCAGCATTATGATAACACAGAGGTATAGCGGTAATTCCGGTGCGTTTAAGACTGAGGGGATGGCCGCAAGGCCATCCCCTCAGTCCGAGGAGGGTCAGGAACGTTTAGGCTGGGGTGAGGTGCAGAAGCACCTGCTCGTTATCACCAAATGACAGCGGATAGGCAGAGCCAATCGCGTAGGGATTCGATGGCGTCGGCCAGCCAGTCCAATGCGCGGTAGAATATTCAAAGAACTGAATGGCATCCAGCAGCGGAATCACCGGGAGATTATCAGCCATGATCTTCGAGAGACCCTGAATCGCCTGCTTCTGCACAGTTGGATCAGAACTGGTGGCATACTGATTCAGCAGCTTGTCGGTTGCCGGGTCATTCCAGCCTTCCCAGTTGGTCGTGCCTGCGCCCTGGCCGATGCCGGAGCTGTTCAACAGAGGATTCAGGTAGTACCAGGGAGTCGGGCCGAAGAAGCCGCCGCTCATAAGCAGTTCGAAGTTTCCTGATGCCCGGTCAGAGCGAAAATCATCGTCCGATACCTTGTTCAGTTGCAGATCGATGCCAGCCGCCTGGAGGTTTTGCTGGGCAACCTGCAAGTCCTGCACATAATCAGAGTAATCGGCAGGGACGGTGACCTTGAAGGACAGTTTATGGCCCTGTGCGTCGGCAAAGATGCCGTCCGAACCTTTGGTAAAGCCGGCAGCTTGTAGAACCTGAGCAGCCTTGTTGGGGTCTGCCGCGCCAAAGGATGGCAGCGTCCCATTAAACGATGGGTCCAGGTACGCTTCCTGCCCAGGCATCAGCCCGGTAGGACTGGCAGGCTGCTCCAGCCCGGCCTCGCCGGAGGTAGACATCTGGTTACGATCAAGGGCAGCACTAATGGCCTGGCGAACGGCCAACTGAGCGAGCAGTGGGTTCTTCAAATTGGGAACCAGCTGCGCGGGCACCACCGGCACCATGTAGATGTGGTTGTGAGTGGGGTCTTTATCCTGGAATTGCGCCTTCAGCGCGGCACTGAAGATACCTGTCCAGTCAGCCTGATGGCTTGCCATCTTCAAGAGCGCCGTATCATTGCTGGCGACGACGGGATAATCCAGTTCGTCAACTTTGATCTTATCAGCCTGCCAGTAGCTTGTGTTCTTGACATAGGTGATAAGCTGGGCCGTGAAGCTCTTGAGCTTCATCGGGCCGGTGCCAACCGGAGTCGCATTGACAAACTTGGTCGGATCGCCCGCGCTCGACCAGATATGCTGAGGAACGATGTAGACTTCCTCAATAAAGGGCAGCAGTGGTGGATAAGCAGCAGTGAATGTCATCAGCACTGTGTTGGCGTCTGTTTTCTGGACGCTTGCAAGGTGCTTCCACAACGCATTGCCATCGGCGCCTGGGTACTGCTTGAGCATATTAAAGGTGAACACAACGTCATCTGCCGTGAACGCCTGCCCATCCGACCATTTGACGCCCTGACGAATGGTGAAGGTCAGCTGCGTATTATCCGAGTTGAACTGATGGCCGGTTGCCAGCATAGGCGTTTCCGCCCCGGTGACACCGTTGACGAACTCCAGGTTCTCATAGACTGGACCGTCGATGCCAACGTTCACATTAGGGCTGAAGGGACTCATGTTCTGCGTGTAGGAGCCACCCACCGAACCGATGGCCGTGAGGACTTTCGGCCCTGTATTCTGGGTTGTGTTGCTGCTGTTACATGCCGCAAGCACGATCGGCAACGCGAGTATCAGTACGGAAAAGACGGTGGCGGCGGTGGCCTTCACCCTGAACGAACGCAGGGAGAAAGAAGAGGGAGACATACATAACCTCCTAAAGCCGGATAAATCGATCATCCCGATGATCTAGAAAATAGCCCGTTGCCTGAATGACCAAAGAGTTTTCTGATGAAACTGAAAACTACCAGGCGCGCTGCGCCCTCCTTTCCGGCACGTACCTGCCTGTGGCATCCTCTGAAGTTGATTGCTTTGGTAAGCTGTGCCTTGCTGCTGATCCGGTATTGCTACACAGTGTACCCGGTTTTGGTCCATTTGTCAAGACGTCTAGACCACTATACCAACAATATGGTAAAATTGGTCTGAAAATGCAGACTACTACACGTCTGACACGTCATCCACATCGCTGAGGAGGAGCTATGACCTCACTGCTCGAACAGGAAATCTGGAGCCAGCCGGCGGTCATCGCCGGTCTGCTGGAACGCGAACTCGACCACATCGAACAGATTGCGCGCGCCCTACCCCCTTTTGAGTATGTCCTCATTGCTGCGCGCGGCTCATCGGATCACGCGGCTATTTATGCCCAATATGCCTGGGCAGCGCTGGCTCACTATCCTATCGCGCTGGCTGCGCCCTCCCTACACACCCTCTATCACACCTCGCCGCGCATGTCTGGCGCGCTGGTGGTTGGCATCTCGCAATCTGGGCAATCGCCCGACATTATCGCCGTGTTGGAAGAAGGTAAACGGCAGGGCCGGCCAACCTTGGCGATCACCAACGACGGGTCTTCCCCACTGGCTGCTGCTGCCGAGCATGTCATCGAACTCCATGCGGGCCGTGAGCAAAGCGTCGCGGCGACGAAAACCTATACCGCACAGCTCGCGGTGATGGCCGCCTTTGCCGCCATGCTCAGCGGCAGCCCCGAACACCGCGCCGAACTGCAACGTCTCCCCGCGGCGCTTGAGACTACCCTCCAGGGAACCGCCGCTATCGCCCAACAAGTCGAACGCTATCGCTACATGGACCAATGCGTCGTCATTGGGCGTGGCTTTAACTACGCCACCTCCTTCGAGCTTTCGCTCAAACTCAAAGAACTGACCTATGTGATGGCAACCGCGTACTCTTCCGCCGACTTCCGGCATGGCCCCATCGCCACTATCGATAGCGGTGACCCGGTGATTCTGCTCATGCCTGCCGGCGCGACTTTTGACGATATGCTCGACCTGGCAGCTTCGCTGCAACAGCGCGGCGCCGAATTGTTAGTGCTCTCCGATGACCCGCAAGCGCTGGCGCTTGCCCGAACGGCCTTACCGCTGGCGGCCTCGCTGCCAGAATGGCTTAGCCCGCTCAATGCTATCATCCCTGGTCAGGTGCTGGCGCTCCATCTGACCATCGCCAAAGGGTTGAATCCCGATGTGCCTCGCGGCCTCCAGAAAGTGACTCGCACGCTCTGATATAGGACGTCCTGCTATGTGTAGCGTTGCCGTCGCTGGCGAGGTGTCCACCTGCCGGCACGGAGGCCGGCGCTGCTGGCAACAGAACTATTTCCTTTTGCTTGTCTTTGGATGGACCAGCGCGCCCGGCGCGTCCAGTCTCTCCTGCCAGGCAGCAGTGGCAAAGGCAAGCTCTCCACGACAGATGGTAGCTTGAAGTTGGAGCGATTCATCGAAGATAAGCAGATCGGCATCGTAGCCGGCCTGTAACTGGCCTTTGCGCTCAGCGGCATGGGCGGCCTGCGCGGGGTTCAACGTCAGCATGCGTACAGCTTCTTGCAGCGAAACCCCAGTCATCTCCAGGATGTTGCGCAGTGCCAGGTCCATGGTCAAGACGCTGCCGGTAATTGTCCCATCGGCCAGGCGGGCGGCGCCGCGAATCAACTGGGCGGGCTGCCCAGCGAATTCAAACGTGGTATCTTCCGACAAGCCGGCGGCGGAAAGTGCGTCGGTGATTACAATCGTGCGCTCTGGTCCCAGCGCCTTGACGATGATCTTCATCATTGCTGGATGCACATGCACGCCATCGGCAATCAATTCGCCGTACACCTGCAACGATTGGGCAAGCGCGCCCAGCGGGCCTGGCTCGCGGTGATGCAGCGGGCGCATGGCATTGCAGCAGTGGGTCATATGCGTCACGCCAAGCTGGAACGCCTCCAAGGTCTGCTCATAGGTGGCATCGGTATGGCCGATGCTGACCGTGACGCCGGCTTCTTTCATTCGTTGAATCATCGCCGCCGCGCCGGGCAGCTCTGGCGCCAGGGTAATTAGCCGGAGATGTCCATCCGTCATGGCAAGCACACGCTCTGCTTCGTCAGCATTGGGCACACGCAGCCAGGCTGGCATATGCGCTCCGCGCCGCTCGACATTGATATAGGGGCCTTCCAGATGAATGCCCAGCGGTTCAGCGCCAGCCGTCCAGCCATCAATCGCCGCAGTGGCGGCGCTGAGTTGCTCTTCTGGTCGGGTGCCGGGCGTCCCGACCACTCCTATGAGAAATGATGTCACCCCCGTTCCGGGCGCCCAGCGGGCATAGTTATGAATCTCTTCGGCATCAACGGTATGCAGGTTATACCCGCCACCGCCATGTGTATGGATATCGATGAATCCGGGCGTGACGATCATCCTGGTTGCATCAATCAGTGTACCTGGAGTGTCAGTGGCAGATCCAATAGCCTCGATCTGTGAGCCATCTACCGTAAGCGGGCTGTCTGGCAAATCGATGGCGGCATCTACCAGATGAGCGCCATGTAGCGTAAACCTCATGAAACTTTCTCCACATAAAAAAGTGCTGGATTGCGCCATTATTCCAACGGATTTGCTGCTCTATCCTCCTTTGTTTGCAAAGTCTGCTCCCGCATGTGTAGGATGGAACCCCCTTGACAGATGCCAGAATCTATGGAATCATAGTAACAGGTACTATGGTCTATACAACATACCAATTATACCATTTGCTCTAAGTTCTAACATATCTTTGCCAGGAAATCAACCCTTCACCTATGCAAACACTGTACTTACGAGGCGCAATCTCATATAATCAATGTATCGTTGCTGGGTGCGTTAGAAAGGCGGCTTGAACTGCTATGAATACCATTTTTCGCAATAGCCCGGTCCCGCGCTATCATCAGTTAAAAGAAATCCTACGGGAGCGCATTCGCTCTGGCGAATGGAAACCCGGTGATCTCATCCCATCAGAGCGCGAACTAAGCGAGAGCTACGGCATTAGCCGCATGACCGCCCGCCAGGCTATTACCGATCTGGTGAACGAAGGGGTATTTTATCGCGAGCAGGGCAAAGGCACGTTTGTCACCAGACGGAAAATTACTCAGCAATTGATGCGCCTGACCGGATTTACCGAAGATATTAGCGCGCGCGGACAGCGCCCCGGCACCAGGGTGCTTTCGGCGCAGATGCTACCAGCCGATGATGCTGCCGCCGAGCGGCTGCATATTAGCGTCGGGCAATTAATCTATTGTATACAGCGGCTTCGCCTGGCCGATGGCGAGCCACTGGCGATTGAGCTTTCCCAACTCAGCTTCAAGGGGTGCGAACGGCTGCTGGAAGAAGACCTGGAGCAAAACTCGCTCTATCGTCTGCTGGAAACAAAATATGGCGTGCCGCTCATGGAGGCGGAGCAGGAGTTAGAGGCAGGGCTGGCGGGCAATGAGGAAACAAAACTCCTGAAAATCCCAGCGGGAAGCTCTGTACTCTTCATCCGCCGTGTCACCTATACAGACCGCAACCAGCCTATCGAATATGCAAAATCGGTCTACTGTGGCAACAAATACGTCTTCTACACGCGCCTCAAGCGCGACCAACTCTTCTCATCTTAGCGCCTGCCCGGTGCGCACAGAGGGCCGGCAAGAAAGGAGTCTGAGAGCATTTGGTTCGCTCGCTTCGTAGATTATTGACGCAGAGGAGAGCATCTCATGCCAGCCGACCCACCCATGCACGCCCAACCAGACCAACCATACACCGCGCTCGAAACCGAACAAGTCAACCCGGCCACCTCCTATATTGACCGCATGCGTCCGCTGGAGATCGTCCAGGCAATGAATGCGGAAGATGCCCATGTTGCAGCGGCCGTTCGACAGACGCTGCCTCAGATTGCCAGCGCGATTGAAGCGATAGCAGACCGGCTCCGTAGGGGAGGCCGACTCATCTATATGGGGGCTGGCACCTCTGGCCGTCTGGGCGCGCTAGATGCCGCTGAGTGCCCCCCAACCTTCAATGTGCTGCCAGAGCAGATCGTCGGCTGTATCGCCGGCGGATCGTTCGCGCTCACCCAGGCGGCTGAAGATGTTGAAGATAGCGCCGAAGCCGGCATCGACGATCTGACCAGGCTTGGCGTCACCGCAGCGGACGCAGTGGTCGGCATTACGGCCAGCGGGCGTACGCGCTATGTACTCGGCGCTATTCGTTATGCCAAAGAGCATGGCGCCCTCACTATTGGCCTGGCCTGCAATCTCAATACACCACTGGAGCAGGCGGTTGACATCAGCATCGCGCCAGTAGTAGGGCCGGAAGTCATCGCCGGGTCTACCCGCCTGAAAGCCGGCACCGCGCAGAAAATGGTACTCAACATGCTCAGCAGCGGCGCGATGATCCTGCTGGGGAAAACCTTCGGCAACATGATGGTCGATGTACAGGCCACCAATCACAAGCTGCATCTGCGAGCGCTCGACATCATCGGGCGCTCCACCGGCTTAGCGCCCGACACAGCCGAAATCCTCCTGGCCGCCTCAGACGGAGAGGTCAAAACGGCTATTCTCGCAGCGCGTGCCAATATCGCGCCGGAGCTTGCCAGAGCGCGCCTGGCCCGACATGGCAATATTCTGCGGGCAGCATTGGAAGCTGAATCATGACACAGGATGCTGTGCCAACCAGATTCGGTCCCGCTTTCTTGGGCATTGATGGCGGCGGCAGCAAGACGCTCGCTATCATTGTGGATGTCATGGGCCACGAGCGCGGGCGCGGCCAGGCTGGCAGTTCCAATTACGCTGCTGTTGGTCTCCAGCAGGCGGTTGCCCAGCTTCATCTCGCGGCAGAGCAAGCCGCGCAGGCAGCAGGATGCCCTTTACCGCTCCAGGCCGCCTGGCTTGGCCTGGCCGGCATTGACCGTCCTGAAGACAGCGCGCTGCTCCTCCCGCACGTGCAATCGCTGGCCGCTCATATCCGCCTGACCAATGATGCCGAACTGGTACTCAGCGGGCTAGAGCAGGCAGTAGGCGTGGCGCTGATTGCCGGCACCGGCTCCATTGCTCTGGGGCGCGACGCGCGCGGCGCCACCACCCGCGCCGGCGGCTGGGGGCATATCCTGGGAGACGAGGGCAGCGGCTATGAGATTGGGCGCCTGGCCTTGCAATCTGCTGTCCGAGCCGCCGATAGGCGCGGCGAGCCGACCCTGCTGCTCAACCTCATCATGAGCCGGTGGGGCCTGGTCAAGCCAGATGAGATAATCGGCCAGGTTTATGCCGATGAAGACAAAGCGAAGATTGCGCAGTTATCCTCCCTCGTCTTTACGGCGGCCAGCGCCGGCGACGAGGCCGCTCGCCAGATCGTCCAGCATGCTGCCCATGAACTGGCGCTGGTGGCCCTCACCGTGAGCAACGCGCTCGATTTTCGAGAAAGACGCCTGCCGCTGGCCCTGGGCGGCGGGCTGCTTCTTCATGAAGTGGCGTTTCGTATGCAGATACTCCGCCGCATTCGGCACCGCCGGCCTATCGGGCCAGTAGTCATCGTCGAGCAGCCCGCGCTCAGCGGCGCACGTGCAGCCATCAGGCTGCACCACCTCACACGAGTACAGACAGAGCAGCCAGCCACATAGCGATCAGCTAAAAGAAAGCGAACAGATATGTCTAGCAGCCTTGCCGGCATGACCCTAGAGCAGCAGATCGGGCAACTCTTCGTTGCGGGATTCCAGGGAACCACGCCATCACCAGAGATCATTGATCTCATTCAACAGCACCACGTTGGCAACGTTATCCTCTTTTCCCGTAATGTACACAATAGCCAGCAGGTCTTTGAACTCACTCAGCACTTGCAAGAGATCGCCAGGGCAGCCGGGCATCGCTTCCCATTGCTTATCAGCATCGACCAGGAAAACGGCATGGTGCAGCGGCTGGGGCGCGATGCCACCGGCTTCCCCGGCAATATGGCGCTCGGCGCCATTGGCTCAGAGCAGATGGCCTTTGATGTGGCCGAAGCCACCGGGCAGGAACTCAAAGCGTTGGGTGTCAATATGAACCTCGCCCCGGTGGCCGATGTCAATAATAACCCGGCCAATCCGGTGATTGGCATTCGCTCCTTTGGCGAAGACCCGCAGCAGGTTGCCCGGCTGGTCGCTGCTGCGGTGCGCGGCTATCGCGCCGCTGGCGTGATCGCTACCCTCAAGCACTTCCCCGGTCATGGCGACACCGCGACTGATTCTCATCTCGCGCTTCCAGTTGTTCCGCACACCAGAGCGCGGCTGGAGCAGGTCGAACTGGTGCCCTTCAAGTCAGGCATCGCGGCTGGTGCCGACAGCGTGATGACGGCCCATGTCGCCCTTCCGGCCATCACTGGGGATGCGGCCCTGCCCGCGACCATCTCGCCGGCGGTACTGCGCAGGCTACTCCGCGAGGAACTCGGCTTTGGGGGCGTAGTCATTTCAGATTGCCTGGAGATGCAGGCTATCTCCGAGGGGGTCGGCATCGGCCCAGGCGCCGTACTGACGCTCAAAGCCGGCGCCGATCTGGTACTGATCTCGCATCGCTACGAGCGGCAGCGCGCGGGCCTCGCGGCGGCGCAGGCAGCCTTGCAAGACGGGACGCTCTCTCAGGATGAACTCCACCAGGCGGTAGAGCGCGTGCTGCAACTCAAGCAGTGGTATCTCTCCTGGGACTCGCTGCCCACCCAGGCGGGCATCAGCGTGGTTGGCAGTACAGCGCACCAACACTTACAAGACCGGGCCTACGCGCTCTCCACCACGCTGGTTAAAAATGAGGCTGGGCTGCTGCCGCTCCACCTCCAGCCGGATGCACAGGTGCTGGTCGTCTCGCAGCGACAAGCCGAAGCCATGACCCAGGCGGAGGATAAAAACTATCCCGAAGGCTTTCTGGCCGAACTCATCCGGCAGCGCCACAGCCACATAGACGAGGTCAACATTCCGGCCCAGCCAGTTGAGGAAGACTACCAGCGGATGCTGCAAGCCGCTCAGGCCGCCGACGTCATCATTCTGCTGACGATGAAAGCCTTGGGGAATTCAGAGCAGACGGAGATGATGCAGCGGCTCGTGCAACTGCACCGACCCCTCGTTGGCATCGCGGTGCATAATCCCTATGATCTGCTGGCCTGCCCGCAGCTTCAGACCTATCTGGTCACTTACGAATATACCCGCCCGGCCCTGACTGCATCTGTGCGTGTGCTTTTTGGGGAGATTCAGGCCCAGGGATATCTGCCGGTTACCCTATAAACAGAACAGGTGTAGAGGCGAGGAAGATACCCATTTTCCTCTACACCTGCACCTTCACGATGCTTGCAATTCAGGAGCGCTATGCAGCGCTCAATTCATCGAGCAGACACAATTGGTCACGCGACCACCCTGGCAAACGCCGGGGCGCGTTCGCGCTCGCGGATGGTGAGGGCGACAGCGTGCAGTAAGACATCACAATCGAAGGGTTTGGGGAGCAGCCAGGCAAAGCCACGCTGCCAGGTCTCTTCGTCGGTGATGGGCCAGCTGGTGATGATGCCAACGGGGGTGGGATGAGCCAGCGCGCGCAAGGGTTCAACCGAACTGAGCGCGTCTCTGAGGGTTGGACTAAAGAGGTCGGTTAAGATAAAGAGGAAGGAGTGTTGCTGGACGAGCATCAGAGCCTGCTCGAGCGAATCAGCCACCTGGAGATCATAGTGTTCTTCCGCAAAGAGTACCTGGAGGATTTCCTGTATTTCCAGATCGTCCTCGACAATCAGTAAACGTGGCTGGGAGCTATCCATAGCGGGCCAACCCTCTCTAGAAAGAGCTGGGACGTTCAAGTGCAGCGTTATGCGCACGTCAGTGTTTGTTCGCAACGTTCGCCCACAATACAACCCTAAAAGCATAAACAAAATTTGGCGAAAAGTAAAGGTCTCTATGTTAAGAAAAGATTAGCATTTGCCGATCAGACGGTGTCTGGTGGCTATCAGCC
>CAZFWN010000187.1:0-10727 GCA_964522745.1 uncultured Ktedonobacterales bacterium
GTCGAGATCATCGTGCAGAAGGGCGCCCGCGTGCGCTATACGACCATCCAGAACTGGTCCAAGAACGTCTACAATCTGGTCACCAAGCGCGCCGCCGCCTACGCCGACGCGACGATGGAATGGGTCGATGGCAATCTCGGAAGCAAGGTAACGATGAAGTATCCTGCCGTGCTGCTGATGGAGCCGGGCGCTCGCGGCGAGGTGCTTTCCGTCGCCTTTGCCGGCAACGGCATGCACCAGGATGCCGGCGCCAAGGTCACGCACCTGGCCCCGAATACCTCGTCGCAGATTCTCTCCAAGTCGATCTCGAAGGGCACGGGCCGGGCCAGCTATCGCGGCCTGGTGCGCATCAACCCGAACGCGACGCATTCCAAGTCAAACGTGCGCTGCGACGCGCTGCTGCTCGACGAGGAAGCCCGCACCGACACCTACCCGACGATGCGCATCGAGAACAGCCAGGTCGAGATCGGCCACGAGGCCACCGTCTCCAAGGTCGGCGAGGAGCAGCTTTTCTACCTGATGAGTCGCGGCCTCTCCGAGAATGAAGCCTACTCGATGATCGTCAACGGCTTCATCGAGCCAATCACCAAGGAACTCCCGATGGAGTATGCCGTCGAACTGAACCGTCTCATCCAGCTTGAGATGGAAGGCTCCGTCGGCTAATTCCCCATCGTCAGTCATACCGTCAATCTCACGCAGCCGCCCCGGCCAGTTTGGCCGGGGCGGCTTTTTTATGATAGAAAGTTTTAAGGGTGGGTCTTGCAAACTGGGGTAAAGGAAGATGATGAACTCACTTAACCAATGGCAACAAGACTTTCAAAAGAAACTTGGAAGATGGAATCGTGCGATAACACTGGATCACGCACTCTCTCGTGAGGAACTACGGGATATGACAGGGGAAGAACCACCCTCTTATGTACTCGAACTATGTCAGCAATGGCACCTCGATCACAGCGATCCCTGGCAGGTGGTCACCAGGACCATTGAAGTTCAGTATCCTGATAATCTGCAAGCCATCACCCAAGAGCTTCCTGCGCATCCCCTCAGGCGCCTCATCGAGCAAGCTCAACAAGCAGTCATCGTCTGGCATCCCTCGCGGGTAGAAAATTGGAGTTGTGTACTCATCTTGCCACCCAGACAGCGAGGCTACCCACCAGGTTACCTCAAGCTCTTTGAACCAGCGACCTCTGCTGAGATAGCGGCGGCTGAAGCTGTGCTTGGAATGGCTTTGCCACCGAGCTATCAGGATCTCTTGCTTG
Source organism: uncultured Ktedonobacterales bacterium (assembly GCA_964522745.1). GTDB lineage: Bacteria > Chloroflexota > Ktedonobacteria > Ktedonobacterales > DATBGS01 > DATBHW01. The sequence goes on from CAZFWN010000187.1 coordinate 1,260, forward strand.
TAACCAACGGGTTAGGATTCAGCCCCAGCGGTGTTACGCAGGTGATGGGTGCTGGACCGAAAAGGGCGCTGTGGGACGTCGTGCTGAGAGGGGATTGGCTCTCATGTGAAGCGTATGAAGAGGTGGCTGCTCAATGGCGTTTCTTCCAGGGAGGCTACGCTGACCTGCGAACACAAGAGCAGGATATTATCTTCCACACAGACGAAACGGTGTTAGTCCCTTTCCTAGTGATAGAAGATGTGTACTGTTTTGATCGATCTCGCCCGGACCTGAGTGGAGAATGCCCCATCGTCTTCTGGGATCATGAGGATCTAGGGGGCTGCGATGTCGCCCCTACTTTCCGACATTGGCTGGAAGAGGAGTTAGAAGAACGGGTATTCTGAGCTAGCGAAAGAGTACTGATTTGATTTACAAAAAAGCAGAGAAGTGCTGAGCTAGCGGTTCCCAAAGATGTCATGTGTACCTATACGAAGCCACATGATATGAACTTTCCCAGACCGCTTTTGAGGGCCATACTTGAAGAATGCCCGCCCATCTGGCGCCCAGGTCAGTTCATAGATACCAGGACGGCTCTGTACACCTTTTACTCGCAAACCCTCGCGAGGTGGTCTACCTGCGTCCAAGTCTTCACGAAGTTTCTCCACAGCACGCCAAAATAGCGCTTTCTGCTCTTCCGTCAGATGTCCATAGTCCCGCAGGAACAGTGGCGATTCCTCATGCGTTGGCATCTTCGCTCGCCAATTGATTCAAAAAGCGATGGAACTCTTCCGTATCTTCTTGATAGTGCCCCTGCCCGGTATCAATCTCTGACACAGCCTTATCCAGACCAGCAAGCCATTCAGGCGATTCAAAATAAGCATCCGTTTCCTTGTAGATCTCTTCAAGTTTTTGCTGGATAAGATCTGCAATCATATCCTGGTTGGCTGGATCAAGGTGTTCAAGTCGCTCCAACGCCTGGCGTAGCCGCTTAGTCATCGCCTTGCTCTCTTTCCTTTGCAGGCTGTATGATACCAGTACCATAATACCACAAACCCTATAAGATTCTTCCAATCCACAACATAAAGAGGCTGGCTTGATGGCCTCTTCTTGCCCTGCCTCAGCATCTGTGGCATACTGGCTTCCAGCGTCAGCTGGTCCAACACACAGGCTGTAAGGGAGGAATATATGCTCACCAGAGATCAAGAGGAGTCGCCCGAAACAGTGGAGCGCGTCCTTGCCGAGAGCATACAGGCGTTGCCCAATCCAGCGCAGTGGCTCCTCATCATGCTGGCCGCCTTCCCAACCGCAGCATTTGGCCGCCAGGCTGCCCTGGCGCTTGCCCATGCCCTCCGACTTGAGCGGCCCGAAGAGCAGCTCAACCTGCTGGTGCGCCATGCCTTCCTCGAATTGACCCAACATCCTACGATGCCCGAAGGCAGCGACTGTGAGCGGCTGCGTCTGGACCCTCTTTTGCGCGGTTTTGTCGCCGCAAGATTCGCCTGCTGGTCGCCATCCATCCAGCAGACTGCTCAGCAGGCCGTCGCCACCTATTACGCCAATTATGCCAGCCAGGCTTCCCAGGCAGCGCTGGAGCTTGATGAGGCCAATATCAGCGGCGCGCTCGCCTGGGCACAAGCGCAGGGACAAGCGTATCTGGCAGCATCGCTGAGCAAGGCGTTGGAAGATATTGCTCAGCGGCGCGCCTCAGCGCAAGAGCATCCACCACAGCCCGCTGAGACCGAGGTGGATGCTATTCTCACCGTCCTTGATACCTTCCTCCAGACAGGTTCCTGGGAAGAGATGGGCGTTGTCCTGGAGCGCGAACAGGCGCTCCTCCTGAGCGACAAAGCCGATCAGGTCTTAACAGCCATCGTCGCGCAAGCCCTGCAAAGTAACGACGCGAAGCATGCTCGCTATCTCCGCATCCACCGCGCGCTGCTGCGCCGGGCGCGAGAGGTTGGCATCCGTCCTGCATTGCTTGAGTTCCGGCCAGATCAGTGAGCAACTAGAGCGCCGATCAAGAAGGCATCTTTTCGTCTCAACCCGCGAAGGCGGGTTTTGTGGCCTCAGGCCAAAGAGCCGCGATCTTTAGTCGCCAGGTATACTCCCCCTTGCCGAGAATGGTGTATCGCTTCGCCACATGCGGGCAATTGTCAGGATAGGGAAGAGCAGCCAGGGCAAGTTTGCCAGGAAGACGATCACCGGCTGCGGCGTCGCGTGCGGGCCAAAGAACTCTTCCGAGAGGATAATGGTCACGTTGGTCATCATCACCGACGCCCAGATAATACTGGGGACTCGAATCCAATTCTTGCCCTTGATGAAGGCATAGATGGCAAATGCGTAGAATGGCCCAAAGCCCAGCGCGTCAATCCAGATGGTCGCTTTCCACCAGGGCGGGCGCGCCAGCAGCAGCGGATCAAAACTGTTGCCGTAGGAGTGAACCATATCGACCAGCGGCGGAGGCGGCCAGAGAGGATACTGATGCGTCTGTAAGAACTGCGCGTAGCTGGGGATAGTAAGCTGCTCAATGTCCACAATATACGTGATGAAGCCGATATTGATCAGAAAAAAGAGTACCAGGATTATATCCAGAGGCCGGCTCCTGAATGGAATCGTGAGACCTGAAGCCAGCTTCCCGCGTGATTGCCCTCCAACACTTGCACCCGCCGATTGTAGAGAACCTGCCATACATGCCTCTCCTTTGGTGAGCGCGGACGCTCATCTGTCATTATCTCGCCTGCTCTGACGTTTGCTGACGATACACCTCCTCCGCCGCACGCTTCAGGCGGTGCAGCGAATCCTCGATGCCTTGATGAAATTGCTTTTCCCCGACATGCTCAAGCAGCCTGCCCCACCATCCAGGGGGGAGGGTGAAGTCTCAGCCAAATTGTAGCCGGCATGAGCGCTCATCAAGCGGCGCGCAGCTAATGTGATTATGCACCCGAATCCCAAGCGGAAGGGTCGTGTCCAGAACAATCTGATGTTTCTCGGCATGCACCTCCTGTATCTCAAGGCTCACCTCCCAGCGCTTGCCAATGGCTGTCGTCCAGGCAGAAAGTACCTGGCCGGGCGTGGCCGGTCCCTCTGGCACAATGCGCGTCGTATGAGCATCCCACCATTGGTCATAGGTCTCTGGTCGCATCAGCAGCGACCACACCACCTCCGCCGGCGCCGCAACCACCGCAGCCGGACACACGCTTACCGGCATAGATCACCTCCTACATAAATGATCCCTAAAATCCTATACACGAAAACCCGCGTTTGCACCGTTTCTCTCTATGTAAATAAATGTTCTACTTATTCTTCTGGTTCTTGCTCCTGGAGAGGAGGTATGCAATGACTCAACCATCCGTCAATGCCGGCCTGCTGCGTTTCGAGCGATTCGGCCCTGGAGAGGAAGTCTCCGATCCCCAACCCGGCGATTTCATTCTGACGCACAACACGACCTGGTCGGCAAAGCTGGTGCAGTTCGGCCAGAAACTCCGCTATCGTGGCGCCGATAGCAAGTATACTCGCTGGAATCATACAGCACTGATCGTTGACAATCAAGGGCATATTATTGAGGCGCTTGGCCGGGGTATCACGCAAACGCAGCTTGCAAAGTATAAACCGGCGGAATACTTCGTCGTCCATATCGATGCGTCACCAGAGGACCGCCAGGAAGCGATCAACTTTGCGAAAGCCTGCGTAGATCAGCAGTATGGCTGGCTGACTCTGGTGAGTATCACACTTTCCCTTCTGACCGGAACCAAATTCAGCTTTGGCTTTGACGGGCAGCAAATCTGCTCAGGTCTCGTAGCGCGCTCCCTGGAACGCACAAACGCCATTTTCACCCCGGAACCGTCGCATATCATGCCAGCCTATCTGGCAAAATATTATCTGGTCGAGCCGCCCCTGCCGGGCACGCCTGTTGGTGCGCCCGCCAAAGAGACTGAACTTGCCAGTATCGCAGCCTGAACCGCAGGCCGCAGAAAGGAACAGACGTGACCGCTATTATTGCTGTCGCCAACGCCCTGATTAAATACTTCACGGCGAAGGGCGATCCCGAACTGGCAGATATGGTCAAGCCGATGGAAGCAGCAGCGGTCAACACGGTGCATAAAGCCTGAGCTAGCATCCTCTTGCACACGCATGCTATACTTTATTCTGGAAGAAATGATAAGGCAGGCAAGCGTGAGTACAAGCAAGAGAACACTCACACAACTCAATACTGATATTCAGACACAACAGAACCATCATCATCACAGCAAGGGGTGACGGCCACTGGCAATGATGCCAGCGCGCCTCACCCCTTTCAGCAGGTAGGATGTTCAAAATGGACATCCTACCTGCTCTTTTATGGTTCATATTCATTTGCCCATTGGGTGAGAAAGGAATAAAACAGAGATCATGCTTTCCAGTGAACGACAAGCCGGCCTGCTCCGGCTGGCGATCCAGAAAGAGGGCCGGCTGACCGACGATACCCTGACACTGCTACGCTCCATTGGCCTGGAGTTTGAGAGCTTTCGCCGCCGGCTCTTTTCCAACTGCCGCAACTTCCCGCTGGCGCTTCTGCACACCCGCGATGACGACATCCCTGAATATGTCTCCGCCGGCACGGTGGACCTGGGCATCGTTGGGCGCAATTTGCTGCACGAAGAGGGCGCAACCGTTGAGGAACTGCTGCCCCTCGGCTTTGGCTACTGCTCGCTGGTCGTCGCAGTGCCCAAGGAATCGCCAATCACCAGCGTGGAACACCTGGCCGGCGCCAAGATTGCCACCTCCTATCCCCGCTCGGCGCAGCGTTTCTTTGACGAGCAGCGCATCCCCGTCGAGATCATCACCATCAGCGGCTCGGTTGAGGTCGCCCCCCTGCTTGGGCTTGCCGGCGCGATTGTCGACCTGACGGCCACTGGCAGTTCTCTGGTCCTCAACGACCTGCGCCCCATCCACACTATCCTTGAATCAGAAGCCGTGTTGGCCGCCCATCCTGCTACGATGGCAGACGCCGCGAAGAAAGCGAATATAGACCGGCTGCTGCTGCGCATCAAAGGCGTGATGGCTGCCAGGCGCTATCGCTACGTCATGATGAACGCCCCACGCGCTGCATTGGAAGAGATCAAGCAGATCGTGCCCGGCCTGAAAATGCCCACCGTCGTGCCGCTGGCCGACTCAGATTGGGTCGCCGTGCATACTGCCGTGCGCGAAGAGGTCTTCTGGGAGGTCATCGAGGCGCTGCGCGCCGCCGGCGCTTCCGAAATTCTGGTCTCACCCATCGAAAAATTGGTGCTGTAGAGAGGAGCATGCCATGCTGCTAATCCGTCTCAACGACTTGAGCCAGACTGACCACGAGCGGCTGCTGCGCCGCTCGCAGCAGGATATGGAAGCCATCGCTCCCAGCGTGCGCGCCATCATCGATGATGTGCGGGCGCGCGGCGACGCCGCCCTGCGCGACTATACCCTGCGCTTTGACCATGTGCAGCTTGAGCGGCTGGAAGTCACCCCGGAAGAGATCGCCCAGGCACGGGAGCAGCTCGCGCCCGAACTGATTGAGGCGTTGCAGCACGCCGCCCGCACCATCACCGCCTTTCACGAGCGCCAGCTTCAGCCGGAAGCGCCAGTAGAAACCGAGCCGGGCGTCTGCGTCTGGCGCGTCTGGCGACCTATCGAGCGCGTCGGGCTGTATATCCCTGGCGGTAAAGCCACCTACCCATCATCCATTCTGATGAGTGCCCTGCCGGCGCGTATTGCCGGCTGCCGCGAGGTCGTGCTTTGCACGCCGCCGCGCCCAGACGGCACGCTCGCACCCATCGTGCTGGCTGCCGCTGAACTGGCCGGCGTGCAGCGCGTCTTCAAGCTCGGCGGCGTGCAGGCCATCGCCGCGATGGCCTATGGCACTGAAAGCGTGCCGCGTGTCTACAAACTCTTTGGCCCAGGCAACGCCTACGTCGCTACCGCCAAGATGCTCGCCTTCGGCCAGGTGGACATTGACATGCCCGCCGGCCCGTCTGAAGTGCTGATTCTGGCCGATGAGAGCGCCAACCCGCGTTTTGTGGCCGCTGATCTGCTGGCCCAGGCCGAACACGGCGAAGATTCTGCCTGCGTTCTCGTCACCACGTCGCAAACGCTGGCCGAGCAGGTGTCCCTCGAAGTGGATCGCCAGACCGAGCCGCTGCCCACGCGCAGCTACATCCGCGCCTCGCTGGAACGCTACGGGGCGCTGCTAGTGGTGGAAACGCTAGACGAAGGGATCGCGTTCGTCAACACCTACGCCCCGGAGCATCTGGAAATCATGACCGGCGACGACCAGCACGTTCTCGCTGGCATCCAGCATGCCGGGTCGATCTTTCTGGGCACATGGTCGCCCGTGCCCACCGGCGATTACGCCTCCGGCAGCAACCATATCCTGCCAACCGGGCGCTACGCTCGCTTCTTTGCGCCGCTCTCGGTTGAAAGCTTTGGCCGCAAAGTGCAGGTGCAGCAGCTTGCCCCTAATGGCTTATCCGGTCTGCGCGGCACCATTGAAACGCTGGCCCTGGCCGAGGGGCTGCCCGCCCACAAACATGCCATCAGCATCCGCTTTGAGGAGGAACCCACGTAGCGCCGGCTTCCAGCCGGCCTGCAACCAGAAGGGAGAAACCTGCTATGACCGAGCAACCAACAACGCAGCCAGCGGTTTTTCATACACAACCGGCGGGCGTGCCCGCCGCGCAGTTCATACGCAAAAGCACCGTTGAGCGCGCCACCGCCGAAACGCAGGTGCGTGTGACGCTCAATCTGGACGGCAGCGGCCAGGCCAGCATCCAAACTTCCGTGCCCTTTCTCGATCATCTGCTCAACTCGCTCGCCCGACATGGCCGCTTCGATCTGGAAATCTCAGCGCGCGGCGATACCGAGATCGACGATCACCACACCGTTGAGGATATTGGCATCGTGCTGGGCCAGGCATTCGCCCGCGCCCTGGGCGAAAAGCGCGGCATCGCCCGCTTCGGCTCGACCTTCGCCCCGATGGATGAGGCGCTGGCCCGCGCCGTCGTAGACATCTCTGGCCGGCCCTTCCTGGTTTATGAAGCACCTGGCGTGGCGCCCTGGGTCGGGCGCTTCGATACCGCGCTGGCCGAGGAGTTCTGGCGAGCCTTTGTGAATAACGCCGCGATCACCCTGCATCTTGACCTGCTGCGTGGCAAGAACGCGCATCACGCGCTGGAAGCCCTCTTCAAGGCCACCGGCATGGCGCTCAACGCTGCCACGCGCATCATTGATCGCGGCGGCGCGGTCCTTTCAACCAAGGGGGTGTTATAGATGATAACCATCGTCGATTATGGAGCCGGCAACCTGCGCAGCATCGCCCGCGCCTTCGAGCATCTGGGCGTGCCGGCGCAGGTGGTTGATCGCCCGGAGGCCGTCGAGCGCGCTGAGGCCGTCGTCCTGCCCGGCGTTGGCGCTGCCGGCGCGGCCATGCGCTTCCTCAAAGAAAAGGGTCTGGATGAGGCGGTGAGCAACGCCCTCCAGCGCGGCATCCCCTTTTTGGGCATCTGCCTGGGCATGCAACTTCTGCTGGGCAGCCACGAGGAAGGCGATGTTGCCGGGCTGGCGCTGCTGCCTGGCCGCGTGCGCCGCTTTCCAGAGGGCTTGCTCGTCCCGCAGATGGGCTGGAATCAGGTAGCGCTGCTGCGCGAGAGCAAGCTTTTTGAGGGCATCTCGCCCGGCGCCTACTTCTATTTCGTCCACTCCTATTATGCCGAACCGGCAGACCGCGAACTCATCGCCGGGCAGACCGACTATGGCGCGCCCTATTGCAGCGTCATCGACGCTGGCAACCTCTGGGGCGTGCAGTTCCACCCCGAAAAGAGCAGCACCAATGGCCTCAGACTCTTGCACAACTTCGCAAAGGGAGCAGGACAATGCTGATCCTTCCGGCGATTGATTTGCAGGCGGGCCGCTGCGTCCGGCTGGTGCAGGGCGACTTTGCCCGCACGCAGGAGTTCTCAGACGACCCCGCAGCCGTCGCGCTCCGCTGGCAGGAGGCCGGCGCACGCTGGCTGCATCTGGTTGATCTGGATGGCGCGCGCGAGGGCGCGCCGCGCAACCTGGACGCCATCCGGCGCATCCGCCAGGCCATCACTCTCCCCATCGAAGTAGGCGGTGGGCTGCGGGCGATTGAAAGCGTCGCGGCGCTCTTTGACCTGGGCATCAACCGCGCTATCCTGGGCACCGCCGCGCTCAAAGATCGCCTCTTCCTGCAAAGCTGCCTGGCACGCTGGGGCGAGCAGATCGCCGTTGGCATCGATGCGCGCAACGGCCTGGTCGCTACCGACGGCTGGCTGGAAACTTCCACTATGCCAGCACTGACATTAGCGCGAGAACTGGCCGCCGAAGGTGTTGCCCGCTTCATCTATACTGATATTCAGCGCGATGGCACGCTCAGCGGCCCCAACCTCACCAGCCTGGCACAGCTACAACAAGCCATCAGCCGGCCTATCATCGCCTCTGGTGGGGTGTCATCGTTAGCCGATCTGCGCGCCCTGGCCGGGCTAGGTGTGGAGGGCGCGATTGTAGGCCGGGCGCTCTACACCGGCGAGGTCAATCTTGCTGATGCCATAGCAACCATAGAAAGGAGCGCATCATGCTGACCAAACGCATCATTCCCTGCCTGGATGTCACCGAGGGGCGTGTCGTCAAGGGAGTCAACTTTGTTGATCTGCGCGATGCTGGCGACCCGGTGGAAATGGCGGCGCGCTACAGCGACGAGGGCGCCGATGAACTGGTCTTCCTCGATATTACCGCCTCCAGCGATAACCGCAAAACTATGCTCGATGTCGTTGAGCGCACCGCCGCCCGCGTCTTCATCCCGCTGACTGTCGGCGGCGGCATTCGCAGCGTCGAAGGTGTGCGCGCCACACTGCGCGCTGGCGCCGACAAGGTCTCGATCAATACCGCCGCCATCGAAGCGCCAGAACTGCTCAGCGCCTGCGCCGAAGCCTTCGGCTGCCAGTGCGTTGTCCTGGCAATCGATGCACGCCGCACCGGCAAGACCCCTTCTGGCTGGGAAGTCTTCAGTCATGGTGGTCGGCGCGCTCGTGGCCTGGATGCCGTAGCCTGGGCGCAGCGCGGCGCGGCCCTGGGCGCTGGTGAGATTCTGCTGACCAGCATGGACCGCGACGGCACCAAAGATGGCTATGATCTCGGCCTGACCGCTGCGATTGCCGGGGCCGTCTCGATCCCCGTTATCGCCTCCGGCGGCGTAGGCACGCTGGAACATCTCTACGAAGGGCTGACGAGAGCCAAAGCCAGCGCTGTGCTGGCTGCCTCAATCTTTCACTTCGGCACGTATTCTATTTGCCAGGCGAAGTCGTACTTGCAAGAGAAAGGGGTCGCTATCCGCCCATGCTAGCAGACATGCGCTTTGATAAAGACGGCCTTATCCCTGTCATCGTACAGGAGCATGATACAAGTGATGTCCTGTTGCTTGCCTATATGAACAGCGAAGCCCTCCAGCACACCCTTGAT
>CAZFWN010000188.1:0-10726 GCA_964522745.1 uncultured Ktedonobacterales bacterium
CCAGAGGTGTCAACGGCGCTGGAGCGGGCGCTAGAGGAGGCAGGGCCGGACGATCTGGTGTGTGTGGCCGGGTCGCTCTATCTGGCCGGCGAGGCGCTGCGCTGGTTTGCCGGCGAAGAAAAAGAACAGGCAGACCACATCTGGTCCGCCTGTTGAGGGTCGGGGCGAGAGGATTTGAACCTCCGACCCCCTCAACCCCATTGAGGTGCGCTACCGGTCTGCGCTACGCCCCGTTGGTTTCAATCCTTTCAGCGCCCAGCAGAGGGCACTGAAAAACTGAACCTGGCATAGTATAACAGATTTTTCAGCTTGAGTCAACCTCAGCAGCAAGGTGAGCATAGGTTGTGCTTGACAATCGCGTTCAAGCTGTCTATAATTTTAGAGGGTTAAATATTAACGAACTAAACGATCTCCCTGGTTCGGGATTGGATGCTACAAACGATGGATGTTCAAGAGCAACTGGTCAATGAAGCCCTGACGATCTTGCCGGAGTTGACACGCGCTCTGCTGGCGGGGAAGCAGCGTCATCACGCGCACTATGAGCAATTGCGCGAGGCGGGTCTGCTTCCCAAAGCAGAAGAAGAGGCGCCTCTTGGGCCTGAGTGCCCGGCTGATGTCCAGGTGAGCGAATGGCCGCCCGCGCTGCGCTGGCCTCTTCCAGAGGCTATTCCGGTGGCCCAGATTAAGCTGATGTCGTATTTGGCGCTGCGCGGCGCGCAGACGATGAGCGAGATTGCTGAGGGGCTGGAGGTGACCATGCCGGCCATTACCGGGCTGGTGGATAAGCTGGAGAAACGCGGCCTGGTGGAGCGCCTGCGCGATAGCCAGGATCGCCGGGTGGTGCGGGTCCAGCTTTCGCCGCGCGCGCAGATGATTGCCGAGCGCTATCTGGCCGAAAGGCGTCACCAGATGCGCACGGTGCTGGCAACGCTGACGCCGGAGGAGCAGCATATCTTTGTGAAAACGCTGAAGCTGCTGGCGCAAACGCTGCACCTCAGGCCGGGCGCGGATGCCTCTGGCGAAACCCACTCTCTGGTCAAATAGTGGCTTGTCGATGGAAGAGTTCGAGACCTACCGCCCGCTCTTATTTTCTCTCGCCTACCGTATGCTTGGCAGCGCCAGCGATGCCGAGGATATGGTGCAGGAGACCTATCTGCGCTATCGAACGGCCCAGGAGCCGGCGATTCGCTCGCTCAAATCTTATCTGACGACGATCATCACACGCCTCTGCCTGGATGAACTCAAGTCTGCTCGCGCATTGCGCGAGCAGTATTTCGGACCCTGGCTGCCGGAGCCGGTGCTGACCAGCGATGTAGGCCAGAGGCTTGAGCAGCGAGAAACCCTCTCGTTGGCTTTTCTGACCCTCCTCGAATCGCTGACGCCGGCGGAGCGCGCCGTCTTTATCCTGCATGAAGCCTTTGACTATCCCTATGAAGAGATTGGGGAGATGATTGGCAGGCATGCTGCCGCCTGCCGCCAGTTGTTTCATCGGGCGCAGGAGCGGCTGGCCGCGCATCAGCCTCGCTTTGCGCCTTCGCTGGACGCTCAGCGCGAGCTGGTCGGGCGCTTTCTGGCCGCTTCCCAATCTGGCGATGTGCGGGAACTGTCAGAACTGCTGGCGCGTGATGTGGTGGTCTGGTCCGATGGTGGTGGCAAGGTATCGGCTGCAACCCGCCCCGTCTATGGACAGGAGAAGGTCATCCGCTTTGTGCAGGGCTTGCTGCGTAAATCGCTTGCCGATCTTGCCATCAGCAGTGAAACCATCAATGGTGCGCCCGCGCTCCTCTTCTGGACTGGCGCGAGACTTTTTATGGTCGGTGGTTTTCAGATAGCCAATGGTCAGATACACAACATCTACGGCATCTTGAACCCGGACAAACTGGCCTATCTCCAGCATCAACTCCAGGCGCGTGGGGATGCTGGCGGATGAATCCGCGCCTCTGCATAATGCCGCTCGCTCTCTGTCACGTCTTCGAGGTCGCTCTCGTCTCCTTTTCGCTCCTGGGAAATCTCTCCTGTGAGCGTTCTCCTCAGGTGAGGAGAGCAGATACCAGAGATACTTTGAGGTGTGCTATGACACGGATACTGGTGACCGGAGGGGCCGGCGCGCTGGGGCGTGAGATGGTCAGCCGGCTGGTAAAAAGAGGCGAGATCGTTCGCGTGATGAGCCGGCGCAGCCGCCCGGCGGCTCAGCCGGCAGAGATAGAATGGGCGCAGACTGATCTAGGCAAGGGCACTGGAATCAGCGAGGCGGTGGCCGGGGTGGATACGATTGTGCATTCCGCTTCAAATTTCCTGGCAAGCGGCAAGGTGGATGTCGCCGGAACAAAACTGCTGCTGGAGGCCGCGCGCGCTGCCGGGGTCTCGCATATACTGTATGTTTCGATTGTTGGCATCGAGCGCAACCCCTTTGCGTATTATCAGAACAAGCTCAAATCGGAGGAACTGGTGCGCGAGAGTGGTATCCCCTGGTCGATTCAGCGGGCGGCGCAGTTTCATCCGTTCATTGATCTGATCCTGCGAGCTGGGGTGCATTGGCCGTTCGCGCTGCTGCCGACGGATTTTCAATTTCAGCCGATGGACATCCGCGAGGCCGCCGGGCGTATAGTCGAGTCCGTTGCTGCCGGGCCGGCAGGGTGGCTCCCCGATATTGGCGGCCCGGAAGTGCGCACGCTGGGCGATCTGGCGAGACCCTGGATGGAGGCGCGTGGGCGGCGCCGTCTGATAGTGCCTCTGCCGCTGCCGGGCAAAACAGCGGCGGCCTTCCGACGAGGATACATCACCTGCCCGGAACACAAAGATGGCACGATCACCTGGGAGGAATGGCTGCAAGAAACCTATGGGCAGAATCGGGCCGCAGCCTCTCCCTATCTCATGAAGAGGACAAGCGCGTGAAGAAGGTCGAAGCGCTCTTTTTCTTTGCTGCGCTGCTACTGTGGGCAGCGGTCAGAAGCAGCATCGAGCAAAGACACTATGCTGCCGCGTCCCTTCAGACGATTGGCGGATGAGAGGGGTGTTCGGGGGGATGGTCATGGGTGATCTGGCTCGTAAGCTGGCTGACGGTCTCAAGCACATCATCGATGGCAAAGGGTTTGGGAAGCTGGGCCGCAGCCAGCGGAAACGCGCCGGCGCTGAGGCGCTGCGCGGCGGACATCACCACGATGGCATGCGAATCGCGCAAGGTGTGATCGGCAGCCAGCATTGCCATGACGCCATAGCCGTCGAGGATGGGCATCATCAGATCCAGTAAAATGACGTGTGGCCCCAAATCGGCCCGCGCGCGCAGCGCCTCCAGCGCCTCGCGTCCATTGCGGGCCGTCGCCACATCGTAGCCTTCTTCTTCCAGCAGCCCCTCCAGCAGATCGCGGATGCCGGTGTCGTCATCAACAATTAAGACGTTGTATGTCATCCTGTTTACCATCCTTCTCTCTGCTCCTTCGCATGGGGGTGCCACATGATTTGTAGCGAGGCGGATGTTCTGGCAGACTTCTTGGTGCAGCACAAACGATTTCAGTTGGCGCGCAAGAAGTGTTCCATGCTGGCGAGATTTCTGCGAAGAAGATAGGGTATAATAGCCTGACGTATCGTCCTACACCTGAAAAGGAGCAGAAAAATAGTATGCCAGGCGCTCTTCCTCGACCATTGGTGCTGATTGTGATGGATGGCTGGGGCATCAATCCGCGCAGTGATGCGAACGCGATTGCGCTGGCTCGCACGCCGCATATCGACCAGCTCGCGCGCGCGTTTCCACACACGCAGGTGGCGACCAGCGGCCCGGCGGTAGGGCTGCCTGAGGGGCAGATGGGCAATTCTGAGGTGGGCCATTTGAATATTGGCGCGGGCAAGCGGGTACTCCAGGAGTTTACTCGCGTTTCGGCGGCTATTCACGATGGCACCTTCTTCGAGAATCCGGCGCTGCTCAAGGCCGTTCAGCACGTCAAGCGCAATAACAGCAAGCTGCATTTTTGCGGGCTGATCGGCCCCGGTGGGGTACACGCGCACCAGAGCCACCTGTATGCCTGCCTGAAACTGGCGGCGAGCCATGCGGTGGAGCGAGTCTTTATCCATGCCTTTACCGATGGCCGCGATACGTCGCCCTTTGGTGGGCTGGAGTATATGAAGGAGTTGGTGGCGCAGGCGCGGGAGATCGGCGGCGAACATCCGGCGCGGGTGGCGACCATCTCCGGGCGCTATTACGCGATGGACCGCGATAATCGCTGGGACCGCATCGCTAAAACCTATTTTGCTATGACACGCGCCGAGGGGCGTCAGGCCAGCGATCCAGTTGCAGCGATCCAGCACTCGTATGATGAGAAAGTGACCGATGAGTTTATTGTGCCAGTGGTGTTGATGCAGGACGACCAGCCGGTGGCAATCGTCGAGGCCGGCGACGCGGTGATCTATTTTAATTTCCGCTCTGATCGTGGCCGCGAACTGACCAAAGCTTTTGTGCTGGAGACCCTGCCAGAGCAGGCGTCAGGCAAATTTGCGCGGGGGCCGAAGCTGGATGATCTGGTCTTTGTGACCATGACTGAATATGAGTCCGGGCTGCCGGTGGATGTGGCCTTTCCGGCGGATAACGTTGATCTGCCGCTGGCAAAGATACTCGCTGATCGGGGGCTGCGGCAGTTCCACACGGCGGAGACCGAGAAATACGCGCACGTCACCTTCTTCTTTAATGGCGGGCGCGAGGCGCCGTTCCCCGGAGAAGATCGCTTGTTGGTGCCTTCGCCCAAAGTGGCGACCTATGATCTCAAGCCGGAGATGAGCGCGCCGGAATTGACAGACGAGGCGGTGCGGCGCATCCAGAGCGGCGAGTATGATGTGGTCATTATGAACTACGCCAATGCCGATATGGTTGGGCACACTGCTGTGCTGGAGGCGGCGATCAAGGCGGTGGAGGCGGTGGATGCCGGCGTCGGGCGTGTGGTGGAGGCTGCGCTGGCGAAGGGCGGCGCGGCGCTGATTACCGCCGATCACGGAAACGCGGAGCAATTGATCGAATATGATACCGGCAAGCCGCACACCTCGCATACCACCAACCCGGTGCCCTTTTATTTCGTCGTGCCGCAGTTGGCGGATGCGCGCTTGCGCGGCGATGGCATCCTGGCTGACGTGGCGCCGACCATGCTGCACCTCTTGCAGATCCCCCAGCCCAAAGAGATGACCGGGCGCACGCTGATTATGCAGCGATAGGCTGATAGAGAGGCCGTGCCTGGAAAGCCAGGAGCAGCTTTCCAGGCACGGCCTCTCTATCGAGATTAAGAGTGGGGCGTATAGGGCAAATCGTAGATCGCTCGTGTACCCTGGTCAATGAAGTAGATGTCATTGAGATGGTAGGATGTGGTATCCAACGTTAATCCACGCGGCATGGTCAAGGTACTGACCAGCGTTGTACTGGCACCCGTCTGGGGATTAATGCGCACCAGCGAGCCTGTGCCCGGTTTGTCGCCGAGGACGGTTGCGACCACATAGCCATCGTGGTCAACAATGAGATCCTGGGGATGGAGGAACGGTTGCTGCCAGAGTTTTGTGCCGCTCTGGTTGAAGGCAAGAATCAGATTGTCCTGGTCGTCGGCCACAAAGAAATTCCCCTGGGTATCAACCGCAGCAGCTACGGGGTGCTTCAGTCCCTTGACAATTGGTGTCAAGGTATTCCCACCAGTACTCAGGCAGGAGATCATGCCATTCGAGGGGCTTGGAACCAGGAGGGCATCGTTGGTCGGGTTGATACCCAAGGCAAAGCCGGTCAGCACACCAAAGCTGGGCAGGGTCTCGTTTCCTGGTTCCTGGAACGAGGTCAGCGGGGTTGAGACGGCATTATCGTCGATGGTCTGCTGACCTGGCTGCTGCTGCCAGGTAAAGTAGAGATCAAAGGGATCATGCAGCTTGATGGCGACGCCACCTGGCTGTGATAAGCCGGTAATGGCAGGAAAGTTGTGTGTGGATGGGTTGTTTCCAGGCGACAGTACAAAGACATCTCCGGTTGCCTGATCACTGTAATAGATGGAGCTTGAAGTGTTGCTGACGCCTAGAAAGGCTGGAATCCCAGGCCCCTGGACAATGAGTTGAGGCGTTCCATAACTGCCTGGATTGACGCTTGGCCTGGTGGGGCTGCTGGCTGCTTGTGTGCAGGCAGTATTTGCGATGAAGGTGATGGGACCTCTCGTTGTTGTTGTGCTTCCGGGCTGCGATGTGGCGGTAGCGCTGGTGGTGGGCGTGTGGGTCGGGCCGACCAGGAAGCGGATGCCGACCAGAACCGAGGTGCCGATTACGACAAGCGCCAGTACGCTCAGCGCCGCGATCAGCGGCGTGTTGCGCTTTTTACCTGGAGGCGGCGCCGGAGGCACTGCTACCGGCGGTGGCGTATAGGCCGGCAGAGGCGCTGAAGGCATGGGCGGGTAGGCTGGTGGCAGCGCTGGCGCGCCAGCACCGCTGACCAATGGAGCCTGGCTGGCAACAGCCACCGCCGGCTGTGGCGGCAGATGGGTGGCTTCTAGTTTGGTCGCGCTGGTGGCCTGATCTCCTCCTACCACAGTTGGAAGCTCTGGATCAGTGACTCTGCCAGGAAAGACGGCGGGAAGCTCTGGATTGGTGATTCTGCCACCCGGCGCACTGCCGATCACCTGGCCCGCCTGACCAGAGCCATCGGTCATGCCACGTCGGATCGTTGGCATATCTTCGATGCCGCTCGGCGCGCCGGAAACCGGGCCAGAGATGGGCGTTGCTGATGGCCCAGAGTGCGGCCCGGAAGCAGGGGCCGAGCCGCTGGGGCCAGATACCGGGACAGCAGGGCCGCTGCCCGGCGGATAGCTCTGCGGCGTGCTGATGCCGGGCGCGCTGGTGCCGCCGGGCGGGCGCACTGCCGGAACTGAGCCGCTCCACTGCATGGCGGTGAGCGCCTGCGGGCCAATTTGCAGCAGCGCGGTCTCGAACGCATTGAGCATGGCCTGCACGCTCTGGAAGCGATCACGGGGCGCCTTTGCCATTGCTGTTTGAACGACTCCCTCAATTGGTGCAGGCACCTCCGGGTTCAGTTCGTGCAGCGAAGGGAGTGGTTCGGTGGCGTGCTTGAGCAGCACGTCAAATGGCGTGCTGCCGGAGTAGGGCGCCTGGCCGGTGAGCATGACATAGAGGACGACGCCCATGCTGTATACATCGCTGCGCCGGTCTGCCTGGCCTTTGGCCTGCTCTGGAGCCATATATTCTGCTGTGCCCAGACCCATGCCGGTGCTGGTCAGGCGGGCGTCTCCGGTGTCCAGGGCGATGCCAAAGTCGGCCAGCAGCACGTTTTTGCCATCTTGCAGCAAAACGTTGCTAGGTTTGATGTCGCGGTGAATCAGGCCGTGCTGATGGGCGTGTTCGAGCGCCTCACAGAGTTGTGAGAAGATGCGGGCGGTATCCCGGAGGGGTAATGGCCCGCCTTGTTTTTTGATGCGGTCACGCAATGTCCCGCCAGAGACATACGGCATGACTAGAAACAGGATTTCGCCATTTTCGCCGCTCTCGCCAAACTCGATCAAGGGCAGAATGTTGAGATGCGATAAATGTGAGATAGCGCGAGCCTCGCGCAAAAAGCGCGCGCGGAAGTCTTCATCATCGGCGTAGCCTTTGCGGATCACTTTGATGGCAACTTCGCGGTCAAAGGCGGTGCGCTGTTTTGCCCGATAGACCTCTGCCATGCCACCACTGCCGACGCGCTCGATGATCTCATATGCCCCTAGCCGGGTGCCTTCAAGGTGTGCCATGCTTTGCCTCACAAGAGAAAGTCGTAAGCTTCCGCTATAGCGTACAGCGTTCTGTGCATTCTGTCAAGCGGTTGCTCACGGCTTTATCGATGGATGGGTTCCACGCATGATGCGGGCAGATGCCTGGTGCGGTGACGATTACGAAGTTTTGCGCGTGCGCCGCTTGGGCGGCTCCGGCAGGATAGTTTGATCATAGAGCGCTGCCGATGGATATTCGCCGGAAGACACGGGATCAGGGAGTTTGCTGCTAGCCCCGCTGGCCGGAGTCCTCTGCTGGGGCGCCGGCGCGTGTTGGGCGGGTGTTGGCTGGGCATGCTCCGGTGGCTGCTGGGCAGGCGCTTGTGACCTATCCTTGGCCGGCTGGCTGGCGGCAGGGCGCGGCTGGCTCATCGGGTAGGAACCGCTCTGCGGTGCTGGCTGACTCGTGCTGGCGTGCTGGCTGCGGCGCTGACGATCTACGGCCAGCCAGATCGCCAGGCCGGCCAGAATCAACACTCCAACAAGAATAATACTGAGAGCGATAAGAACAGTTGGATCGGACATCTTTCTTCCCTTTCGCGCGAACTCCGTCGGGCGCCCTTCCCCTGGCATCGATGCCCCGTTACCTCAGCGGGCAATCACTATGCTCATTATAACGCAAGGAAGGGGTTCTCTGCGATGGGCTAGCTCACATTGGGGTGGTTGCTGAAAGAGCCAAACATTCTCCCTTGCTCTTCGAGTATGACCAGACCGGGGCGTAAAAAAGGCCAGGCTGGTGTTGACGGTGAAGTAAGCTACTTCTAGCGAGAGGAGTCGTGACTGTCGTAGAGGCTCCAGGCTCCGTGCTGGTAGTGCAGGATCAGCGGCGTCGTGACATCCGAGGTGCCGATGCCGGCGCGCGTCAGCGACCCGACGGCCCAACCCTCGGTGGCTGAGATCATGGCGATACGGTTAATCATGGCGCCCGTGTTCGTGAGCATGGGCATGCGGACCTCTGACCATCGCCTGCCATTGTAATGTAACATGGTTGCGAGCGGGAGAGGCGCCAGGCCGCCTTGCGGACCCGCGCTCCAGCCATCTGTCATAGAGGTCATGGAGACCGTGTTCAAAAAGTCGATCATGGGATTGTTGATGGGATTGGCTTCCTGTAGCCATTTACCTCGCGTGTAATGGAGCAGGAGGGGAGTCTGCACCTCCGTCGGCCTCGGAGTAGTGGGGCCTTCCAGTTTTGTCGTCTCGGTATCTCCCACTGCCCAGCCCTCGGTGGCCGAGGACATGGAGATGGACTGTAAGTCAGCATCAGGAATAAACGTAGAGATGGTCCAGTGCCCGGCGCGATAGTGCAGCGTGACAGCACCCCCAGCAGCGCGGGGTGAGGTGGTTGATGTGCCGCCGCGCAGACGCGGAATCAGCGAGCCGACGGCCCAGCCTTCCTGGGGGGAGAGCATTGCCAGGGCTTGAGGCGAGAGATCGTACTGCATCCCAGTGCCCAGGCTGGTAGGCAGCACCTGGGCCGTCCAGGTTCCTCCCTCATCGTGCAAAATCTCGGTGCCGGCTGGCTCACGCGGGGCGCCAATGGCCCAGCCATCGGTATCAGAAAACATCTGTAAGTGTAGGAAGCTGATGCCTTGTGGATCGGTGAGGTGCTGCCAGGCATGCCCATCGTAGTGCAGAAGCAGCCCCTCGTAGCCACCGGCCCAGCCATCGGTTGCGGAGAGCATCGAAACGGTGTTGAGCGCACCAGAGAAAGGGAGCGGCACAGAAGACCATGTGCTATGCAGATTGTGTTTCAGGAGGGGATGACAACTGCTCATCCGACCGGACGAGCAGGGTTCAGCATAGCCCACCGCCCACCCTTCGGTGGAGGAAACCATCGCGAGATCGCTCAACTCGCTGAATGAAGCGCCCTGTGTGGGGAGGTTGCTGTGCATGTCTGGCCCCAGCGCTCGCGGCTGGCTGGAAAAGAACCTGGTTGCCAGAAATGGGATGATGAGTATAGTAAGAGAGAAGAGCAGCCTGGGCAGGAACGGGCGTATTTTGCTCACCGGTGACATCCATGCTCTGCTAAACCATTGAGAGCCAGCTACTCGAGGAAGATGTTTGCTTCATACAAGCCTTCAAGAGGTTGTAGGTGCCTCTGCAAGGATTGGGCCAGAGAAGGAAGGGCAAGCCCATGATAGAACAACTATTTCGATTTATCAGACATCGTTCTGTTATTATCCTTCTGCTTATGGGTGTTTCTCTTACCTTGCTCGGTGCAGGAGCGTATAGCTTCATCACGTCCCCTGATACTCTCCAGATCACGGTTATCCAGCGCTCAGAGCAAGGTGCTTCAGAAACTACAGTGTTTAGTAAAACTATCCATGATGCTGTGGTGGCACAAGCAGTTTATCAGCAAATTACCAGTTTACATACTGTAGGGGCTAGTGAAACCTATCACTGCCCTGCTGGTTCTTATGTCTATTATCATTATCAGTTGGAGTTTCAGCATCAAGGCATCGCAGTAATAGAAGCCTCTTCTGATGCGAGCGCGTGTCAGTTCTGGAAAGTAGAGGACTTCCATATCTCTACTTCTGTGCATTGCTGCCCATCGGATACCTTCTGGGAGCAACTCTCCCAGGCTACCGGAGCGCCCAAACCCATATTTCGCACCCGGTGAGTGAGCAAACCAGGCAACCGCTTTCTGGCTTTCCTCTTCTTTTGCCCTTAGCGTTTCGCCCCCACCGCGCTCTTTTTCTTGGCGGTGGGCGTGGCTGGCTCGTCGTCGTCGGGTTCTTCGAGATCGCTGCCGAATTTGAGCGAGACGCCCAGCTTTTTAAGGATGCGGCGCAGGTCGCGCAGGTTGGCGTCGCCAGGCGCGGCCAGCGCGGTGGGACCAAGGCGGCGCAGGCCAAGGGCGGCCAGCTTGGCTGAGTTGGCAAGCTGGGTCGCCAGGTCTTCATCATCCACATCGAGCAGGATGACCCGGTTGATGCGTGCCTCTTTATACTGCCGCGCCC
>CAZFWN010000189.1:0-10722 GCA_964522745.1 uncultured Ktedonobacterales bacterium
CGGCGAATAACTTTCCGGCTTATGCTCATGCCGGAAAGAGAAATACCATTCGCGCGGTGTTCTGCGGATCATATTTGACAGGATACGTGTACCCTTCCATCAGCGCCCCTTTGCTGGTATCGATCCAGGTGGTGAAGGAGCAGGTAAAGGGGAAACCCATATTGTCTGGCTGCACCTGCACCTCAACAAAAAACGGGACGAAGTGCTGAACTGGTGCGCCCGCCTGCTGCTTGCGCAGGATTTTCGCCTGCCCTGATGCGCCCCTGTACTCCAGTTCTCGATGCAGCATTTGCATCTCTTCCAGCCCTATCGCCGCCTGTGGATTGACCGGCGAGGCCATACCAGGAACCCCAGGGGGCATAATCCGCTTGAAGCCCGGCATTTGCTGCTCTCTGGCTAGCTTTGCCTGGTGTTCAGCTTCTGCCATGTGCATGAGTTCCTGCAATTCTGGATCGAGTGAGTCCATTCCAGCGCCCCCTAGAGAGGTAGCGGATGCGCCTTGCTTTGCCTGGCGCTCGGCTTCTTCCAGTTGCATGAGTTCCTGCAATTCTGGATCAAGCGGGACCATCCCAGCGCCTCTCGCAGAGGTTGGGGACGCAAGCGGCGTTCCGGGCGGAGCCGAGAGCAGCGCGTCGCGCCTGGCCTGCCCTGCCTGACGCTCAGCTTGCTCATCGTGTTTCAGTCTCTCCTCGCCATAGCGTATATCACCTGTCAGATCAAGCTCAACCTCCAGGTTTTTGGGATGATACTTCACATTGACAACATCGCCCACCTTGGGATGGTGCGTAAACCTGATAAAGTGGTGCGTGGCCTTCCCTCTGAACACCTGTCCGGTTGGAGCGTGTACCTCAAGCACAAACTCAATTTTGACATGATGCACATCTTCCCAATTGCCGGTAACATCCTGGGCGTACAGAACGGTTGCCTGGGCGGGTTCGTGGTGACCAAACATGCAGCGGGCCTCCAGACTCAAATCAAACAGATAGCTCTCCTTCAAGCATACCTCCTGTGTCAATCCTTCAGTAAAATATTCTGATGCTCTGCAAAATTGCCCTGAATTCATTCTTGACATCCTGCAAAGAAGCGCTATAGTGGGGACAGTGTTACTAATGACGCAGTTGCAATCTTGGGCACTTGAGTATACAGTAGTAGTAGTAGCAGGTCTATCGAGCGCGCAAGGGAACCCGGCATGAGCGAGCAGCAGACGTCAGGCACAGGCAAAGAAGGCAGCGAAGCCGCCACCGTCAAAGAAGCCTTAGGCGTGCGCGGCACCATCCTCGATCTGGCGGAAGAAGAAAGCCGTCTCAACCTGCAACGGCTCCAACTACAACACCAGATCACCAGCTATCAGCAGCAGACTGACCAGGGCAGCCGCGATCACCCAACTGAGGTGGCCCGCGAGCGCATCGCCGCGTTGCAGCAAGAACTCGCCAGCCTTCAGGAACGTCTGGTGCGTCTGCGCGCGCAGAAGAGCGAACTGACCCGGCGCCAGGACCAACTGCTCGACAAGATCGACCTGCTGCGCGCCGAGCAACAGCGCGCCGCCAGCAAGACCGCCACCAGCACAGGAGATTGGCCGCAGCAGTCCTCGTGGGCGGTTGAGCGCATCCCGCCGCACAGTTCGCGCCGGCTCATCATCAGCCTGGGTACGCTGGCGATTGTGCTAGCCGTCTCGCTGCTCCTGGCACGCGCGCTCTACGCTCCAGGCGATACCGATGTGTCCGTGAACGATGGCGGCCCAACGACCCTTCTGCCTACCTTCCAGCCCAATGGCAGAGGACCGACGGATGCGGAATGTCAGGCGCGCTTCGACGACAGTTGCTTTAGCCCCGAAGACCTGCAACAAGCATTCAATATCACGCAGCTTTATCAGCTTGGCTACGATGGGCGCGGCCAAACTATCGTCTTGCTGGGCGCCGGCTATACCACTACCCTGCAAGACGACCTGCGCCGCTTTGACCAGACCTGGGGTCTGCCCGATCCGCCCAGCTTCCAGATTCTTCAGCCACATGGCCTGCCCGCTCCCTATAAGTGCGGCGATGGCAGTGTTGACCGCTTGCAAGTGGGGAACACTCTCGCCGTCGAATGGGCGCATGCTATCGCTCCCGGCGCCAACCTGATCTTGCTCATCGGCAGCAACGGCAGCAGCAGCACGCCATCGCCACAAAACTGTGTCTATAGCTCGATCAAAGATGACCTCGCCTACGCGCTGAACAATCATCTGGGCCAGATCATCTCCATCCATGACACCTACAGCGAACTCGGCCCGACACTCAACAGCGCTGACCCGCAAGCCGACGGGCAGCACCTGTTGAGCGACACCCACGCGCTCCTCCAACAAGCAGCACAGGAGCAGGTGACCATCATTGCACCCACAGGCGATACCGGCGCCACCACGCTCAATGCTAGCACTGGCACGCTCCCGACCTCCTCCTGGCAGCAGCCGTCGGTCTCCTGGCCGGCCTCGGACCCCTACGTCCTGGCCGTCGGTGGCACCAGCCTTTCGCTCAACGCTGCCGGCGCCTACAGCAGCGAGACTGTCTGGAACAGCAAATCCAGCGGGGCCAGCGGCGGCGGCCTGAGCAGCCTCTACCCGGAGCCTGACTATCAGCAGCAGGTGCCCAATCAGATGCTCCTCCAGGGCCGGCGCGGCATCCCCGATGTCTCCTTCCCGGCCAAGGGCTTCTTGATCTATGGCACCTTCCAGACTGGCCTGCTGGGCAAGCTCAGCCCCGGCACCTGGGACCATTGGGACATCCAAAACACCACCGGCGCGAGTGCGGCCTGCTGGGCTGGGCTGATCGCCCTTGCCAACCAGATAAGTGGCAAGCCACTTGGCTTCCTCCAACCTGCTCTTTACAGCCTGCATGGGCAAGACATGCACGACCTCACGAACGGCGACAATACCTTTGCCGGCGTCCAGGGCTATGAGGCGCAGCCAGGCTATGATCTGGTCAGCGGCTGGGGCACGCCCGACGCCCAGGATTTCCTGCTCGCGCTCGTCCAGACGAGCAATCCCACCGCCCCTGCCGGCTGCCGCAGCAGCACCCACCAGTGCAGTTGAGCTGGAGCCTCTTGACATTTGCATGCCTGCCTGGTACGCTATCGCTAGAGAACTCAGCAAGACGAGCATCATGGCATAGACGTGGGAGGACGAGCGATGGGCGACCAATCAGGCACGGTAGCCGACAACGACGAGCGTGGGGCAGGCGCCACCGGCGATCTCGCTCAATTGCAAGCCTGGATGGACCAGATTCTCCAGGTGGAGCAGCGGCTGACCCCGCAGTGGCACCAGTTGCAGGGCCAGATCGATCAGTACACCAAAGAGGCCCAGCAAGCCTGGCAGCGCAACCGCAACGATCTGGCCGAACAGGCGTTGCAGCAGCGCGCGCAGGTGATGCCTGCGCTGGCCGCAGTGCAGGAGCAGTTGGCGCGCATCCAGGCGCGCAAAGCAGAGATCACCCGCCAGCGTCAGGAATTGCTTGACCAGGCCAGCGGCAAGCCCACCCGCCCGACCTCAACCGCCAGCGGCGGCACTGGCGCGCCAGGCGCGCTGCCGGCGCAAAAGCCGGCGCGCAAGCGGCGGCGCTGGTTTGGCCTGCTCTCTACGCTGCTGGTCTTATTGGTGCTGACGACGCTGGGCCTGAACTACGTCCTGCACCAGAGCGCGCCCTCCAGCAGCAAGACCACTGGCGTCCATCCACACCCGACGCACACGCCCACAGCAACGCCCTATCCGCAGCCCACGCCGCAAGCGCATCCCTTCCAGCCGGACGGCAGCGGCCCCACCACGCAGGATTGCCTTGGCGCAATCGGCTACGCCTGCTACAGCCCGGAGCAAATTCAGCACGCCTTTAGCCTGGATGCCCTCTACAAGCCAGGCTACGACGGGACCGGCCAAACTATTGTTATCCTGGGCGCCGGCATCACCAGCACCCTCAAGAGCGATCTGCAACACTTCGATACCACCTGGGGTCTGCCTGACCCGCCCAGTTTCCAGATTCTTCAGCCGCTCGGCCCCCCCGCGCCCTATCTCTGCCCCGGCGGTTGGGATGCGCTGGCCTATGAAAACATCCTCGATGTAGAATGGTCGCACGCGATGGCCCCAGGCGCCAATATTGTCATGCTCGACTGGCCGAATCATGGCGACACAACAACGTCCCCTAACGAGAACTGTGGACTGTATGATATTTCGGCTGGTGTCTCCTACGTGGTAGACAATAAACTTGGGCAGATCATCTCCATCAGCTACAGCGGGAGCGAACTCGGCTACAAGGACGAAACGGCCAATCAACAAGGGAGCGATCAGCGATACTATCAGAGCGCGGATTCCGTCTTTCACGACGCCACCAATCAGGGTATCACTATCCTGGCCGCCGCTGGTGACCAGGGTGCGACGAACTACAACACCCCCACCGCCGACTCCGTCTGGCCGACCCCCAACGTGGGTTGGCCGGCCTCAGACCCCTACGTCCTGGCCGTTGGGGGCACCGTCCTCCAGACGCAGGACGCCAGCGGCACCTATGGCGGCGAGCGCGTCTGGAACGAACATAACTCTGGCGCCGGCGGAGGCGGCCTGAGCAGCCTCTTCTCGGAGCCAGACTACCAGCAATCCCTGCCCAATCAAGACCTGTTTTCTGGGAAACGGGCCATCCCAGATGTCTCCTTCCCCGCCGAGAATTTTCCTATCTATGCCTCATTTGCTCTGGGGAATCTCGGCCAGGTTGGTTCCCAGTGGAGACACTGGGAGGTACTCGGCGGCACCAGCGCCAGCACCCCTTGCTGGGCCGGGCTGATCGCCATCCTGGATCAGATGCGCAACGCGCCAGCGGGCCTGATTCAGCCCGCGCTCTACAGCCTGCGCGGCAAGGGGATGCACGACATCACCAGCGGCGACAACAGCTTTGGCGGCGTGCAGGGTTACAGCGCGCAGCCCGGCTACGACCTGGCCTCCGGCTGGGGCACGCCCATCGCCAACCGCCTCTTGCCCGACCTGATCGCCGCGCTCGACGGCGGCTCCGGCCCCTGCCCTAGCGGCCAGCACCAATGTACATGAGGAGTGTCTATGTAGCACCCTCCTCGGCGAGCAGGTCGCGCATGGTGGAGAGGCTATTGACCATCTGCTCGGTCTCGGCGACCAAGAAGGCCAGTTGGGCGGGGGCGTTGCCGGCAGGCTGGTGCTGCTGTTCTAGCAGCGCCTCCAGCGCCCGCTGGTCTCGCTGCAAATCGGGCAGCGGCGCCAGCGGCGCGCCTTCGCGCCGCGCTGTTGCCAGCAGGTGCAGCGCCTTCTGCGCATCCTCCGCAAATGCGCGCAGGGGTGGCTCCACGCTGTCTGGGAGCTTCTCCCCGTACAGCGCTTTCAGCGCCAGCACGCTGCGGCCCAAACGATGCGAACTCTCCAGCAGGCCCAGCGCCACCTTGGCATCCACGCGATAGCGCGCCGGCTCGTGCAGGGAGCGCTGCACCGACGCCTCGGCGTTGGAGCGCGCCAGCCATGCCTCTAGCTTGCGCCGGTGCATCTCAGCAGGATCGCGCTCCGCCGGGTCGAGCAAGCCGGTCAGCGCCGTTGCCACGTAGCGGCTATCGGCCTCCAGCAAATCGGCCAGCTTCTTAGGCACCTGCGAGCGCTCCCAGGACGGCCAGAGCAGGATCGCCGCGAGCGCCAGCGCGGTGCCGATCAGCGTAGCAATGACTCGATCAAGCGCGGCGGTGAGCGGCGGCGTGCCCGTCAGAGAGATGAGAATAACAACGTAGCTTGTCAGGAAGAGATCGAAGAAGGCAATGTTCGCCTGAAAGACGATATAGGACGCGCACGCCAACGCCGCCGCCAGGCCAACCAGCACAGCAGGCCCAGGCTTCAGCGCGGCGATCAGCGCCGTAACCAGCGCCGCGCCCAGCAGCGTTCCGGCGCCACGCGCCAGCCCACGTGTGATGGTGGTGCTGAAGTTGGGGCGCAAGACGATCACTACCGTCAGCGGAATCCAGTAGCCGCGACCCGGCAGCAGCAGGTGGGCGAGAAGAGCAGCGATGGTCAATGTCAGGCTGAGCCGCAGCGCGTGACGAAACATCGTGGAACGCAGCGTCAGATTGGCGCGCACGATTGACAGCGGATGCTCAGGCTCCAGAGCCGCTGGGCGCCGTGTGCCATCCTCAGGCGTGTCGGCACTCTTGCCGGTTTGCACCCACTCGCTCGTGGTGCGCAGTGCTGCCCGCACCTGTCCACAGAGCGCCTCAGCCCGCTCCACCGCCACCACCAGAGCCGCGTGCGCCTGGAAATCATCTTTGTCTTGCTCGGCCTGGTCGCGGCGCAGCAGTGCTATGGCGTGATCCAGCCGGCGGCGCAGACTGTCGGCACCTTCGACCACACGCGCTGCTGCCAGACTCGCGGCCACTGCTCGCAGGGTGGCAGCCGTCGCGCCGGCGAGTTCATCTAGATGATCCAGCGCTTGCTTATTTCCCCAGGTGGCAAGGCGCTGGCGCGCCTCGGCCAGCGCGGCCAGCGCCAGGCGCAAGCCCCAGCCTTCATCCAGCAATGCTCGAAACGCCTGACCCGTCAGGCCGGAGCCAAAGCGCGGGACGCTGGCGGCCAGGACTGCGCCGGCCTGCGCCAGCGCATTGGTGGCCTGCTGCTCACGCTCCCGGTCAAGTGATGCCTCGGCGCTGGCGGCCAGCGCCCGATAGGCGGCAGCCAGCGCTTGCCGCTCATAGTACCCACGCTTCAGCGGCCAGGGCGCCAGCGTAAAAAGCGTCTGGATCAGTCCGCCGGCAAACAACAGCCCAGCCGTATAAGCTGCGCGTTCGGGCGAGAGCAGAAAATGGCTGCTGATTGCCAGCGCGGCCACCGCTTGCAATCCAATGGTCGTGGCTGCCTGGCTCACGGTGGCCAGCATCCCAGCGCCAAAGCCCCAGAGAGCCATCAGCAGCACAATCAACCAGAGGATGTGCGCGGCAGACGCCCCTACCAGCACCGACAGCGCGTCACCAACGCACGCCAGCAGCATCGTGCGTATCCTGGGGAGATAGATGCCCCCCTGGTCGGTCATGCCAACCGAGAAGGCGCCAATTGTCATGATCAAGCTCTCATAGGAATGCTGCATCAGCAGCCCACCCACCAGCAGCGCCGCCACCACCAACCCCTTGCGCAGCCCACCCAGGATGGCAAGCTGAGACCGCTGAAAGCCGATCACGCTCTGTAATTGTTGGCGCCATGTCGATAGTTCAGCCATATGGCTCTCTCTTGCTCTGCGAATATGCTTACAAGAGCGCCTGACCTCACAAACCATGCCGCTCTCTGAAAACTGCCGCTTGTAGCGCCGACATCTTGCCGGCGTATGCTCTTCAGCGCCCGGCAGATGGCGCACCAGTTGCAGCACATGCGCCCGGTTCGCCCGCAGCAGCGCCACCGCCGGTTCAATCGCTTCAAATGTCTAGCACTTCGATTGCCGGCTGAACCGCTCGTCACGCTCGATAGCCGCGTTTAAGCAAAGCGGGCGCGCCGCGAGCAAAGGCTGCGGGCGAAGGCACCTTGAATTCCAGGGCATTGGCGAGGCGGTTGATGATGCCAAAAAGTGCGCAGATGGCAATGGCATCTGCGATGGCTGCATCGCTGATGTCAACTGCCCGGAGCGGCGCAATCGTCTCCGGTGTGACACTATCGGGAGTGTGCGTCAACTGCTCCAAAAAACCCAGGATGGCGCGCAAGCGCTCACCCACCGGCGCCGTGCGCCAATCCTCCAGCGCGGCCTGCACCAGCGCGTCGCCAAGTACAACGGCTGCCACCGCGCCGTGCGAACCGGCGCAGAAGGGGCATTGGTTCAGGCGCGAGACAAAGGCCGCCAGCAACTCGCGCTCTCCCACGCTCCAGTCCGATGGCCCACGCAGAGCAATCTGTACCGCCTGGGCGAACGGACGGCCAAAGAACGCTGACCGATAGAGCAGCAGCCGCACAATATCATCAACGTCGCCCGTCAGGCCAATCAGCCAGAGCAGCGCTTTTTGCGGGAGCCGGTGTCCCGTCTTCACCTTCTGTAGTCGCATGGTCACCTCTCTGCAAGGGATGGTAGCTTATTATATCTTGTCCGCGCTGGTGGGCGGTGCTGTTGCCTCATAAAGAGAGCGGTCTCTTGTTAGGGCGCTTTCCCTGGCTTTTCTCCTCTCGCAGCAAGACGAACGGGCAGGTGCTTGTCTCTCCTCTCTCTTGCTTTGGCTCGGTTTGGTATGCGGCTTGCGCGGATGGGCGAGTCGTTCTTCATGACCACTGCTAGCTCAGGCGGACACACAGATCAGGACGCGCAAGAGCAAAACCGTTCGGAACAATCTCATGTTCCTGGCAAGAGGAGACTATGGACAGCGAAGTGCGCTCAAGCAATTCGCACGCGAGCAACATGCGCCTGCATGGATGGCCCGGCACGCGATCTCACTCGCATCGTTTTTTTAGTGTGATGTTTTTAGCATCAGTCGCTGTCATCGTTGCCGGCTGCGGCCAGGGCGCTCTGCGCCACATACAGGCAACCCCGAAGCGGGGGCCTTCGGATTCAGGAGGTGCAGCGGTTCAGCAAGAGAACGGAAGCTGGTTAGCCTTTGGGCTTGACCCCGCGCACAGCGATGTCAATGCCAATGAGAAACAGATCACGGCGGCAACGGTCAGCCGGCTGCACCGCTCCTGGCAGGTACAACTGCCCGATCTGGCCGATGAGCGCCCGATCCTGGTGCATAACCTGGCGATGCCCAATGGAACCACGAGCGATGTCCTCTATCTGACCACCGACAAGGGCACGCTGCTGGCGCTCGATGCCGCCACCGGCGCCCAACTCTGGGCCACCACGCCCAAAAGCGATAACCCCATGTATACCAAAGCCTCGCCGGTGGCCGATCTCGCCAACAATCTGATCTACAGCGCCGGACTGGATGGCAAGGTGCATCGCTTCCGCGCCACCACCGGCGAGGAAGTGACCGGCAATGGCTGGCCGGTACAGGTCACCCAAATGCCGTTGAGCGAGAAACTCTCTTCCGCATTAAATCTCATCAACGGCTATCTCTACGTCACCACCGCCAGCTTCTCTGGCGACGCGCCGCCTTATCAGGGGCATGTCGTTGTCATTAACGTCAAGACAGGCGCCAAGACCGTCTTTAATAGTCTGTGCAACGATCACACCCACATCATGAAGCTGGGCGAATGCACCGCCAATGGCGGGGGCATCTGGGCCAGGCCAGGCGTGGTCGAAGACCCGGCGACGGGCAACATCTTCTTCACCGTCAGCGATGGCTACTTCGACGCCAACCAGGGCGGGCACAATTGGGGCGATACTGTCATCGAGATGACCCCCGATGGCTCAAAGGTTCTTGATTCATACACGCCGTCGAACTACGCCAGCGAGGCGTTTCAAAACCGCGACCTGGGCAGCGTGGCGCCGGTGATGCTGCCTGTCATCCCCAAAAGCCAGACGCCCTATCTAGCGGTACAGGGCGGCAAGGAGGGTTTCCTGCGACTGCTAAACCGCCAGAACCTCAGCGGCCAGGGCGGGCCGGCGCATGTTGGGGGTGAACTCCAGACGTTGGCGCTGCCCGACCAGTGCCCGGTCCTCGCTCAACCAGTTGCCTGGCAAGACCCATCTAACGGCTCCATCTGGCTGATCGTCTCGACCCTCTGCCACATGGATGGCTATCAGGTCGTTACCTCGCCGCAAGGCAAGACGACCCTCAAGTCGGCCTGGTATCTTGGCGGCGTGGGCGCCACATCCCCACTGATAGCTGGCGGCGTGCTGTTTGCGGCGGTCAGCGGCTCGCTGCTGGCGCTGGACCCACACACCGGCCAGCAGCTTTGGAGCAGCGCGCTTGAGGGCGCCGGCGGCAACATCGGACGTATCCATTGGGAGGCGCCGATTGTCATCGACGGGCGCGTCTACTGCCCCGACGAATCAAACGAACTCACCATGTATTCCCTCTAGCCTGGCAGCGCCGGCAGAGATGCCTCGCCTGTAGCGCGGGCATCCTTGCCGGCGCTACAAGCGGCAGCCCCACTTTCTTTTAGGTAGAATCCTACGGCACTTACTGCTTGACACCTACTTGCTCCTCTGCTATCATAGCTCCATCGCCAGTATATGGAGAAACATTGATCGAGGAGGGTGTGCTGTATGGCTGATCGCGTTGGGGAACGAATAGGAAATTATCAACTGCTCAAACTGTTGGGGAAAGGCGGCTTTGCCGAGGTCTATCTTGCCGAGCATATTCACCTGGGGACGCAGGCCGCTGTGAAGCTGCTGCACGCGCAGCTTGCGGGCGCGGAGGAACTGGAGCAGTTTCGCCAGGAGGCGCGGACGATTGCCGCGCTCATTCATCCCAATATTGTGCGCGTGCTGGAGTTTGGCGTAGAGGGCAATATGCCCTATCTGGTGATAGACTACGCGCCGGGCGGCGCGCTGCGCCAACTCCACCCGCCAGGCACTCCCGTGCCATTGGCAACCATTGTCTCTTACGTGAAGCAGATCGCCCAGGGGTTGCAGTACGCGCACGAGCATCAGATCATCCACCGCGACATCAAGCCACAGAATCTCTTGCTGGGGCGCCACAATGAGATCTTGCTGACGGACTTTGGCATTAGCGTCGTCGCTGAAACCTCCAGCCGCCAGCAAACCCTCGGCTTCGCGGGAACCATCGCCTATGCCGCGCCGGAGCAGCTTCGGGGCAAGCCACAGCGCGCGAGCGATCAGTACGCGCTGGGCG
>CAZFWN010000190.1:0-10693 GCA_964522745.1 uncultured Ktedonobacterales bacterium
AGTGTGCCAACGACGCGATTGCACTCGCGTACAACCAGTATAGCTGATGGCGCCCGCTTTGTCAAGAGAAAAAGCGAGCGGATCAGGGCACGGTCCAGGTTCGTTGCCGGCGAGGAGGCGGGTGGGTGAAGAACGACCCTGCCGGCGAGATGCTGGCGGTACAAGCAACGAGCTGGCATCCCTGGTAGCCAGATTGCGCCCGGCACTGCTGCTGCATATAATACGGCTGAATTGATGATGAATTGACTGAGGGAGCAGGAACCGTGAGCGAAGCAGCACTGCGCAGCTACCTGGGCAAGCTCGAACATGAGTACCGCAAAGGCGACGCGACGGAGCATTCGTATCGCCCGGCCTTCAAAGAATTGCTAGACGCGCTGGGGCACGACCAGCAGATCAGCGCCACCAACGAGCCAAAACGCGGCGAACATGGCGCGCCAGATTACCGGGTGGTGCGCGAGCAAGGCCAGAACCGCTTCACCATCGCCTATGTCGAGGCCAAGGATATTGGCAACCCGCTGGATGAAGAAGAGAAGAGCGAGCAGCTTAAGCGCTATCGCGGCAACCTGCATAACCTTATCCTGACCGATTACCTGGAGTTTCGCTGGTATATCAAGGGCGAACATCGCAAGACGGTGCGGCTGGCGCGGCTCGGCGCGGGCGGGCGCTTCACGCTGGAGCGCGACGGGCTGCATGAGGTCGAGCAACTGCTTCAGGCGTTTCTCGGCTATCAGACAGAGCCGATCAGCCAGCCGAGAGACCTGGCCGAGCGCATGGCGCGGCTGACGCGCATGATTCGTGAGAGCGTCGTCAAGGCGTTTGAGGCCGGCCAGGCTCCGACGCCCCTGCGCGATCTGCGTCAGGCGTTTGAGGACGTGCTGATCCCTGACCTCTCGGTGCCAGATTTCGCCGATATGTTCGCGCAAACGCTGGCCTATGGCCTCTTTGCCGCCTGCTATAACCATCGCGGCCAGCAGCCATTTCGCCGCCAGGATGCCAACAGCGAGATCCCCAAAACCAACCCCTTCCTGCGCAAGCTCTTTCAGACCATCAGCGGCTCTGACCTGGATGATGAGTCGTTCATGCGCTTTGTCGATGATCTGGCGCAGGTGCTGGCCCTGGCCGATATGGCGGCCATCCTGCGCGGCTTTGGCAAAAGCACCCGCCAGGAAGACCCGGTGGTGCATTTTTACGAGACCTTCCTGAGCGCCTATGACCCCAAACTGCGCGAACTGCGCGGCGTCTACTACACGCCAGAGCCAGTCGTCTCCTATATCGTGCGCTCGGTGGATGTGCTGCTCAAGACGCACTTCAACTGCCCCAACGGGCTGGCGGAGCGGCGCTCCGCCGGCAAGCCAGATGTGCTGCTGCTGGACCCGGCCTGCGGCACGGGCACCTTCAGCTATATGGTCATCGACCTGATCCGCGAGCGCTTCCGCCAGCAGCGCCAGGCCGGCATGTGGTCTAGCTATGTGCGCGAGCATCTGCTGCCCCGGCTCTTCAGCTTTGAACTGCTGATGGCCCCCTACGCTGTCGCGCACCTCAAGCTGGGCATGCAGCTTGCCGGGCTGGACCTACCCGAAGCCGAGCGCGCCAACTGGGCCTATGATTTCCAGAGCGATGAGCGCCTGGGCATCTACCTGACCAACACGCTGGATGAGGCGGCCAAACGCTCGCAAATGCTGCTGGGCGGCTATATCTCCGATGAGGCCAACGAGGCGGCCAGGGTGAAGAAGGATGAGCCGGTGATGGTCGTGCTGGGCAATCCGCCCTATTCGGGCCACTCGGCCAACAAGGGCGAGTGGATTACCAACCTGCTGCGTGGCCGGGAGATGCTCCAGGGCCAGGATGGCACCTATACCTTCCGGCTGACACATAACTATTTTGAGGTCGATGGCAAGCCGCTGGGCGAGCGCAACCCCAAATGGCTGAACGATGACTATGCGAAGTTCATCCGCTTTGCCCAGTGGCGCATCGAGCAGACCGGCTATGGTATCTTGGCCTTCATCACCAATCACGGCTACCTGGATAATCCCACCTTCCGAGGGATGCGTCAGAGCTTGATGCAGACCTTTGATGAAATCTACGTGCTTGACCTGCACGGCAACAGCAAGAAGAAAGAGCGCGCCCCCGATGGCGGCAAGGATGAGAACGTCTTCGACATTCAGCAAGGCGTTGCCATCGGCATCTTTGTGAAGCGTCGTGCCGGCCCCCGTAGTGCCGGTCAGGAGACCGGCGCTATGCCTCCCAAACCGCCGGCCACCGTCCACCACGCGCACCTCTGGGGCGAACGCGCCAGCAAATATCACTGGCTCTCAGAACAAGAGGATGGCATCGCCAACACCGAATGGACACCCCTCAGCCCGCAGGCGCCGTTCTATCTGTTCGTTCCGCAGGATGGAGATTTGCAAGCTGAGTATGAGGCGGGCTGGAAAGTCACTGAGCTTATGCCAGTGAACAATCTTGGCTTGAATTCTCATCGTGATAACTTTGCCATTGATTTTGATGAGGCAAAGCTACGCCAACGTATCAGAGAAATGCGCGATACAGCGCTTCCAGACCAGACATTTGCCGACAAATACAACCTTGCGGATAATCGAGACTGGCAGCTAGTTAAAGCACGACAAGTGCTTCGCAAAGACACTGCATGGCAAAGCCACTTTATTCCTTGCCTTTATCGGCCATTTGATTTTCGCTATTGCTATTTGAGCGAGGTAGCAATGGACTACCCACGCCCAGAATTGAATCATCATTTTCTCGGAGGCCGTAACTTAGGAGTAGTAACGACCCGGCAGACACGGGAGCCGTTCGCTGCATTTGCAGTAAACAAGGTTTGTGGACAGCACAAAATAGTTGCAACATATGATGGCTCTTCCATCTTTCCCCTCTACCTTTACCCCGACACCACAAAAGGCGATCTCTGGGGCGGGGATGCGTCCACTTCTGCCCCAGGCGGGCGACGCCCAAACCTCTCAGCCGGGTTTATCAACGATTGCGCGGCGCGGCTGGGCATGACGTGGGTGGCAGATGGCAAAGGCGACAGGCAGCAGACCGTTGGGCCAGAGGATGTCTTCAGCTATCTGTACGCCGTCTTCCACGCGCCCGGCTACCGCGAGCGCTACGCCGAGTTCCTGAAGATTGACTTCCCACGCCTGCCGCTCACCTCGAATGCCGACTTGTTCCGGACGCTGGGCGCGCTGGGCGATGAACTGGTCAGGCTGCATCTGCTGGAGGGCGAAATCCCCTTCATCACCAGCTCTCCAGAGCGCGGCAGCAATCTGGTCGAAAACGTGCGCTACACCGACCCGGTGCCGGGCGGCGCGCCGGGCCGCGTCTACATCAACGCCGCGCAATACTTCAAGGGCGTACCTCCTGAGGTCTGGGCATTTCATATCGGCGGCTATCAGGTCTGCCAGAAGTGGCTGAAGGACCGCAAGGGGCGCACGCTGAGCCTCGACGAAATGGAGCATTACCAGAAGACCGTCGCCGCGCTGAGCGCAACGATTCGCCTCATGGACGAGATTGACGCTGCCATTGAGGAACACGGCGGCTGGCCGATAGCGTGACCCCAGCCCCTTCGCCGAATGAATTCGGCGCCAGGGGCGCCTGCGGGCGCCACGAAGTCCCTGCGGGACTCCTGGCCGTTCAGTCCCACAGGGACTTGCTGGCCGCAGGCCCGCAGCGCTGATTTTAATCGGCGAATAGTTGGCCGGCGCTACAGCCTCACCTCCACTCCTATCCCCAACTCGCGCGCCCGCGTGTAGGCCATCTGGGCAGTGGCGACATCTTGCACGGCCAGGCCGACGGATTTGAAGAAGGTGATCTGGTTGGAATCAGCGCGCCCGGCCAGGCGCCCGGCCACCAGTTCGCCTAGTTCGCCAGCGATATGTGCTTCGTCGAGAAGCCCCTGGTCGCGGGGGATGATGAGGTCGCCGGCCTCGGCCCAGGCGGCGCGGCGCTCATCGACGAAGACGCGGGCGCGAGCAACGGTGGCTGAGGGCACCTCCTGCATGGTCGGCAGGTAGGAGCCGATGCCGTTGAGATGGGCGCCGGGGCGCAGGTCCGCGTCATCGAAGAGCGGCGTGGACGCGGCGGTGGCGCAGCAAATCACATCGGCCTCGCCAAGCGCCTCCCGCGCCGAGGCAGCTACGCGCACATCCGCCGGGATCGGCGGGCCAAAGCGCCGTAACTCCCCGGCCAGGCGCTCCGCGCGCGCCGGTGTGCGATTGACCAGCCAGACGCGCTCGATGGGCCGTGCCACGCAGACGGCCCAGACCTGCGGCAGCGCTTGCGCGCCCGCGCCAAAGAGCGCCAGCACGCGCGCATCCTGCCGCGCCAGCAGGCGCGTCGCCACGCCGGAGGCCGCGCCGGTGCGCAGAGCGGTGAGCCAGCCGCCATCCATCAAGGCCAGCGGCAGCCCGTTCTCCGCGTCGAAGAGCAGCACCAGCGCGTTGATGACCGGCAAGCGATGCAGCTCTTGATTGTGCGGAAAGATGGTCAGCAGCTTCAGCCCCAGCGCGTCGCTTTCGGCCAGATAGGCGGGCATGACCAGCGCCAGCCCCTCCTGCGCCGGCACGGCCAGACGCAGCCGCAGCGGCACCTCGGCCTGCCCGCCGGAAAGCTGGGCAAAGGCCGAGGCAACGGCCTCCATCGCCTGCTCCATCGGTACGGCGCGGCGCAGATCGTCAGCGGACAGTATCAGCATGACGGTTCCTCCTTCTTCTTGAGAGACCTCTGGAGGCGGCAGGCCGGCGCAGCGTCCGGCATTCTAACACTGATGATAGCATGCCTGTCCAGGCCGGACATAGGGAGAGAGCGCCAGCATGTACATCAGCATCGTATATGCTTATGTCATCAAGTGACATAGCGAACCCGGAGGGCAGATCAGAAGAAGGCTAGAAGAAAGGGGCACGCGATGCGCGAACAGGAGCCAGAGCAGCAGCAGGCATTCGGGCAGGCATGGCAGACGGACCAGGAACATCGGGCGTTTGGCGCTGATTATCCGGTGAGGTATGAGCCGGAGCAGCGGGCGCCTGGTGAGGGGAGGGCCGGCGCCGACGCGCAGGCTCAGCCGATCTCTCCGCAGGTGGGGCGGCGGGTGCGGCGCGTCAGCGCGCTGGGGCTGACGGCCATTCTTGTGGCCGCGATAGGCTTCTTTCTGGCGGTGGCGGGGATTGTTGTCTCGGCGCTGGTGTTGCAATCTGCGCGTGGGCAGGAAAACCGGCTAGCGCTCGGCGGGATCGGGCTGGCCGGCTCCATCGCGGTTCTGCTGCTGTGCGTTGCCATCTTTGTCGTTGCGGTGGTCGCGCTGACGCTACGGGCACGGGGCGGGCCAGCGCGACTGGCAAGGGGCGCGCGCTGGCGAAGGCGCGCCTGGTAGGGCGCGCCATCCTGGGCTGCTCGCGCATCACATCGTTCGCCCATTGAAGAGAGAGCCAGCGCCTCTCAGGACGCGCTGCGGTTTCCCAGCGCTTGCTGGATCATCGTCACCGTCGCAGCGGGATCATCGACCTCGATCACCAGCCTGCCATACTTTTCATGTGCCAGACGGAGGGTGATCGCCTTCTCTGGATGATGGATATCCCAAAAGACAAGCTCGCCATGATGATAAAACGTGCCGGCGGCGATCACACCGGGCACATGTGTCCCAGGGATGCGCAGTCCCAAATACCACTGGTTCCACTCCTCTGCTGTCGCTGGGTCAATCTCCGCGCCGACCACATGCGCCAGCGGAAGCTCCACCTGGCTTTTGAGCGCCCAAAATTGGTCGGCTCCTTCAACGTGGACAATCACTTTCTCTGCGGTTACTTCAACACTTGCCATTCTGATGCGGTCCTTTCTTGATTCAGAAAAAAATACAAACTTACTCTGAAACAGGAACTTCCAGATACTCGCGCTCACCTGTCGCCGGGTTGTAGCGCACCTCCATCAGCCGCCCGGTGGTTGGATCGACGAAGCGCTCGCCGGTGGCGCGCCACTCGCCCCGCGTTCGGTCCACCCTGGGGCGGTAGCCCTTGCGCTCGAAGAGAACCGCCCCCACGATCAGCGCGCCATTTACGGCCAGGTACAGAACCAGCCAGACCGTTGCGTGAACGACGAACAGCAACAGGCCCGCGCCGATCAGATACAGCACCCCATAGCCAACGATCAGCCAGCGCAGCATAGCGTGCCCTACTTCTCCGGCTCGACGACGACTGCCGTGCCATAGGCGACGATCTCACTCATCGTGCTGCCAATCTCTGAGGAATCGAACTGCATGCGCACGATGGCGTTGGCGCCCATCGCCGTCGCGTTCTGCACCATGCGATCAATAGCGTGCCGGCGCGCATCTTCCAGCAAGCTGGTATATTCTTTAATCTCGCCGCCCGCCAGCGAGCGCAGCCCTGCCATGATGTTGCCGCCCAGACCCCGGCTGCGCACCACCACGCCAAATACCTGTCCTTTGGTTTCCACAATCTGATGATGGGCCAGCCCCTCAGTCGTTGTAACCAGCATGGTTCTGCTCCTTATGCCTAACTACCTATACTAAAGCCGACGATCCCTTCAAGACAAACAAGCAGGAGTTGCTACCTTTTTCTATACTCATAGAGGTAATACAAAGCTGCGCCGAAGACGTTCAGAAAAATAAATAGAAACAGCCAGTTATACTTGGAGGAGGGCGGCCACGTCAGCGGTGTGGACGAGTTACCGGGCAGACTGTCATTTTTCATCATCTCCGAGAACATCCAGAGCCAAAATACTACCAACAGCAGCGTTATAAGCAGTGAAATGAGCTGAACCGGCTGAATCATCGTACCCTCCTTCTTTGTTTATTGAGGCGGGAGGATTGCGTGCCGCTTGATCCAGCTCCCAATCTCGTTTACCACCGCTTCAGCCACATGGCCGGCCACGCTGTAGGTGGCTGGCGTGGCCTTGTGCCCGCCTTCTACGGGCGCAAAGAGGTGGCTGAGGCCAGGATACAGGATAAACTGCACATCGCTGCGACCCCCCAACGCATCCTGCCAGATCTGGAAATCCGCTCGCGTGACCTGATAGTCGCTCTCGCCCAGGAGGAAGAGCATCGGCTGCGAGAGCGTTTGCGCCACTTTCTCCGGCTGATAGGCGTTCAAGTCGATCCAGTAGGCCGCCGGGACGCTGAGCGGCAAGTCGCTCGCGGCGGCGGTCGGCAAGCGCTTGGAGTCTTTGACCAGTTCCACCTGTTTTTTGAGGACCGCAAGCTGCTGCTCTCGTACCACCGGATCGGGCACGCTCAGCGAAAGCACATAGCTCATCTGATCCAGGATCACATCCTCAAATGGCCGCGCAGACCCTGCCAGGCTAATCAGGCCACGAATCTGCGGGTCGGCAGCGCCAATGCGTGGAGCCAGAAAGCCGCCCAGGCTGTGGCCCAGCACAAAGACCTGCTGCGCGTCAATCTCTGGCCGAGCGCGCAAGAGGGCCACCGCTTCCAGGGCATCATCAATGGTCTCTTCTTTGACGGTGAGGGTGTCCCGCTCACGCTTCATCCTGTCGCCATAGACATGGGTACGTTTCTCGTAGCGCAGCACGGCGATGCCCTGTGAGGCCAGTCCCCAGGCCAGATCGCGGAACGGCTTGTTGGGCGGAATCGTCTCGTCGCGGTCCTGTGGTCCCGATCCATGCACCAGCACGACCCCGGCAAACGGCCCGTCGCCCTGCGGCAGACTCAAGGTTCCTGGCAACACCCATGCTCCGTGTCCAATCTGCACCTCCTGTTCGTGAAACCGCTCAGGCTGCGCATAGGGCGGAGGCTCATAGGTCGCATTCGCCTGCTGTTCAACGGCGCCCACCGGCGTCACCGTTAAGCCGCTGATCTTCCCCGCGTCATTGAAGATGATGTTCACATCGAGGCTGCCCCGCTCAAAGATACAGGTGACCACCTGCACCAGACCCTGTGGCGTCTGCACGGCAGACGTGTTTCCCTGCTGCTGAAACGCTCCAAACTGCTGTTCAAACCCCTGCCAGGTAGCCCGGAGTATTCCACCAGAGGCGTAAGGTTTGAGAGAATCAGCCAGGCGCTGCTCCACTGCGGCAAAATCACCGTGCGCCAGGTATGTGACGATTTCTTGAGCCGTCTCCATCAGACATTCCTTCTAGTAAGAAAAACGCTCTTCTTAATATGCTTGCTTACGAAACAGCGGAATCGCTATGATGACTGGCACTATCGCCGCCACCAGGCAGATGATGAGCGCTTTAGTTGGGAAGGACTGGCCGAGATAGGCCGAGAAATCGGCCCAATAGAAGGTCAGGTTCCAGGCGCTCCAGCCGGGAAGATAGCCAGGGATGCTCAACACCAGTGGGATGAGCAGCGCAAAGATCAACGGGCGCAGGACATCCTTAAAGAGGACCGAGAAAAGCAGCGCCAGCCCCAGCACAAAGAGCATGCCCAGCCAGATGAGCAAGGTGGAAAGCGCTACGCCGCCGATGTTCTGCGGATGGCCGGTGATAGCTGTCACCACCAGCAATGCCGCGCTTCCCAGCACACTCACCCCCAGCAGAATCAGCGCGCTCACCGCGTATTTGACCAGCAGCACGCGCTCGCGGCTGACCGGTTTGCTGAGCAGGAAGAAGATCGTGCCTTTGCTGACCTCGCTGGCGATCAGGCTCGCGCCCAGCAGGGCAGCCAGAATCGCCAGTATCTCTGTTCCATTCTTCGAGAACCACTGCGACCAGACATAGGCGTCATAGCTCCCGATAAGCTGTTGAATCTGCCCCTGCAATTGCGAAGGAACCTGCCTGGCTACATTACTGGTCACTAGCAAGTTTTTGATAAGATTGTAGGTCGCGGCCAGCGCGGCAGACACCAGGGTAACCACCACCGCGCCGGCAATGATCTTCCAGCGCGCCTCGATCAGTTCTTTAATGACCATTGCTGCCTTCCTTCATGTACTCCAGGAACAGGTCTTCCAGGTTGAGATCAACCGTATCCACATCGCGCAAGGCGTAGGGCCGCGCCTGGATGGTCTGGGTCAGCGACTCGACATCGCCCTGGGTCAGCAGGCGCACGCTGCGGCCCTCTTGCGCCAGGCTCATGACGTTGGGCAGGCCGCGCAGCGCCTCTACTTCTGCCGGCGGCGGCAGTTCGGCATAGGTCAGCTTCAGGACTTTCTGCGTTTGCTTGAGATGGTCCAGTTCATCAGCGATCACCAGCTTGCCGTCGCGGATGATAGCAACCCAATCGGCCACCGCCTCCACCTCGGAGAGAATATGCGAAGAGAAAAAGACCGTTTTGCCCTCGGCGGCGATCTCGGCCACCAGCTTATTCAGAAAGTCGTGGCGGGCCACCGGGTCCAGTCCGGCGGTTGGCTCATCGAGAATGAGCAGGTCGGGATTGTTGCCCAGCGCCAGGCTGAGCGCGAGCTGCGACTTCATGCCCTTGGAAAACTTGCCAACTTTAGTCGTGGTGGGCAGGCCAAAGACGCGCACATAGCGGTCTACGA
The DNA here is from genome assembly GCA_964522745.1 of uncultured Ktedonobacterales bacterium. GTDB lineage: Bacteria > Chloroflexota > Ktedonobacteria > Ktedonobacterales > DATBGS01 > DATBHW01. The sequence continues at coordinate 9,456 of CAZFWN010000190.1, forward strand.
TCTGCTGGTTCCACTGGCGGCTGACCGAGCGGCAGAAGGCGCAGAGCTGCGGGATGGTCAGATAATCATAGAGGCTATTGACCTCGCTGACATAGCCAACCCGCGCGCGCACCTCCATGCTCTGCGTCACCGCGTCATAGCCGAGTACCCGCACGCTGCCACCATCTGGCTCGCGCAGCCCCATCATAGCCTTGATAGTCGTTGTTTTGCCCGCGCCGTTTTTGCCCAGGAAGCCAAAGATGGCGCCGGCTGGCACGCTGAAGGTCAGCCCATCCACCGCCCGCTGTTTGCCATAGTTGACCACCAGATCGTTGATCTCGATAGCCGCCGGCTGTCGGCCCCCGGAGGTGTCACTCTGCGCTGCCATTGACGCACTGCTCCTTTCCCCTGTTGCCATCTGTGTCAGTTGTGTTTCCGCTGTTCCGGCCAAAGATACTATCCTTTCTGCCCGTCCTGCGGTGTCCGATACAAGCGAGTCAGTTCGGCGTCAAAGCGGCTGCTGAGTTCTGCTTCGCTTACGCCCAGGTTGGCCGCGTCACGCACCAGGAGGCGCAAGCGCTCAAACAATGCCTCAAGCTGCTGCTCGCGCAGCGCGCCATTGAAGGTCGCGCTCACAACGGTTCCTACCCCTTGCCGGCTTTCAATCAAGCCCAGACCCGACAGTTCATCGTAAGCTTTCACAATTGTGTTGGGAGCAATGGTCAGTTCGCTCGCCAGTTGACGCACGGTGGGCAACTGATCGCCGCTCTGCAAGATGCCAATCTCCATCGCGTGCTTGATTTGCTGGACCAGTTGGACATAGATGGGAACCCCGCTGCGAGGATTGACATCGAGCCAGTTCGGCATTCCCGACCTCCTTTGTGTTTATGTATCATAATTATGATACACCAGTACAGTGATACAGTCAAGGGGGGAAGGAGGCCATTTTGAGCAATATGTCACATTGAAGGAAAAACACGCTTACCACCATTAACACCACCGTTATACGGTGGTACATTCTGGTCAGACCAACGAAACGCCAAGAGGTAGAGACCAGGAGGAGAACACGAAATGCCATCGAGCAAAGACCGCCGGTGGATTGAAGTGCCCGCGTCCTTGTATGAACGACTCAAGCTGCTTGCCGAGAGCGAGGAGCGCACGATTACCAATCTGCTGCATGAACTGTTGCAGGTGGGGCTGGCAAACTATCACCCAACCTGGATGCCGCGCCGCTTCATGGAGCGTTTCAATGAGGGGGC
>CAZFWN010000191.1:0-10692 GCA_964522745.1 uncultured Ktedonobacterales bacterium
CGGCGCGGCGGCTCCGGCGGCGTAGGCCGCTGGCTGGTAGGCCGCGTGGGCGGCGGCGGGGTCGGGGGCGTGGCCGAGCGCGTTCTGGGCGCGGCAGCGGGATCAGCCGCCGGGGCCGCCGCAGCCCGACGCGGGGTAGGCGCGGCACTTGGCGCCGGCGCGGCAGGTGACGCCTGCCGGGGGATATACCAGATGATGCCCACGCGCTTAGGGTCAACCGGAGTATCGGGGACGGAGCCGGGGGGCAGCGGAGCGCGGCCAAAATAGCGGTCAAAGATAGGGGAAGCAAAGGTTGCCATCGAGTCCTCCTCTGGCGCGCACAGCGGCGCCAGTGCTACGAGTCGATCTCCCAGCAACAAAACAGCGACCTATCCCGTGCAGGTGGCTCAGGCCGCTTCTGGAGCCGGCGGAGAGCGCGCTGCTTAGATGGTCGCTGAGGGGGTCTCAATGGTAAAATTGCCTCAGCCCCATCTCCTGGCTTCACCAGGAACTGGGGATAGTAGCGTGAGTAGGCGTCTTTAACGCCGCCGCGCTATGCCGTTATTCAGTTGGGGATGCCCATACAATCGGGCATCGAGAACAGCATACCATATTCTCGCTTGTTTTGCAAGCTTTTGGCGAGCCAATTTTCGCCAGTTTGACCACTTGCCGCCTCTGCTTCATTTGAGAGCAGAAAACGTATCAGGGTAGGTAGGAATAGAGTGCAGGCCGCCACTCCCAAAGGCCCATTCTGCTCTGCCGATAATATACTCAAGAGGCACCGGCCCCCAACTGCGCGAGTCAGAGCTAAAGGGGCGATTATCCCCGGCGACAAAATACTGGTTTGCAGATAGGGTGAGAGTGATGGGTTGTGGATTAACCGGCTGGGTGATATACGGCTCGTGCAGCAGCACCCCGTCAATCCAGATTTGATCCTGGGTCACCTTGACTGTATCGCCTGGTATTCCGATGACACGCTTGATGAACTCTTGTGTTGGATCAGCCGGATAATGAAAGACGATTACATCGCCGCGCGAGGGCTTAGAGAACAGATAGGCCAGCTTATTCACTGATACGTCTTCGCCAGCCGGAAGCGCAGGCTGCATTGATGGCCCAGTCATCCTAAAGCTCTGAAAAGCCATCAGCCAGTACCCAGAGAGTCCCATACAGAGCAGCAGGAGAATAATTCCAAGCGACAGCACCACCCAGGGCCATCGGCGCCGCTTGCGAACAGGCATGGACGTCAGAGGCGGCTGAGGCTCTCCGTAATACTGCATCATCTTGATACTCCATCTAACCCAGCCAGCATACTGCCAACCGGGATACAAACCAATCGCCAGAGCAGGGTAGCACAGCAGCAGCAAAGAATCAAGGGGGCATCATAAACCGACAGCTTTCCTTGCAGAAAAGCTGAGAATGTGACATGCTGTAGCTGTTATACACAATTGTCTCAGCGCGCTACCCAGCCTGGAGCATTCACTTCATGTCCGGTTCTTTCCTCGCTCGCTTCTTTCCCCTCAGTCACACCCGGCGCAGCGGCCAGGTGGCCCTGCTGCTGGCGGCGCTGCTGGTGATTGTGGCGCTGGCCTCGGATGCCAGCACCAGCCGCTTCTTTGGGCCGCACGATTGGCGGCAGCGCGTGGTAGTCTTGCTGCCGGGGGTCTGCGCCCAGCCGGAATATCTGCCGCCCCGGCCCGATCTGCCGCCCATTCCACTGCTGCCGGCCCCGCCAGACCGCTGGCCCGACTGGCCCGGCTGGATGACCTGCGGCGGCGAACATGCTATGCAGAACGCACGTACCCGCGCGCTGGGCGTCTTCTCCAACGCCTATGCCAGCCCGGCGGCGCTAACCGCCATGCTCAACCGGGCGCTGCACGCCGCCGGGGGCGAGAAGATGAGCAGCGATGGCCTGCCCTTTACGATCCGGGCCATTGAAGCCTTTAGCTACGCCGGCAACGCGCCCACCTACGACAGCAGCCAGACCCGCCAACCGCTGACCGTGTCGGCGCGGGCGCTCGACGCGCAGTTTCGCCGCTGGCTTCAGGACTATCCGGGCGCCTCGTTTGATCTGATCGGCCACTCGCTAGGCGGGGCGGTTGCCGCCTATTGGGCGGCCAGCGTCGCCACGCCCGATGAACTCCAGGCCATCCACAGCCTGATCACGCTGGATAGCCCGCTGGCTGGCATCCCGCAGAGCGTCGCAGACCGGCTCTTTCTGCCCTTCTTTCATCCGGTTGCGCAGGATTTGCTGGCGGGCACGCCGGTCATTCAGACCATTGCCGGCGCGCCCGCTCGTTGGAGCAATGGCCCCGGCTCGCTCGCCAGCCCGTTCGTCACGATCACCAACATCCGCGATTATATCGTGCTGGCTCTCTGGGCCACGCTGCCCGGCGCGGTGCTGGTCGCCGACGACTATGGCACCGACAGCAGCAGCCTGAATCATGGCTCGGTCCTCACCGCGCCCGCCGCGCTAGAGCAGGTGGCGCAAATTCTGGCGGCGGAAGGCATGCCGCTGCTCAGCGCCGGTGGCCTCCGTGTCGCTCCGTTCAGTTAGTTTGCCTCTCTCACGACATCGCGTGCCCCCTATGACTTTCATGCTCATCATGCTCTATTGCGTGCCCATCGTGCCCATCTGCCTGATGATCCATGCCAGGCATTTCGTGGCCGTTGTGGTCCATGTGCATCTGCATAGGATGCCGGCGGTTGATGACCACCAGCGCGATGACAACGATCAGCGCGATGATATTCAACACGGCGGTATAGTTGAACGAAAAGGTCGTGACGTGTTGGAGCAGATGCGGATTGGCCGTCGGGATGAACTGCACTGCCGGGAAGAGCCGATCCAGCCCGGAGAAGAGCAGGTCGATCAGGATGCCCGTCAGCACCATAGTCACAAAGAGGACGCCGGTGATATAGGCCGCCAGCCGCCAGCCATAGTATTTGCGATAGATGTCTAGAATGGGCAGCACAATCAGATCGGCATACAGAAAGGCGATGGCGCCGCCAAAGGTGATGCCGCCGGAGAACAGGACGGCAGCCAGCGGCACATTGCCGATGGAGCAAACAAAGGAGATGACGGCAATGATCGGGCCGACCACCGCGTTCTCCAACACGCGCAGCGGTGTGGGCGCGCTCTGTACAAAGAGCGTGTTCCACACGCTGTTGGGCACCAGCACGGCAATAAAGCCAGCGATCAGAAATCCGCCAAGCATGTCCTTCCAGATCATTGACCAATCCATGCGAACATAGTGCGCCACAAAGACCCAGCCCTGACGGGAACGCAGCTTTTGCCAGAGCGTGCGGCCTGGGGCCAGCATCTCGCCGTGTTCCATCGCGTTGACCCCACGATCATCGTGGGCGCGGCCTGCTTCAACGATTTTCTTGGGATAGGTCAGCCTGACCAGCAGCGCCATGATAGCGATCAGTACGATGCCGCCCAGCCACTCGGCCAGCGCGAACTGCCAGCCCATCAACTGCCAGAGGATCAGGCCAAGCTCGATGACCAGATTGGTTGAGGCGAACATAAAGGCCAGCGCGGGGATCAGGTGCGCGCCGCGCTTAAACATGCTCTTGGCCGCTGCGATAGCAGCATAGGAGCAGGAAGAACTGGCCGCGCCAAAACCTGTTGCCAGCGCAATCTCCTTCAGGCTCGCCTTGCCCAGCGCCTCACTCATGCGGGCGCGGCTGACATACGCCTGAATCATGCCGGAGATAAGAAAGCCCAGCACCAGGCTCCAAAGCACCTGCCAGGCCATGCCGGCAGCCTCCAGCAGCGAGCGCCCAATGGCATCCAGAATCTGCATCGCTCTCCTTCTTTCTTTTGCGGAGATCGTTTATCGTTCCCACAATACCCACACCCAGGGGGTATGGGTATTGTGTACTATATATAGCACACTCGTCAAGAAGAGTGGGCGCACTCTTGATTTCCGAGCCGACACCTGTATACTTTTGCACAGAGATGGCCCTTAAAAGAAGAGAAATAGAGGTTGATGAGGTGGGTATCCAGCAAAACGACTCCGGTACTCCGGTAATCCGTCTGGCGGAAATTATCGCGGCGCTGGCGCGAGCGAGCGATCTTGGCATGGGGCAGCCGCTCGAACAGAGCTTGTGTACCTGCGTGCTGGCCGTTCGTCTGGGCGAGGCGCTAGGTCTGGGCGAGGAAGCGCTGGGCGAGGTCTATTACCTGGCGCTGCTGCATCATATCGGCTGCACCGCCGATACCTATCGCATGGCGGCGCTCTTCGGTGATGAACTGGCGCTGCGCACCGACTTCGCCAGCGTTGACAGCGGGCGCGTGCCGCAGGTGTTGAGTCTGGTGCTGCGCCACATCCGGCAGGCGAGCGCTGATGCTTCGCCGCTCCAACTGGCGCAGGCGTTAGCGCGGGGCGTCTTGACCTCCGCCCAGTTGATGAAAGAAGAGTAAGCCGGCTTCTGCGAAGTGGCTCAGCGCCTGGCCGGGCGGCTGGGCTTCAGCGAGCGCATCTTGCAAGCGCTTGGGCAGGTATTCGAGCGCTGGGATGGCAAAGGCATGCCCGGCGGACTGAAGGGCGAAGAGATCGCTCTGGCCGCGCGCATTGTGACCCTGGCAAACGATGTCATCACCTTTCTGCGCCTGGAGAGCAGCGAGGCAGCCATCGCCGTCACGAGGGAACGGCGGGGCGGTGCCTATGACCCTGGCATCGTTGAGCGCTTTTGCCAACAAGCGACGCGCCTGCTTGACGGGCTGGAGGAAGAACCCTCGTGGGAGGCTGTGCTGGCGCTGGAGCCTGGGGCGCGGCGGTATTTGCTCGATGAGCAATTTGATACCGCCTGCCAGGCCATTGCCGATTTTGCCGATCTGAAATCCCCCTACACGCTCGGCCATTCGAGCGGCGTGGCCGAACTCAGCGCAGGCGCGGCGAGGCACTGCGGTCTGCCAGCAGCAGATGCGCTTGCCATCCGCCGGGCTGGCTGGCTGCATGATATTGGGCGCGTGGGCATCTCCGCCGGCATTTGGGGAAAGCCGGGGCCGCTTTCTGAGCGCGAATGGGAGCGCGTGCGGCTGCACCCCTACTATACAGAGCGGGTGCTAGCCCGCTCTGCGGCGCTGGCGCAGTTGGGCGCGCTGGCAGCGCTGCACCACGAGCGGCTGGACGGCTCCGGCTACCATCGCAGCCTGCCGGGCGGGTCGCAGCCACCTGCCGCGCGCATCCTGGCCGCAGCCGATGTGTACCAGGCGATGAGCGAGCCGCGCCCGCACCGTCCGGCGCGCCGCCCTGAGGAGGCTGCCGGGGAATTGCGCCGCGAGGTTCTGGCCGGGCGCCTGGATGGCGAGGCCGTCAACGGCGTACTGGCGGCGGCAGGCCATCAGATGCGCCGCAGCCGGCGCGATCTGGTAGCGGGCCTGAGCGAGCGCGAGATAGAAGTGCTGCGGCTGATTGCGTGTGGGCATTCCAAGAAGCAGATCGCCGGGCAGCTTATCATCGCGGAAAAGACGGTGGATAACCATATTCAACATATCTACAGCAAAACCGGCGTCTCCACCCGCGCCGGCGCCACCCTCTTCGCGCTGGAACACGCGCTGCTTGAGGAGGTCAGCTAGCGCCAGGAAATAGGGTGAACGCCCTATGTCGCCTCCTCTCTTCCCGGCTACACTGCTTATAGGACATAGGAGTGACCTATGCAAACAACCCAAAAGCTGGGACAGAGAAGGGGAAACAGATCATGTCAACAGAAGAAAACAAGGCGCTGGTGCGGCGTTTCTTTGAGGAGTTCTGGAATCAGAAGAACCTGGCAGCAGCGGATGAGCAGCTAGCCGCAAATCACAGCGACCACACGAGCGGAAGCCCTCCTGGACTGCCGCCTGGCCCGGAGGGGTTCAAATACTTTGCTTCAGCTTACTTCACGGCGTTCCCGGACCTCCATTTCACGATTGAGGAGATGATTGCCGAAGGGGACACGGTGGCGACCCGCTGGACATCACGGGGCACCCACAAAGGCGAACTGTCAGGCATCCCGGCTACTGGCAAATCGACGACAAGCAGCGGTATCACCATCACTCGTATTGCCGGAGGCAAGTCCATCGAAACCTGGACCAACTTCGACCTGTTGGGCCTGCTACAACAGCTTGGCGTCATCCCACAGTAGAGCAAGGTTCCCCCCAAAACTGGGGCCAGAATGAAGCGTCCTCCTTGTACCGCTGGCTTCCAGCCGGCGCGTCCAGTTCACCAGCGAGCAAGCTAGTAGTACGGGTAGCTGCCCCACTTTTGGGGAGAACCCAAAGCAGGGTGTGGAGTCTGGTCCCTATCGGGCGTTTCTGCTATGATGGCAGGCAAGAAGAATGTTGACAATCACCAGAGGAAGGACGGGCACAGGTCAATGGAGACAGGCATACAGAAAAAGCTAACCAGCTTCTCGGCGGGAGAACTGGCCGGCATGATTGCGCGTGGGGAAGTCTCCGCCGTTGAGGCGGTGGAGGCGTCTATCGAACAGATTGAGCGCGTGAATCCCAAGCTCAACGCAGTGGTGGTCAAGCGCTACGACGCCGCCCGCGCCGAGGCCAAACAGGCTGACGAGCGCCGGGCCAAAGGCGAGCCACTCGGCCCGCTGCATGGCGTGCCGATCACCATCAAAGAATGTCTGGACCTGGAGGGCACGCCCTCCACCTTTGGGCTGCCCTCGCGGGCACATATCCTGGCCGAGCGCGACGATGTCTACGTGACGCGCACGCGGCAGGCCGGCGCAATTATTCTGGGCAAGACCAACGATTCCCAACTGCTGCTCTTTGTGGAAAGCGATAACCCGGTCTATGGCCGCACGAATAACCCCTGGAACCTGGAGCGCAGCCCTGGCGGCAGCAGCGGCGGCCAGGGCGCGATTATCGCGGCGGGCGGGTCGCCGCTGGGGCTGGGCACCGACATTGGCGGCAGCTTGCGCTTCCCAGCGACCTTCTGCGGTATCGCCAGCATCAAACCAACGGCAGGCCGCACCCCGGACCCAGGCCGTTACAGCGTGCCGATTGGGCAGCGGGCCATCGTCAGCCAGGTGGGGCCACTGGCGCGGCGGGTGGCCGATGTGGCGCTGGGGTTGGAGATCATCAATGGCGGGCGCAACCCGGCCACCGAGCCGCCGATGCCGCTGGGCGATCCAGCAGCGGTAGATGTCTCGAAGCTGCGCGTGGCGTTCTATACCGAAGATGGCACCTTCGCGGTGGCGCCGGCGGTGCGCCGGGCGGTGCGCGAGGCGGCGGAAGTCCTGAAGCAGGCGGGAGCGCAGGTAACAGAATGGCGCCCGCCCGATGTAGGCCATGCTCAGGACATCTTTTATGGCATCCTGAGCGCAGACAAAGGCCGGGGCATGAAGGCGGCGCTGCGTGGCAATAAGCGCGATCCGCGCATTGCCGCGCTAGTTTTGCTGGCGGGGCGCTCGCGCCCGACGCTCGGCGTCATCGGCGGGCTGGCCCGCGCATTAGGGCAAGACAGCCTGGCCGGGCTGGCGCGCATCTTTGGCTATGGCGCTACCCATCATTACTGGTGGCTGGTCGAGGCGCAGATGGACTACCAGGCGCGCTTCCAGGCCGCGCTCGATCAGGACGAGGGCGGCCCATTTGATGTGATCCTTTGCCCGGTATGCAGCCTGCCTGCATTCACGCATGGCGCCAGCCGCGATCTCTCCACAGCCGGCGCCTATACCACGCTCTATAACGTGCTAGGCTATCCGGCAGGCGTCGTGCCCTTTACGCGGGTGGGCGCCGATGAGCAAGTGGGGCGCGGCCCATCACGCGATCTGGCCGAGAAGGCGGCGCTGAAGGTCGAGACCGGCAGCGCGGGCCTGCCAGTAGGCGTACAGGTGGTGGCGCGGCCCTGGCGCGAGCATGTTGCCCTGGCAGTGATGAGCGCCATCGAGGCGTCGGCGTCAACCCGCCCAGACTATCCAGGCATCGCGTCACTGGGCTAGCCGCTTAGGAACGAAGCAACAACCCCTCCCCCATTGGTATGCTTTCTGCCGCGCAAGGCATTGGATGCCCTGCGCGGCAGGAAAGCGGGCACGCGATGGCGCAAGCAACAAGCAACGAACCAGATGGTTGGCTGAAAACCAAGCTGCAACATTTTTATCCACACCCCAGGCCAGAAACCATCGAGCAGTTGACTCAGGCGGTGCAAGAAGCGCGCACCGTCGAGCAGGAAGCGCTCTTTGAGAATCCCTTCCAGATCGATGATCTGCTGGTCTTTGATGAGGAGACGCTGCGAGATCTGCTGGCAAACGGCATCGACGATCTGACGACGGATGATCTGGCGCGCAGCCTGCATGACGCGCCGGATCGACTGATCGAGCGCGTCAGCCGAGCGCTGCCTCGGCAGGCGCGCGCCCGATTTCAGGCCGCGCTGCGCCAGTCTGCCCGGCCCTTGGAGGATGAGGTGGCGCGCCGGCACCTGCTCGACGGGCTGTTCTGGGAACTGACCTACTGGAAGACGCCCGATCTCTACGAGGAACTGACCGAGGGCGAGCGCATCCATCCTGGCATCTTTCGCCAACTGGCGCCGGACCTGCGCGGCAGAGCAGTGCTGGATGCGGGGGCCGGCAGCGGGCGCGCCACCTTCGCGTGTCTGCGCCAGGGCGCGCAGCATGTCTATGCTGTTGAGCCATCACCCGGCCTGCTGCGGCTGCTGGAGGGAAAGCTGGCGCGCCATCCGGCCCGGCGGCAGATCACACCGCTGCAAGGACGCTTTGACGCGCTGCCGCTGGATGCTCGCAGTATCGATACGACCATTGCCTGCTCGGCTTTTACCGCGCAGCCAGAGCAGGGCGGCGCGCCGGGTCTGGCCGAACTGAAGCGCGTCACGCGGCCCGGCGGCAAGATTGTGCTGATCTGGCCGCGCCCGGAAGATTATGCCTGGCTGGCCGGGCAGGGCTTTCACTACGTGGCGCTGCCGCTGCCCACCGAGCCGCGCGTGCGCTTTCGCTCGCTGAGCAGCGCCCTGGGCGCCGCCCGGCGCTTCTACGGGCGCAACCCGGCAGTTCAGGACGCGCTGCTGCGCTCCCACCGGCCAGAGGTGCCCTCCTCGCTGCTGACGCCTAATCCGCCACACGATTACTGCTGGCTGCGCGTGGACGATCAATGATGGCTGACAAGCAAGGCGGTGCCGATAATCAAGCCAGCCAGGACCAGCGCCCCTCCCACCAGCAATATCAGCCTGGTGATACCACTCCCTCCCCGCTGTGATGACGGGGCATTGGCAACAAATGGGGGCGAAACTGCCGGCGGCAGAGGCGGCCCGCTCGGAGGGATGCCAACAGGCGCCCCGACGAAGGCCGGCGGGGGCGGCGGCGGCAGAGGCGGGGGCGGCGGCAAGAAAGCCGGTTCCGGCGGCGCGCCGGGAGGCGCTCCCCAGGCAGGAGCCGGGGCACGCTCAGTTGAGCCAGCCAGTATAGGAGTTGCCGGCGCTGCTAGCATCATGGGCGGCGCTGCCGCAGGGATAGGCGGGAACGCCGGCGGCGCAGGAATCAGCGGTGGTGCCGGAGCGCGCTCGGTTGCCACAAGTGGCGCGGCAACCATCGACGGCGCCGCAGCGATGGGAGGCGCGGGAGGCATGGGTGAGGCCGGCACTGCGGGCGGGCCTGGCACGCGCTCAGTTGGGGGCAGCGCCGCCGGCGGTGGCGGAAACGCTGGAGGCACGACAGGCGCAGCGGGCGGCATCTGTGCGCGCTCTGTCGCTGCAACGGCGGCGTCGGCAGATGGGGGCTTGGCACGCTCCGTTGACTGGAGGGCCGCCGCCTGACGCAGCGAGGCGCGCTCCAGCGCGTAGACAAAGGCGCGCACGCTGGCAAAGCGGCGCTGAGGGTCTTTCTCCAGGGCGGTGAAGATCACCTCTTCGACTTCTGGCGCGAGGTTGGGAAGGCGCTCGCGCAGGGACGGAGGGGGCGTCGAGCTATGTTTAGCAACCAGTTCCGCAAATTTGCCGGTAAACGGGGGCGCTCCGCAGAGCCATTCATAGAGCATAACGGCCAGCACATATTGATCGCTGGCCGGCAATGCCTGGCCTAGCGCCTGCTCCGGGGCCATATATTCTGCCGTTCCCGCCGTTGCCCGGCTGGTAAAAGACAGTCCGCCCTGCGAACGCATGGCAATGCCAAAATCAGCTATCAGCACCTCGCTGCGCGAGGTCAAGAAGAGATTCTCCGGTTTGAGGTTTTGATGCACCACACCCTGCTCGTGGGCATAGTGCAGACCCTCAGCCACCTGTCGGGTATAGGAGATGGCCGTCTCCAGCAGCAGTTTGCTGCCCCTGGGGTGGCGCACGCGCAGCGTGCCATGCGAGAGATAGAGCGTCACCAGATAGGGGGCGCCGGCCTTGACGCCGGCCTTGAGGAGCCGGGCGATGTTGGGATGCTTCAGGTTAGCGATGCTCTGCGCCTCGGCCAGAAAATCCTGCACCTGCTGGCCGGCCAGATGGACATGCAGGATTTTTAACGCCGCCTGCGTTTTATGCGTGGCATGCTCCGCCAGATAAACATCGGCCAGTTTCCCGCTATACAGCAGACGAATCACCTGAAAACTGCCAAATTGCTGACCTGCGCGATCTTCCATCCGGCGCCCCCTCTCAGAAACAAATGCGTACCCCTGGCTGCTGATCGTTGTCCCGCAGCGAGTATAGCAGACTGGCGTGATGGAAGCAATGCGGCCCTGGCGATTAAAATCGCGGCTTTTTGGCCTGCGGGCCGCGAAGTCCGCCT
>CAZFWN010000192.1:0-10680 GCA_964522745.1 uncultured Ktedonobacterales bacterium
CATTAACCTGTCTGGGTTTGAAGGAGAATAAGCGCCCATGCTCGAAGTCAATGATGGTAATACTCTGCTGAGGGAGGATGAGGATCCGTGCGATGTGAGGCAAGAGCAGGTGTTGTCTGGCCTGAAAAGAAGTGCTCAGCTGGGCACCTCCTCAACGGATAGGGATCACATATTGGCAGTATCGCTGTCAGATAAAAGGGTGAAAAACGCGCGGATCAGCAAAACGCACTTCCAGTCGCCGCAGCTCAGCCTCTTTGAACTGGATGATGACGACTGGTCGCTGTTTCTCAAGCTCCCTGACTATGCGCCGCGCCTGCGCCGGCGGCAGGCCACGACGATCCAGCCGCCGCTCTTTGACGATCCACAGGCTGAGCACGCTTGAGCCTAGTATATTGAGAGATGCCTCACGTTCAATCAAACTTGCAGAGAGGATTATCATAAAGAAGCATTCCGACCCTCCGCCACAACCGACTGGCTCGCTCAAACCGTTTGATCTCTTGGTTGGTGAATGGACGATGGTGGGCACCCATCCGGCTTTCCCCTCCGCCGTGCAGGGGCATTCTTCTTTCGAATGGCTGAGGGAAGGCGCCCTGCTGGTCTGGCACTTTGAGTGGGAACGCGGAGGCCCTCCGAGCGCGCTCAGTGTCATCGGCCATGATGACTCGGTTGAAATGTGTTCCATGCTCTATTCCGATGAGCGAGGGGTTGCCAGGATCTATCAGATGAGCCTCGAAGGCGGCCTTTGGAAGATGTGGAGAGATGCGCCAGGCTTCTCACAACGCGTGACTGGCACATTCAGCGACGATGGGAAACACCATTACCTATCATGGAGAGTTGTCGCGCGATGGTTCACATTGGGAACAGAACCTGGATGTGACGTACACGAGAAAGCCATAAAAGGTGCCTGCGTGACGATGGCTTCCATAAGGAGGAATCAATCATGACAAGGGAGGAGATAACACCATGAGCGAAAACAGCAGGCTCGCGCAAGCGATCCTTTCTCAACTGCCCTATATCACGCTTGCAACCGCCACAAAAGATGGGGTGCCCTGGAATGCGCCCGTGTATGCAGCATTTGATGAAACCCTACACCTTCTTCTGGGTCTCGGCAAAATACGCTCGTCATTCCCAAAACATCAGAGCGAACCAGCGCATTGCCATTGTGGTGTATGACTCGACGGTTCCCCCAGGAACCGGAAAAGGGGTCTATATTGAGGCCAGGGCACATGAGTTGACCGATAGCCTGGAATGCAGCCACGCATTAGCCTGTTTGCGTCGCCGAGGATGGGAACATCCCCCCTCGTAGACATGGTGGTTGGAGCAACCCTGCGCGGGGTCTATAAGGCGGTTCCAGAGAAAATGTGGATCAGCACCGAAGATGAGCATGGGCTTGATGGTCGGGTGGAGGTTGATGTGCCAGAGAGGTGACGTGAGGCGCGCAACCACTCATCACCCTGCGCGAAATGCCTTGCTCTGCTCCCTGATTTGCAGCCCGTCTCGCGAATTCGAGGATCGCCGCAAAGAGGCCCTGGTGATGGCTGGGGCCTCGCTTTTTTCACCCTTTTATCTGACAGCGATACTGCCAATATGTGATCCCTATCCGTTGAGGAGGTGTCTGCTCAACCGTTGCTCTCAAGTATGGCCTGCAGCTTTCGCCCCTGCAAAAGCGATGAACAATGCCCTGGCATTCCCCTTCTTGCACAACATCGCACGAATCCTCGTCCTACTTCGTCCTCGGGCCTGCTGCTTCGCCCATGCACATCAGAACCTCGCGCCATTTCCCACATGTACATCTAGATTGCTAACCCTGCCGCCATCTGGCCTCGTACAAACCATCCATTCTTTGCGTTCTTGTTGCGCACATGGCTGAGTGGCTCAACACCCTGGATCGGGGGCATTTTTGGGCACTTTGCCGCGCGGCCTCGATGCCTGGGGGACGAGTGCATCCTCTAATCTCACAGACCCTGGCATAAGGGCTGCAACACCTCCTTGATGGTGCTTGTCCGCACGCATCATCTTGTATTGGCATTCTCCTTTTTAGGCGATATAAATCTTGCCAGGCTCCAAAAAGGAGCCGAAAGAAGGCCCATTCCCTCTTCTCAGATGAGGCAAGTGGAAGGAGTGTATGAGGTATGAACGCCTCTTCCATCAACACAGGAGACCGCAAACATTTTTATGAGCCGTTAACCTCTGAGAATGCTGCAGTCATCCTCGTCGACCATCAGATTGGTCTCTTCACCGGGGTGGTCGATACGGATGTGCTCACCCTCAAGCACAATGTGGTCGCGCTGGCTCAGGCCGCCAAAGTGCTGAGGGTGCCAACCATCGTAACTGCCACCGCTCCTGATGGCATGTGGGGACCAATTATTCCCGAATTGCTCGCCGCTCGACCTGACCTGCACGTTCTTGCGCGTACAACGGTCAATCCTTGGGATGAGCCGCGTTTTACGCAGGCAGCTGAAGCGGTAGAACTACAGTAACTGGTGAAAAGACACGGCCTCCCCTGATTTCATCTCTGCCAAAGCTGCTCGCGCTCGCGGGAGGGGCGAACAGCTCCTTCCCTAGGACGATCCCAAACGGTCACGAACAGGTTGAAACCTGCTTTTGATTTGGTGATACTGATCGCTTGCTCACCGCACTTCTCGGTTGATACCATCTTACACCGGGGTCCGCAAAGCATGCTGGGACGCGGATCCATTTCGCCTCAAGCCAGAGATGCCGCTCCTTGCCAGAAGGGGCCGCCTCAGATACAATAGAGAGGTCCTGCCGGGACGCTTGCGCTTTTCCGGGGACATCTTCTCTCGAAGCTGAGGACTGGTGAGTAAGCATACAACAGGTGCCCTGTGGCGCAACCGTGACTTTCTCCTCCTCTGGGCTGGGCAGGCGATCTCCTCCATTGGCACCCAGATTTCTAGCTTCGCGCTGCCGCTGCTTGTGCTGGCACTGACCAACTCGCCAGCACAGGCTGGCCTGTTGACAGCCCTGCAACGCGCGCCCTATCTGCTCTTCAGCTTGCCAGTAGGCGCTCTCATCGACCGCTGGAACCGCAAACGGGTCATGCTCCTGGCCGATGGGCTGCGCTGCGCCGTCTACGCGCTGGTGCCGGCGGCCTTTGTCTTTGCTCATCTCACGCTGCCCTTGCTCGCAGTGGTGGCTCTGCTCGGCGGCGCGGCCTATGTCTTTTTTGACATCGCCGACAATTCCTCCTACCCGCGCATTGTGACGCCGGCCCAGCTTCCCAACGCCGCCGCGCTGATGGAGGGAACGCTTTCCGCCGCTGACCTCTTGGGGCCGGGCATCGGCGGGTTTATCGTGGGTCTGGCAAGCACCGTTGTCTCTGGCTCGGCGCTGGCCTACCTGGCCTCGGTGCTGGGGCTGCTCTGGATACGCACCCCGTTTCAGACGAGCCGCGCCGGGCAGGCAAAGCAATCGCTGCCAGCGCAGGTAGCAGCAGGGCTGCGCTTTCTCGTGGCCCACCCGCGCCTGCGCGTCCTCACCCTGCTGACCATGAGCATCAATCTACTGACCAGCGCCGCCACGTTGGCCGTCATCGTCCTCGCCCGCTCAACTTTGCAGATCGACGCGCTCACGCTCGGCCTGATCTTTGCGGGCGGCGGCATCGGCGGCGTGCTGGGGGCCATGCTCATGCCCTGGCTCGGCACCCGCACGACCACTGGGCAGCGCCTGCTGGCGTGCGCACTGCTCTGGGCTGTCAGCGCGGCGCTGCTGGCTCTGGCGCAGTCACCCCTCCTACTGGTCGCCGGCTGGCTGCTCCTCTCCATGATGGGTCCCATCTACTTCGCCACCGCCTATGCCTATCGCTTCCCGCTCGTCGAGGACGCGTTGCAGGGGCGCGTCAACAGCGTCTATCGCCTGATGGCCCAGGTTGGGCTCGCACTCGGTCCGGGGTTGGGAGGCGCGCTGTTGGTCATCAGCAGCGCCCGTACCGAACTTTGGCTCATTGCCATCGGCTTTGGTCTCTGCGTCGCGCTCATCGGCCTGACCGGGCTGCGTGCCGTTGGCCAGCACCCCCTCCGCGAAGAAGCAGCCCGGTGACCTCCTCCAGCACCGCATTGCTCTCGAGGTGGCCGAGCACAGCAGCAGAAGGGCGACAGCGAAGGTAGATCGCCTGCTGGTTGGTGCAGTGCCTTCCTGTTGGTAGCAACGGGGGCACAGCGTGGCCAGTGCCTCTCCCTGCACTGGCTCCCCCTCTGTCTGCGATCAGGAGGGCTTGAAAAACCCCAGCGTAGACCCGCATCCTGTGTCTATGCAACAAGAAGACATCGAGCCGATGAACGCGTCGCTGCAATTTTGCCCGAATGCAGCGTGTTCGGCAAGAGGCCAAATCGGGCAAGGCAGCATCACGATTCATGGGCGCAAACGGCAACGCTACCGCTGTCACACGTGTGGGCAGACCTTCAGTGCTCGTCGAGGCATGATGTGGGAAGGGCTGCGCAAGCCCACCGATGGGTGTCCGCTTCAGGCCATTGTGCATGCCTATGGGCTGGATGAACGCACCGTGGCCAGTTGGAGAGGTCGGGCGGGCACCCATTGCCAAGGGGTGCACCAGGCGTTGATCGAACAAGGCCAACTGGATCTGGTCCACGTCCAGGCCGATGAGATTCGGGTCAAGGGCCGCTCCATGATCGCCTGGATGGGACTGACCTTGATGATCTCGACGCGGTTGTGGTTGGGAGGGGCGGTGAGCCTGACCCGCGACAAGGCACTCGCCGACCACCTGATGCGTCACGTGCGCGCCTGCGCACAGGCGCTGGGCGCTGTGTTGGTCTGTACGGATGGCTGGGCGGCTTACCCCCAGAGTATCAAGCGAGCGTTCCGTGACAAGGTCACAGGGAGAGGAGGACGAGGACGGCCCAGGTTTCAGATCTGGCCGCAGTTGCAGATTGGCACGGTTATCAAACACGCGGTCAAGAGACGGGTAAAAGCGGTGACTCGTCAGATGGCCTGGGGCAGGCTGGAGCAAGCGCAAATGTTGTTGAAGCATTCGGGCGGGGGCAGTGTACTCAATACGGCGTTAATTGAACGCTTCAACGGGACGATGCGTGAGCGGCTGGCCGCTTTAACACGCAAATGCCGCCATCCGGCTCGGCGCCTCAATGCTCTGCACACGGGGATGTATCTGATCGGCTGTACCTACAATTTTTGCTGGCCCCACGAGACGCTGAGTAGGCCCAGACACCCGCACCACGCCTGGAGCGCGTGTACGCCAGCGATGGCCAGTGGTTTGACCGATCATGTCTGGAGCGTGTGGGAGTTGTTGCGGTATCGCGTTGCACCGCCTCGCCTCTCTGCGCCACGGCGGCGAGGCCGTCCACACGTACGGCCATTACCTGATCCCACCCAACCGAAACGGCCCAGGGACGCCCTCGTACCAGACCTTTGCCTGACCCAACGATACCCAAACGACCACGCGGACGCCCTCGGAAGCTGGTTCCATACACCTTCACCACTTAACGTGGCTGTACCACGAAAGGATCTAGTGTCTTTCTGCTCATAACTTGTACCTGATCGTCGTAGCCAGCCTGACTCATGTTTCCTCCTGTTCAGAGATAGTCATGGAGCAGGTGTGCTCCGACCACCCGGGTTCAATCGGGGCCCCGCGTAGCGGAGACCTCGACTGGAACCCATTGTTGGGCGACACGCCCATGAATTCATTGGATGCCGAAACGAACCTGTGCCTCCTCATCACGACTGCAGCCCGCGATGAGGCCTTTGTCACCATGTGGACGATCACACAGTGGTGCCGAGCTTAGTTCGTCGCCACCTCAGCTTCTTTTACGGCTTTTTCGATGAGCGCAGCCACCGCATCTGGCTGCGACACATAGATCGCGTGACTGCCCGCTACCTCAACGACTGTCGAACCTGCACGCTTGGACATGAAACGCTGGGCGGGTGGCGGGATCATCTTGTCGTCGGTGGCGACCAGATACCAGCTCGGCCTGGTCTTCCACGCCGGCTCGCTGATCGTGCCGCCCAGCGCCTCCACGCCCCACGGGACCTGGGAATCGGCCATGAACGCGGCCTTTTCTTCGTCCACGTCAGCCGCAAATGAGGCATGGAACTTGGCCTTGTCGAGGAACAGATAGCCATCCTGGGGCGGCAGGATCGGGGGCACGGGCGCATCAGGGGGTGGATTCGCGATCAGCGTAGACACAGACTCGCCCTTGTCAGGGGCAAAGGCTGCGATATACACAAGCCTCTCGACCTGTGGATCGTTGCCAGCCTCGGTGATCACCGCTCCTCCGTAGGAGTGGCCGACGAGAATTACCGGGCCGTTCTGAGCATGAATGATGCGTTTGGTTGCGGCGACATCGTCAGCGAGCGAGAGTGTCGGATTCTGGACGATGGCGATAGTGTAGCCATCCTTCTTCAAGATCCTATAGACGCCCTCCCAACCTGAACCGTCCACGAATCCACCGTGGACAAGAACGATCGTTTTTTCCACCGAATGCGATCTTTCAACCATACTGATTTCCTTTCTGTGTATTGCTTTCTTTCTCGTAAAGAGCAGTTCTGCTCTTTGTCATGAGTGTATAGAGGAGACGTAATGAAAGCGTTATGAGCATCGTAATGAAGGTGAGTCTGTCATCTTCAAGCCTGTTCTTGCCAGAGGAAGTGGTTGTGAATGCTTTTGCTGTTGACTTTCCACAAGACCCTATGGTAGGATTTTTTATCATTGCAGAGCGTGGAATCATTCTTTTTCAGTACGTCCATCTATGTGTTGTCTTCCATGTTGAGAACTTGCCATGAGCCTGTTGAGAGTATCAGTGCTTGGTTCACCTGAGATATTTCTTGACGGCATTCGCCTCACTTTTCCCTTACGTAAAGCTCAAGCTTTACTCTTGTATCTCGCGGTCGAAGATGGCATGCACTCTCGCAGCAAGCTTGCTGCTTTTCTCTGGCCGGATAGCAAAGCAGAGACAGGCCGCATTGCATTGCGTAATGCACTCGTGTCTCTTCGTAGGCTTCTCGTCGGTACGGAAACCTCGACTTCCCAGCAGCACTATCTTCTGAGTGAACAAGGTCTCCTCGGTCTCAATCCCCACGCTCCTTTGGAGTTGGATCTGAGAGAGGTGCAACGGGTCTATCAGCAGATTCAAAAGCACTCCTCATCAGAATCCGGAGTACCAGACACCGTGCTGATCGCACAGTGCCAACTGGCCCTTGCCCTGGTGCGCGGTCCTTTCCTGGATGGTTTCTGGTTGGGAGAGGACGCTCCCTTTGATGAGTGGCGTGAGCAGCAGCAACGCTACTGGCAGGTACGATTGCTTGCTCTCCTTGATCAGCTCTCTTCCTGGCAAGAAAGCGCTGGCGAATGGGAGTCAGCCAGGGCCACCCTCACACGCTGGATCATGCTTGATCCGTTTGCTGAAGAGGCCCATCGGCGACTGATGCGTATTGCTCTTGCACAAGGAAATACGACCGCGTCCTTGCATATATACACGACCCTTCAGACACAGCTGGCCGAAGCATTACAGACCACCCCCTCTCCCGAAACGGTCGCCTTGGCGGAACACAGCCGTATGCTGGTAACACAGGACAAGAGACTCCAGCGAGCAATGGAGAGTAGCCCGCCTTCCCAGTTAGCCACCCCACTCCTCGGTCGAGCCAACGCGTTCCGCTGCCTGATAGAGAGCTTTCAAAAGGCATCAGTTGGACAACCACAAGCCGTGCTGATAGCAGGAGAGGCAGGCATCGGCAAAACTCGGTTAGCCGATGAATTTGTGGCCTGGACGAGAGTACAAGGCGCAGATGTGTTGCGTGGTCACGCCTTCGAGATAGGTGGACGGCTACCCTATCAGTCGTTGGTCGAGGCCCTACGAGAACGACTGGAGGCGGAGAATGCTCCAGATGATCTCCTCGAGGATGTCTGGCTGGCAGAACTCTCGCGCCTGCTACCAGAACTACAGGTGCGCTATCCTGACTTACCGACTCCCACAGAGGATGAGCTCATCGCGAAAGGGCGGCTCTTTGAAGCGGTAGCCCAGTTCCTAGGCGCTCTGGCCCAGCGTGCGCCAGTAGTGCTGCTCTTGGATGACTTACAGTGGGTAGATGAGGCCTCCCTGGACCTCCTCCGCTATCTGGGACACTTCTGGAAGGAACAAGGGAGCCGGGTATTGCTCCTGGGTGCAGTGCGCAGTGAAGAGGTAGAGCTCACTCCTGCGTTCTCTGCCCAGTTGGTCAATCTGGGAAATGATCTGCCCGTCACTCACGTTTGGTTGCAACCCCTGAACAGGGAAGAGACGCTTCAGCTCATTGAGGCACTGGTCGTAGAGCAAGAACCAGGTAGAGCAGAGCAGCATACCCTGGAGCCGCAGCGTCCGCTACTGAGCGACTTTCTGTTCACCCAGACAGAAGGACAACCGTTGTACCTCTTGGAGATGCTCAAACTCTTGCGAGAGCGAGAGTGGCTCGTACCACAGTTGGGAGCACATGGCGCCTGGCAACTGACATTGACCAGAGAGATCAGCACAGCCATTGCGCAGGAACGGTTAGGGCACGAACTCTTCCCACCCTCGGTGCGATCACTGATCCAGGCGCGCATTGCAAAGCTCTCTCCGCCCTCACGTCAGTTGGTCATGGCAAGTGCTGTTCTGGGCACTCAGTCAAGCGCACAGAACCTCTGGCAAGTCGCGCAGATAGACGTCCAGACAGGCATCGAAGCACTTGAAGAAGCGCTCAAGAGTGGCCTCTTGTGTGCAGAGCAAGCAAAAATAGGTCGTCAGAGCGCCTATCGTTTCGTTCATGGTCTGATCCGTGATGTGGTCTATATGGGGATAGGCGAGGCGAGGCGGCAAGACTTGCATCAGCAAGCGTTTGCAGTGTTACAGCGTAAAGGAGCTAAGGCTTCCGAGTTGGCCTATCACGCGCTATTAGCTGGAGAGATCGAGGCTGCCTATCACTTGAGTGTTCAAGCAGGAATGGAAGCAGTCGTCATATTTGCCATAACAGACGCTATTGGCTACTTTGAGCAAGCACGCACCTTACTACAGGATTCAGAGCGCCTCCAAAATGAGCTTGCAGCCTCGGAGAGAGAAAACCTCTATGCGCATCTGGGACGAGTCTATGCGTTCCAAAACGCCTGGGAAAAGGCCCAGTCTGCCTATGAAGAGTTGCTCACCTATGCGCAGCTAAAACCGCTCCCTGCTTTAATCAGCCAGACGCTCAACCACTTAGCCATTCTGGCCGTGCAGCGAGCACACGAGAAGCCAAAGGCACGCCTCTACCTTGAACAAGCCCTGCAGATAGCTGAGATCAATCAAGACCAACGGGCGCTGGCTGAAACAGCGTGGAATCTGTCCCTGATGACAGCCGTTATGTGGGAAAGTCCGACACAAGCCTTGCCGTATGCACAACAAGCACTCGCCCTCGCACAAGCCGTACATGACATAGAATTGGAAGCGCGAAGCCTCTTCGCGCTTGGCTGGATTCATCTGCTTGCAGCAGACTATGAAGCGTCGATGCGTTGTGCCCAAGCATCGATAAAGGCCTATGAGCTACTCGAGAACGATCCTGTCCTTTCGAAAGGTCTTTCACTTCCTTCCTTTGTGACAGGCGCTCCACTCACCCAATCGTTGACAAATCGAGCAGCAGAAGCCATGTGCTGGGCACAACTCGCCTTCGCCCAGCTGCAAGCTGGTCAGCTCTCGAAGAGTATTCAGAGTGGATACAAGGCACTGGCCCTCGCACAAAAGGCCAGGAATACCTGGGTACAGATGCCCGTTCCTCTCACGAGCGCTTTACTGGAAGCAGGAAGGTATGAAGAGGCGCTCGCTATCACACAGCAAGCCATAGAACTCACGAAGACCCTTCCTCCAACGTTCAATTTCCATCGCATGCTCACTGTTCTCGGGAGTACCTACCAAGCATTGCAACAATGGGAAGAGGCGCACAAGACGCTCATAGAAGCGGTCACGATGGCAGAAAAGCTCGACTTCAAAGGATATGCTGTGCCCATTGTATCGCGGCTCTGTATGCACTACCATGCCACGGGAGCCTGGGAAGAAGCCAATACCTATGCGTTGCAAGCGATTGCCCTTCGCAAGAGCTTTGGGAAAACCTTAATCCAGCTGGATTTCTCTCGTCCATATGAAATAGAAACGTTACTGCATGCAGGTAATGAGCAGCAGGTACGGGAAGAGATACGGCACATGGAACACTGCCTAGGCTCCAATCAGCGATTCCGTATTCCCTACCTTCGGTCGTTAGCAACGCTTACTACCTGGGGGGGAAGCACCGAGCAAGCAATTGGTCAGTTACACGAGGCGATGCAGTTGGCGACGACAATCGGTTTGCCAGGAGAACAATGGCAAATCCAGGCAGCGTTAGGAAACGTGCATGAGGCAGCAGGTGAGCAGGCTCAAGCGCGTGTCGCATTTGCAGAGGCCACGAGAATCATTATGGAACTGGCGGATGGCATCAAAGATGAGACTCTGCGTTCCCGTTTCCTGGCTGGACCTCAAATTTCCCCGGTACTCCAGCATGCTCGACGCCCTGCCGCTTCGATGCCGGATGATCTGGCATCGCCTCGTGGGCTTTGATTGGAGAGCAGGCAAACCATGGCGAGGATTTCTCAGGAACAAATGCTAGAGATACTGACAATTTGCAGTTATATGGTACGTCGTATCTTTTGGTCAGGATCGCACTGACGTTCGATGT
>CAZFWN010000193.1:0-10667 GCA_964522745.1 uncultured Ktedonobacterales bacterium
CGGCAATCCGGCGCACCTTGCCGCCGTCAATGGTTTCCAGTTCGGTCAATTCCTCGAAATGCTGCTCCATGAGATCGGCCATTCGCCAGAGCAAGCGTTCCCGCTCAGCCGGAACCATCTTACACCAGGAGCCAGTAAAGGCTGCGCGGGCCGCCTTTACCGCCCGGTCTACATCCTCAGCGGTGGCCGAGGCCACGCGGGTCAGCACCTCACCCGTTGCCGGATTCAGTGTCTCATAGGTCTCGCCTGAGCCTGCATCGACCCACTGCCCCCCAATGAGCAGTTGCTTCTTTCCTGCAAGGAAATGCGACACCTCTGGTCGCAACGACAGCGTTGTTGCCATGTGATTCTACCTCCCTTTTTCCAGGTGTAAACCCGCCTGACCACTGCCACTCTCAATGGCGTGGAGTGCTTCGGGTTCACGCCAAGGCGTGATCGCATCTGGAGCCTCCCATCTCCAGTTGGTGTGTCGTCTGCTCCTTCAGAAAGGAGGCACTGACGGCTCTGGCGACGGCTTGTGGAGCCTTTGGTTGAGGCCAAAGTGGTCGAGCTTGGGAAACTCCTGTGTTTCCGAGCGCGGGAGGACCGCTGCCAGCCGCTCCATCGCCAGATTGACCCACGTCATAGTGCTTTTGCCCCTGGGAGGACTTCTCCAGGACTACCATTGCGCAGCAGCATCACCGCTCGTGACTTGTGTTGAGATTTTCGCACAGTACGGGCTAGCATTCAACCCTCCGGATCTTATTTTCGCATATTACGGGCTATGACAGCGTGATCAAGAAGGCGACCTGAGCAAAGTCGGTGGTGAAGTCGCGTTGCGCACCAGGGCCTTTTCAGGGCCACCAGGGCGAGATAGGGAAGGTGACGATCTTCCCCGATGGGCAGCGGGTGCTGACCGGATCTGATGATGGGACTGCCCGGCTATGGGAGGCAGTCAGTGGAAGGGAACTCCTCCGCCTGAAGGGACACCAGCGCGGGGTAAAGAGTGTAGCTTTCTCTCCTGATGGCGGCCACCTTCTCACCGGATCCGACGATAACCTGGCACGAGTGTGGGAGACGGCCAAGGGACAAGAGCTGATCTGTCTGGAGGGGCATCAGGGCTGGGTGAGAAGCGTCGCTTTTTCTCTGGATGGGGGGCGAGCACTGACTGGGTCGGATGATAAGACAGCCCGACTGTGGGATGTCGCCAGTGGAAAGGTGTTGGCCACCTTGCAGGGCCACCAGGGCCGCGTGAAGAGTGTGGCCTTTTCTCCCGATGGGCGTCTCGTAATGACGTGCGACCACAAGGGATGGGTCTATATCTGGGAAGGGGGTGGACCAGCAGGAGGGCAGTTATTAGGCATCTATGTCGCTGCCTATCAGGTCAGTGCCATCCACTGGCTCGAGGAGAACCAGATATTGCTGGCCGACTTCGGCGGGCCGCGCCGGCGGCCCTACCTCTACCAATTGAAGCCGATGGGGTGGAATCTGGGCGCCCGCTAGGACCAACCATGGGAGACGGGTTCATCAATGCACCCCAAAAAGCAATAGAGCGGCTTTTTCTGACGGAAGACGGAGTGGCGTGCCGTGTATCGGTCTCCATTTGGCGGGTCATCTTGGGAAGGTGGCTGGCATGTCTCGAATGATGAGGAGAGCGTTTATTACTACACGTTTAGTTGCGCCTCATGGTGAGCTAGAGACCACGCGCCAATCGGCGGCATCCGGGTCCACCTCGGCAAAGCCCTGGGCGCGGGCAAACAGCAGCAGATCGTAGAGGTTGGGGAAGACCCACGTCTGTGCGCGGGAGCAGCCCTGCGCATCCGGCGTGTAGCGGGTCAGATGGTAGCCTTGCCGGCTGCGATGGACCAGGGCCCAGGTCTCGCCACTGCCACGTTCTGCCCACGCCAGGGGGCTGCCGCTGAGGGCTTCGGTGAGTTTCATTGTGCTCTCTCTGCTCCTGCTCTGCTTGCTTTGGTCCTCTTGCATCAGCAGTGTATGTGCCCTGGAACGAGATGACAAGGGAATGCTGCTTGGCTGAAGAACCTGCTCGTCCGCTGGGGTTCGCCTGGCATCGACCTCACCAGATGCCTGTGCCGACATCAGCCGGTAGGGGTGTGATCTGGCGTGGAGCAAATGAACGCGGCCAGCACTGCTCTACTCAGGCTGAGACGGCGCAAGGCATGGCACAATCCTCCAGACCACCTTCCAACACCCCTCTGCGGGTTGAGGAGTGTCCCTCCCCTGGTGTATACTTCCCCCAGCACCTACTGGTGCGACTGCGTGGTCTTCACGCCAGCGTGCTGCTGGTGAGCCGGGATGATGAAAGGTGGATGAGATGCCCTTCGCTGAGCTTCCTCAAGGCGCGACCCCGAACGCCATTGCCCTGCGGCTGGGCCATCCTGATCCCACGACGCTGCTGCCTCCAGCACTGCGGCAGGCCATGTTCCAGGTCATCAACTCGCCCCAAGCCGCGACCGCCCTTCAGTACGGGGCGGAACAAGGGGCACAAAGCCTCCTCGAGGTCCTCGTCGAGAAATTCCATCGTACACAGCCGCTCCCTGTGCAGGCGACCAACCTGATGATCGTAGCCGGCGCGACGCACGCCCTCGATCTGCTGGCACGACTGTATGCCAAACCAGGAGGCGTCGTCCTCGTCGAGGCGCCCACCTATGCCGACGCGCTGCACGTATTTCGAGATCACCAGCTCGAGGTGTACTCCATCGCGATGGATGACGAAGGACTCCTCCCCAGCGCCTTAGAGGAGCAGGTCGCCCGGTTACAGGCGCGCGGCACATCGCCGGCCTTCCTCTACACCATTCCCACCTTTCACAACCCTACGGGGCGCACCGTGTCCGCAGCGCGGCGGATGGAGATCATCCGCCTGGCGCGCCGCGTTGGCTTGCTGCTGGTGGAAGATGAGGTCTATCGTGACCTCTCCTTTGAAGGCACCGTGCCTCCCAGCTTCTATACCCTGGCACAGGGCCAGCAGGTCGTGAGTGTGGGCAGTTTCTCCAAAACGCTGTCACCCGGCTTGCGCCTGGGATGGCTGCTCAGTGCAGAGGAGACCATCCAGCGCTGTCTTGCCTGCGGGACGACGCAGATGGGGGGTGGCGCCAACCCGTTCGTCGCCCAGATCGTGGCAGTGTATTGTCAGAGCGGCGCCTGGGATCTGCATATCCGGCACCTCCAGTCGCTCTACAGGAGCCGCCGTGACCGCGCGCTCGCCGCGCTGAGCCAGTATATGCCGGCGGAGGTGAGCTGGACCCACCCTGCGGGGGGCTTTTTCCTCTGGCTCACGTTGCCTAAGCACGTCTTGGCTCACGAGGTCAAGCGGCTGGCACTCCAGCACGGCGTGGAAGTGGCGTCTGGGGAAGGATTCTTCGCAGATCCTGCCGAGGGCGCACACCACCTGCGCCTGGCCTACAGTTGCGCCACGCCAGACGACATCGAGGCTGGGGTCCGCATCCTGGCCCAGGTGATTCAGCGCTTGATTCTTTCCTGACTACCGGCAGGGGATGCGCAGGCGACGTATGCCCCCTCGACTTCAGAACGACTGCTGGAAGGGGAGCACCTCCCACTGGTCCTTGGCAGCACAGCACGGTTGGGATCTGGTGGCGAATGCGCCGGCCAGTAGAGGGAGGACAATGCGAGAGTTGTAGCTCTTGCTCGGCTTGATGGTCGTAGGAATGGGTGCCCTCTGGCTGGTGGCAAAGGCACTGCTGCTCGGCGGTGGTCTGCTCGATCACGTGCTGGAATGGTCGGTGTATAGCAGGCGCCAGGATTCATGACTGATGCGGCCCCCACGCACGGAAGTGCGGTGGATCAGCAAGAGGACTGTGTGGGGACGCTCCGACAAGAAAGCATACCCCCGGCAGCAAAAGACCCGCCGTGGCCTTGGCGATCATGAGCAAGAAGGAGGTAAAACACCGAAGGCATGACCCCATCAGAGTAGCTTCTGCACGTGGTTTTGAGACTTCTCTGGACGTGGAGGACCATCCGGGCGAACACGTCCGCCAAGGTTGATAGGAGATGACCGATTGCTGATGTGTGGAAGGAGCGGATATGATCGACTGGACAAGCCACCACCTGGAGCCGTATTGGATGCTTCACCCGCTGGGCTGGGGCAGCTGTGCGGATGGCTCTTGTGAGGGGAGGGATCTCCCTCTCGCGGCTCGCCGCACGGAACAGGGGAGGTCTGGCGTTCACCGAACAACAACGCGCTCTCTTGCTCAAAGCAACACACCTCCTGGGCTGTCTCAGGCATTCCTCTCTTGTACCCGTCTTCGCTGTTGCTCTAAAGGGAGGCATTCCCTATGACCCATCCAGAGCCTATCTCCCCCCGCTCCACGCCTGAGACAGCGCCCTCCCCGCTTGGTGGTGAGCAGCAGGAAGAAGCGCCTGCTCCTGCCCCAGCGGTGTGCGGGAATGCGCCCGTCTTTCTCACACCGCTGCTGGGGCGCGAGCAGGACATCGAAGCAGTGTGTGCCCTGCTCCAGCGTCCAGACGTGCGTGCGCTGACCCTGGTGGGGCCAGGGGGCGTAGGCAAAACCCGCCTCGGACTCGCAGTCGCCACCCAGGTGTCTGCGTCCTTCGCTGATGGGGGCTACTTTGTCTCACTGGCGCCTCTCAGCGATCCTCAGCTCGTCCTGTCCACCATCGCGCAGCAATTGGACGTGAAAGAAGTCGGAGAGCAACCTACCCTCGACCTGCTCACCAGCGCTCTGCGGAAGAAGCATCTGCTGCTCCTGCTGGACAATCTGGAACATCTCGTGGCCGCCGTGCCGAGCCTGGCGCACCTCCTGGCCGCTTGTCCAGGCCTCACGCTTCTGGCGACCAGTCGCGCGGTGCTGCGCATGGAGGGCGAGCACACCTTTTCGGTCCCGCCCCTGGCCGTTCCCGATCTCACGCACCTGCCCGAGCAGGAGGCGCTCGCTGAGCTGCCAGCCGTGGCCCTGTTTCTTCAGCGGGCCCAGGCGTTGCAGTCGGACTTTCTGTTGACCGCTGCTAACGCTCAGGCAGTGGCTGAAATCTGTGTGCGCCTGGATGGCCTCCCGCTGGCGATTGAACTGGCAGCGGCGCGCATTCGATTGCTGGCGCCCTATGCTTTGCAGGCACGCCTCACGCAGCGCTTGGCGCTGCTCACCAAGGGAGCGACAACTTCGCCAGCGCGGCAGCAGACGTTACGCCGCACATTGCAGTGGAGTTATGACCTGCTGGATGCCCAGGAGCAACGTCTCTTCCGCCAGCTTTCCCTCTTCGTCGGCGGCTTCACCCTGGAGGCCGCCGAGGCCGTGTGTAGCGCGCTGCAAACGGCTGAGCAGGGAGCAGCATCAGTCCTGGATGGGGTGGATTCGCTCCTGGAGAAAAGCCTGCTCTCCCAGGTGCAGCGGCACACCGGCGAGCCACGGCTTGCGATGTTGGAAACGATCCGCGAATATGGTCTGGAGTGCCTGGCGGCGAGCGGGGAGCTGGAGCAGACTCGCCAGGACTATGCGGCGTACTACCAGGCACTGGCTCGCGAGGCTGGACCCCATCTGCATGGTCCCGTGAAAGGCCCGTGGCTCGATCGGGTGGAACAGGAACAGGATAATCTGCGCACCGTCCTGAATGGGTTGCTCGCACAAGACGAGGCGGAGCAAGCGCTGCTGATGGGGATTGATCTCTTCTGGTTCTGGCTGCTGCGGAGCCACCCGCGTGAAGGGCGCACCGTTCTGGAACGCGGACTTGCCGCCCAGGGGAGGGTCTCGCTCACCATCCGGGCGTGGGCGTTGCAATTGCTGGGGGTCCTGGCCCACTATGAGGCCAACCCAACCCAGGCGGTGGAATATTGGCAAGCGAGCATGGCCTTGTTTCAGGAGGCAGGAGAGAGCCGTGGCAGCACCTGGGCGCTGAGCAATATCGGACATGAAACCATCGTGCTGGGAGACCATCCCAAAGCGCGGCAGCTGTTAGAGGAAAGCCTGGCGCGCTTCCGAGCGCTGAAAGACCAGGAAGACCAGGCCCCCTTCCCAGGAAGCGTCTGGTCTGTGTCGGCTGGGAGAGCGTTCGCCCTCTTTCGCCTCGCCTGGCTTGCCAATATCCAGCAAGACTCTGCGCGAGCCCGGTCCCTTGCCGAGGAGAGTCTGGCGCTGCACCGGGCGGCAGGCGACCGATTTGGGATTGCGACGACGGCGAACCAGTTAGCTACAGCAGCGCTCAACCAGGGGGATTACCGCTTTGCCCAGCAGGTTCTCGCAGAGAAGCTGGCGGTCGAACGGGCGGATGGGAATAAGGGGGATATAGGCGTGACGCTCGCGCTCCAGGGACGGCTCGCCTTCGTGGGAGGCGAGTTGAGCCAGGCAGAGGCCCTGCTTGCAGAGAGTATACTCCTCTTGCGGGAAACCGCAGCAAGCAAGATGGAGTTTCTGGCGGACCTGTCTGCGGCGCTCTCCGTGTTGGGGCGCGTGGTCACACGCCAGGGGGACTTTGCCTACGCCCACACGCTCCACGAGGAGAGCCTGGCGGCAGCGAGCAGCACCGTCAATCCGTGGGTTCTGGCCTTCAGCCTGGAAGGGCTGGCCGGGATGGCGGTGGCCCAGGGCACGCCTGCCTGGGCGGCGCGACTCTGGGGAGCGGCCGAGGTTCTCCGCAAGACGGCGGGGGCGCCGATGCCCGCGCTCTGGCGTCCCGACTATGACCGAGCGGTCGCCGCCGCCCGTGCTGCTCTGGGAGAGCAGGGGTTCTCCGCGCTCTGGGCGGAAGGACGCACCCTGCCGCTGGACCAGGTGCTCGCTGAACGGGAACCCCTGCCGAAATCATCCCCTGCGAGAACCGCCGGGCCTCCTCCGGCCTCGGCTGCCGGGCTCACTCCGCGTGAGCTGGACGTACTGCGTCTGCTGGCCCAGGGCTTGACCAGTGCGCAGATTGCTGAGCAACTGGTCATCAGTTTGGTCACGGTCAATTTCCATGTGCGCTCCATCTACAGCAAGTTGGGAGTCACCTCCCGCAGCGCCGCAACCCGGTACGCCCTGGAACATCACCTGGTGTGACCAGCATCATTCGTTGGATATGCGCGCCTTCTATCGTTTGTCTGTGCTTCTGGCTCCGCCACTGCTCTGTTCGTGGTCCTCGTCACCGCCCCGTCAGAATTGACGGGGCGGCCTCCGTCGCTCCCCTCGATGCGCCTGGTGAAAAACCCTCAGTTCTGACGGCGCATACTCTGGCATAACACGCTAGACTGGTGATGTAAGCAGCACGGCAGTCCAATGGGAACCGGAGAGAAAAGGAGCCCACCTTCTTGCTCGTCTCTTCCTGAAACGGCTGCCCGTGATGAATAGTCCTTTTTCGAGGAGGAAACATCGTGATCCAGTTAACCGTTCTCTATGGTCATCCCCAGAACCCGGCAGCCTTTGATCGCTATTACCGGGAGGTCCATGCGCCTCTGGCTAAACAAATCCCAGGACTCAAAGGGTTTACGAGCACGAAGCCCACGTCGCTCGCGCCGCAGGAGCCATCCCCCTACTATCTCATGGCCCACCTGTATTTTGCGCAGATGAGCGCGTTGCAGGTGGCCCTGGAATCACCGGAGGGTCAGGCAACGGCGGGTGATTTGCCGAATTTTGCGACCGGCGGCGCCACCCTCGTGGTCGGGGAAGTCGAAGCGTACACTCCCGTGTCCATCAGCTAAGATCGGTTCTCCCTTCCCTGGGCTCGATAACACGTGGGGGTGCCTCCAGCGGTGGGGAAAAAACAGAAGCCCACTCCCCGGATCGACGAGAAGGAAGCCTTCCCCAGATCAGAGCAGGGGGTGACTCTCGACTCGATCGTTCGGCTCACCGCTGGAGGCAGTCACGCCAATAGTTCTCCTTGTTGGAAAACCCATCCAGGAAAGGCAAGCACTGGATACATAGTGGTAGCTTGCTCTGCGGGGCGAAGGAGGAAAATCATGCGTCCTGGATTCGTACTTAAAACCACCTTGCTGGCTATGGTGCTGGTGGTGACGCTCCTGCTCAGCGGTTGTGGTGGCAGTGGTGGTGGCAATAGCGGCGGCAGGAGTAGCAGTGGTGGCGGTAACAACAATGGCGGGAGTTCAGATACACCCATTCCGCCGACGGCTAGCTCGGCGGCCAACGTGATCGCCGGTACAGCGGTGGATACCCAGGGCAACGCCTTGCCAGGGGTGGACATCT
Organism: uncultured Ktedonobacterales bacterium; assembly: GCA_964522745.1. Classification (GTDB taxonomy): domain Bacteria; phylum Chloroflexota; class Ktedonobacteria; order Ktedonobacterales; family DATBGS01; genus DATBHW01. The sequence goes on from CAZFWN010000193.1 coordinate 8,148, forward strand.
TCATCAACGGCATGACCGCCTCTGGCGAACAAGGTCACTATAATGACCAGGCCGATGCCAACGGCATGTACTCGGTGACGGTGGCGTCCGGCAACTACTACATCTATGCGTTCTACACAGTGACTTTCGAGAACGCAACGTGGTCCTTACCCCTCGATCCCACCGATGGCTCCAACCAGATGATGGATTCGAGCCCCGGCATCACCAAGGACTTTATGTGGAAACTTCAGGGGCAAGTCCCTGGCGGCGATGGCACCCACTACACCGATTACTACGGAGCGGCCATCACCTTGAACCTGAGCGTCCTGAGCAACGTCCCGGCTGACTCCATGTTCAACTTCACGCTCACGCCGAATAGTACGCTGATTGACGGCTCGCAGGGACAAACCATAACGTTTCAGCGCACAGTCGAACAGATCAACACGCCGTATGGCGGGGTGCAGCTCGATCAGACGGGCTACCTCTCTGGCATTCCCATTGGCGATTACACGATCAGCGGACAGGTGACGGCGCCGGATGGCACTACGCAAACTGTCATATTCGATGGCAATCAGACAGAAGAGATTTCGTGGGCAGGCAAGAGTGAACCGAACATCCATTCCGTCGATCCGCTGCCGGTCAATATCTCCGTTGGGGGATAGGCACCACGATATCGTTACTTCGAGAAAGGCCAGGAGCTCGCTGATCACCTGTTAGTCCCCCCTGGCCGCTCGTGGCCGAACATATTTGAGTGGTGCTGTTCGGTCACGGGCGTCTTGCGAACTATCAACCCCTCACGACGAGCCAGAGACCACATGCCAATCGGCGGCATCCGGGTCCACCTCAGCAAAGCCTTGAGCGCGGGCAAAGACCAGCAGGTCGGAGCAGTTGGGAAAGACCAGCGCCTGGGCGTGGGAGCGTCCCGGCGCATCAGGCGTGGAGCGCGTCAGGTGATAGCCACTGCGGCTGCGGTGGACGATGGACCAGCAGCCGCCACTGCCGCGTTCTGCCCACGCCAGGGGACTGCCACTGAGGGCTTCGGTCAGTTTCATTAGTTCGTCTCTGCTCTTAGGGCTGCTCCATGAGATCGCGCGTTACCAGCAGTGTATGTTCTCTGAGGCCGGATGACAAGAGGGATGCTGCTTCGCCAAGCAGATGATTTCCCCTTGCTTGTCCGCGCATCCACCCCTCGTGCTGGTCAAGGGGGCAGCTCTTGCCATGTCGTCAGCGTCGATCAGCGTCCACGAGGGCCAGAGGAACACCCGTATGTTCCCTCCCAGAGACACCACACCAGCCGATATGCTCAACGGCTGGCAGTCATGCAGAATAGCGCTGATCCTATCGTGATTCCTGTGGTTCCCTTCGTAGCACATTTCGAGCGACCTGCCAAGTCGCTCAAGCGGCGCTACAGCGGTCTTCACAAAGATTGAGCCACAGCCCTTGAGGATGAATGGACCGGAAGAGACCGCTAAGCGCTTAGCGGTCTCTTCCGGTCCATTCATCCTCAAGGGCCAAAAGTGCCCACCACCGTTTCTCTGCAATATAATATGATAGAGCAAATAATAAGCCTAGCTAGCAGTTTGAGAGGAGCTCTATGCTATCGTGAGAACCATCCAAAATGTGATTGACCTGATCATCGCCGCAGTACCGGGCGCGCCATATGAAGATACCGTAGATATATTGAAGTGTGGTGACCCGGCGCAAGAAGTGACGGGCATCGTCACCACCTTCACTGCTACCATAGATGTGTTGCGTAAAACGGTGGAATTGGGGGCCAACCTGGTGATTACGCATGAGCCGACCTTCTATGAACACCGAGACCAGACGGAATGGTTGGCGGATGATCCGGTGTTCCAGGCCAAACGCGCGTTTCTGGAGGAGTACAAGCTCACTGTCTGGCGTTTTCACGACTCCTGGCATAGGTATCAGTTAGATGGCATTATCACGGGGATGCTCAAAGCCTTAGGCTGGGAGGAGTATCAGCTGCCAGATAGTTGGGCTCGGTTAGCTATTCCAGGGATGACACTGGCACGTCTCGTTGCCACCTTAAAAGAAAAGCTTGCCTTGCCTGTGGTTCGTGTGGTGGGCCATCCACAGCAGAGCTGTGAGCGTATCGCCATGCTCGTCGGTGCCATTGGTGGAGAGACCCAGATCCAGGTATTCCAGCAATGGAACGCCGATGTGGTCGTTTGCGGCGAAACCTCTGAATGGCAGACGTGCGAATATGTCCGCGACGCCATCTCCCTGGGTCTCAACAAAGCCCTGGTGATTGTTGGGCATGCCAAAAGCGAAGAAGAGGGCATGCACTACCTGAGTTCATGGCTTCAACCCAAAGTGCCGGAGATTCCCATCACGTATCTCGCCGTTGGTGATCCTGTCACGATGCTTTAACGCGCCACTGCTGCCGTCAGTGAACATGATTTAACTGAGACGCGCGGCCCCCTGAGCGGCTCGCTCGCGCAAATTCGCAAGGATATGCAGCGCTTACCGGCACAAGCGAGAGGAGCGCGAAACCGACACCTGGATGCGCCAGGTGCAGGC
>CAZFWN010000194.1:0-4510 GCA_964522745.1 uncultured Ktedonobacterales bacterium
TGAGCAGAGTTGACCAAGCATTTTCTATATGGTATCATCACCCCATACAGGATAGCGGTTATGGTCTTTGGCGCGGGCTTCCCCGCGCCGCCAGTTCGGAAAGGAGGTGGAAAGATGCCCTCAGCACGCCGCGCAACATCGATACCCAGCATGAAGGGATGGGGTTGCATCTCAACCTCCATAAGCCACGTCTCCTCCAAGATGGTCTTGCCTTCCGCCTGACGCCCTCTCGTGCTGGTGTTCCCTGTCGCGCATTCTCACCCATTGACTCCGCTCGTTTGTTTTGATGCGGGGTGAGTTGTTTGTGCCATGTGCGGTCTGCGATTGTTTGAACACCACCATGAGGAGCATCTCTTTGCTTTCACCCGATTCGATCACGAAAGAATCGCCGGCTCTGCCAGCGGCGACTGATCTTCCCCTGGCAAAAGCTGGCTCTGCCTCCAGCGCGAACGCGCAGGCGCGTTTGCGCGGCAAGAAGTTCGTATCGTACTACAAACCCTATGTTGGCTTGCTTGTTGCGGACATGGCCTGCGCGCTGATTGTCTCTGCTATTACGCTGCTGCTTCCGGTATGCGCGCGATACATCACCGAAAACCTCCTAGCAGGCAATACGCCTGATGCGCTCAACCACATCTCTCTGATGGGCGCGCTCATGCTGGCGTTGGTTGGTGTCCATACCCTGTGTACCATGTTCATTGACTTTCAAGGGCATATGATGGGCGCCAGGATGGAAAGCGACATGCGCAGTGAATTATTCGAGCAGTATCAAAAGCTCTCGTTTCGCTTTTATGATGAACAAAGAACGGGTCAATTAATGACCCGGATTACCAATGATACATTCGCGCTGGCCGAGTTATATCATCATGGTCCTGAGGATATCGTCATTACCTGTTTGACGGTTGCCGGCGCCTTCATCATCTTGCTGAAGGTCAATGTTGCGCTTACCTTGATCGTCTTTCTCTTTTTGCCAATCATGGCGGTGTACGCCCTGTACTTCAATAAAAAGATGAATCGGGCGTTACGCAGCAGCAAGGAGAGAATCGGGGATATCAATGCGCAAGTTGAAGATACGCTGGCAGGCATCAGAGTGGTCAAATCATTTACCAACGAAGCGGTTGAAAAAGGCAAGTTCGCCTACGCAAACCAGCGTTTTCTCGCCAGCCGCAGAGACGGCTATAAAAGTGAGGCGTACTTTTCCGGCGGATTGATTGCCTTCACCCAGCTCATGACCATCGCGGTGATCATCTTTGGCGGCGTCGCTATTGTTCACGCTTCCCTGGATTTAGCTGACTTGCTCACCTACTTATTATATGTCAGCATCCTCATCGATCCCGTTCAGAAATTAATCAATTTTGGCAGGCTCTATCAGGAAGGCATTACCGGGTTTCACCGGATTATGGAGATTCTGGAGGTGGCGCCTGATCTGCAAGACGCGGCGGATGCACGCGATCTGACACAGGTTCGGGGTCATGTGGAGTTTCAAGAGGTCAGCTTCAAGTATCAAGAAGATCATCAGTATGTCGTGAAGAACCTCTCGCTGGAGATAGCAGCCGGCGAATACGTGGCCCTGGTCGGGGCTTCCGGCGTTGGCAAAACAACGCTCTGCTCGTTAATTCCGCGTTTCTACGAAGTCAATGCGGGAAAAATCCTGCTGGATGGGCAGGATATCCGAGAGGTGACCTTGCGCTCATTGCGCCGGAATATTGGGATTGTCCAGCAAGATGTCTATTTGTTTGCCGGGACCGCTGCGGACAATATCCGCTACGGGAAACGTGACGCCAGCAGGCAAGAAATCATTGACGCGGCTAAACAGGCGCACGCGCATGAGTTTATCATGGCGTTACCGGATGGCTATGACACGGATATTGGGCAACGCGGCGTAAAGCTCTCCGGCGGGCAAAAGCAGCGGTTGAGTATCGCGCGCGTCTTCCTCAAAAATCCCCCTGTGATCATTTTTGATGAAGCGACGAGCGCGCTGGATAATGAAAGTGAAAAGGCGGTGCAGGACTCATTGGAAAAGTTAGCTGCCAACCGCACCACGCTGGTCATCGCCCATCGTTTGTCAACCATCCGCAATGCCCAAAGAATCGTGGTGTTAGCTGACACCGGGATCGCTGAACAGGGCACGCACGCGGAGTTACTCGCATTGAATGGCGTCTATGCGAACTTGTACAACATGCAATCAAAAATCTGAGGCCGGATGCACCGGAATGTCGGGCACGCCACACTTCCTGACGTTGCATAGCCCTGGACTGCCACCTGGAGCGCCGGCGAGACGCCGGCGCTCCAGGTCGGGCGCGCCACGCTGGCGCGCCCGCTCGCTCAGAAGATGCTGTAGTTGATCTGGGTCCAGGTGTGCCCGCCGTCCTCAGTTTTGAGCAGGGGTGTGGCTGCGCTGGGTGAGTTGCCGTTCTGTGTGGCCCAGCCAAGCTGGCTGGAAACAAAACTCAGGTTGATGTATGAATTGCTGCCGCCACCGGAATAAGCGGAGAGGTGCCCGGAGGAAAGCTTTGTCCAGTGCTGTCCTCCATCGCTGGTCATCCACAGGTCAGCGCTGGTGCTGGCGGCCAGCCAGCCATGATCGACATCGCTGAACGAGACCAGGCCATCGGTGGGCAGCGGCGGGGTACTCCGCCAGGTGTTTCCCCCATCGTGGGTGACAAAGATCATACCCCCAAGCACGCCGCTTTGCGGACTGCTGGCGACCTCCTGACGCAAGGCTGGCGAGGTGCTGAGGAATGCTGGCAAGAAGCCATCGTGATCGTTAAAGAACTGCGGAGGCTCCAAAATGGCTGAGGGAGCCTGAGGCAATCCTGCCGGCAAGCGAAGCTGCTGCGGCTGCCAGGTGTGCCCGCCATCCTGAGTCATATACATCGTGGCGGCTCCATTCACTATATTGCTCTGCTCGGTAACCCAGCCGGTGGAAGCGTTGAGGAAACTCAGTCTGGAAACGTTGCCGTTCAGGGGCAGCGCGCCCGACTGGCTCGTTCCCTGGGCGCCTGGCCCCTGCAACTCTGTCCAACTGAGGCCCCCATCAGTGGTCTGAAACAGGGCCAGGGTTTGCGGTCCTGGTGCTTCATTTTGACCGGCAAGGAGCCAACCGTCTTGGGCATTGATAAAGATGTAGTTCTCGACAAATGGAAATGACCCGGTGACGCTTGATGGAAGCGCCCGATGCTGCCAGGTGTGGCCGCCGTTGGTCGTGACATAGAAGAGATTGGGTTGAGCATAGACCCAGGCCAGTGAAGCGCTGAGAAAGTCTGCGGAGGGGCCACTCCCCGCGAGAGCGGAAGGCGCAATCGGGCTGACGTCCTTCCAATGGATGCCGCCATCAGTCGTAGATAAGACGTATTCTTCATTGGAGAAGGTCGCACTTATTGCCCCATTGCTTTGCGTGACCCTATCTGGCATGTTGATCGCCCATCCATGCTGTGTGTCTAGCATCTTCAGCGACCAGAGGACTGGAACCAGGGTGCCCGCAGGGGTGGCCGTATTCATCGGAGCAGGGGTGGGGGTGTTTGTGCTTATGGGGCCACCAGCCGTTTTGTTGCCAGGGTGATGAACCAGCACCAGGCCGGCAATCAGCCCGCCCACCAGCGCCACCAGCAGCGCGGCGGCTGCCAGGGTGACGAGGCGCGACGGCCAGCGCCGGAAGGCGCTGAGAAAGGGCGTGGGTTTCTGCATAGGAGACGGCCTTTCTTGGGAGAATAGAGGCTGAGCGGGGGAGTGTGTTTGCCGCCAGCTTTGTTGTTCACTTTCAGCACGCTGCTCTATTCGCTGCCAGGCCCGTTCTAGCCTCTGATTGATTGCCTGAGCTTGCTCCTCATAATGCTCGTGAAGCTCCTGAATCAGCCCTGGCTCTGGCGCAGCGTGCTGGTCATCGCGGTCTTCTCTCGTGTTGGGAGGAAGCGGCTCATTGTCGTGGGTCATGGGTTTGTCCCTTTTACAAAGCTTCATCGTAGCGCGCGCGCAGCAGCTTGAGCGCGCGCCAGAGCATGATGCGAACGGCGCCTTTTTTCTTGCCTATCACGGCGCCAATCTCGGCGCACCCTAGCTCATGGACAAAACGGAGCCGCAGGATTTCCTGGTAGGTGGCGGGCAGGTGCTGCAATGCCTGATGCAGATGACCCTGCGCCTCGTGGCGCAGCGCGACCTGTTCTGGCCCCCGATCCTCGTCCTCTACCAGCGCGTCGGTTGTCTCATCTAAGGGAGTAGACGGGCGCCTGGTCACGTAGCGGTACTGGTCAACCAGCTTGTGCTGGGCCACCTGCAACAACCAGGGCAGTCGCTCCTTTTCTGGGACAGAGAAGATTTTTTCGCGGTCAAGCGCTGCCACAAAGACCTCAACGAGCAGGTCTTCGGCATCTTCCCATGAGGCGGCACGCCGGCGCAGATACGCAAAGAGCGTAGGCGCGTGCTGCTGGTAGAGCGCAGCAGCGGCGGCTGACGCATCCACACAAGCGCCATCAGCGTGTTGTGTCATCAAGGAAGCTCCGCACTATCGTAATCT
>CAZFWN010000194.1:4610-6210 GCA_964522745.1 uncultured Ktedonobacterales bacterium
CACAAGCGCCATCAGCGTGTTGTGTCATCAAGGAAGCTCCGCACTATCGTAATCTGCCTCTATCCTGTCTATCGCTGCCCCGGAGAAAACGTTACGCATGAGCATGTCATGCCCGCAGCGCCGGCCACTGTGCCGGCCTATCCCTTGTAGCGCCGGCTTCCAGTCGGCAGGAGTGGGGCTGGGGGCGTCCTCGTGGGCCGCCACGCCGGCACTACAGGTAGTACGCAGCAGGAAGTGCTATCATGCGCTGGCGAGCGTGTCTGCCAGTTCGGTCAGCGTCTTGACGATCACATCGGGGCGCGAGCCGAGCGGGTCAAGCGGAAGGCTGGAGCGGTTGACCAGCGCGGCGCGCATGCCGGCGTTGAGCGCGCCGGTCACGTCAAAGGGATTGGCGGAGATCAGCCGGGTTTCTCCAATGGGCCGGCCCAGGCGCTGCGCGGCATGCTGGTAGATTTTGGGGGTGGGCTTGTAGACCTTGATCTCATCGGCGCTGACGATGTCCTGAAAATAGGGGCGCAGCCCTGAGGCATCGAGCAGGGCGTTGAGCATCGGGGGCGCGCCGTTGGAGAAGATGACCATCGAGAAGCCGGCGGCCTGCAAGCGCTCCAGCCCTGGCTTCACGTCAGCAAACGGCTCCAGGGTGTTATACTGCGCCATCAGCGCGTCTTTCTGGCCGGCATCCAGGTTCAGCTTACTGGCGTCCAGCGTATAATCGAGCGCCTTGCGCGTGACCTGGGCGAAGTCTTCATAGCGCCCCATCAGCGTCAGGCGGAAGCTAAACTCAAGCTGGTGCTGCCGCCAGGTCTGCGCGATCTGCCCGGCCTGCTCCGGGAAAAACGCCTCAAGCTGCTTCTTGATGCCGATGGTATCCACCAGCGTGCTGTACATATCAAAGGCCAGTGCCTCGCGTGCGGGCATGATTTTTACTCCTTGTTTTGCACATGCGCCCAGAAGCGCAGCAGCAGCGATTCCAGTAAATCAGCTTGCTGCCTGGGCGCACCAGTCGGCAACTGTCGCCGGGCGGTTTCTATTATCGCGGCGCTGGCATCCTGGGCGAACGCAACGAGCGGCAGCAGTCCGGGCAGTTCGGCCTCTAGCAGTATGGAAGCCGGCAGGCGCGGGATGTCAACCGTGTCAAAGCGCCATGTGCGCGTCTGTCGCCACTGTGGATACGGTGAGGGCGGCGGCGGCTGGTCCTTGACGAGCCAGTAGAGCGTCGAGAGGGGTGTCAGGCGGGTCTCCAGGAAGGCCCGCGCTCCTTTGGCGGCGATGAGACGCGAGACGTCTGGGACAGGCGCCGCGCAGACTTCCAGAAGAACTATGTGACGCTGCACCCGGCAGAGATGCTCAACCGCAATAGGCCGCCCCTCGGATGCCGGGATGGGTGGGAGGACGTCCCGAACGATGAAGCCTTCTTTGCCCCAGGCAAAGCGCGCCAGGTCTGCGGCACTCACATCGAGCAATGTCTTGAGGGCCTGCTCAAGCTCACTCATCGCTGGCTCCCCCTGAGTGCTGCTGCATATGCCGTCAGTATAGCATAGCGCCGCCTTTGGAAAGCAGCGCGCCCGCTCTCCAGAAGAGCGGGCGCGCTGTCAGGAGA
>CAZFWN010000194.1:6310-10528 GCA_964522745.1 uncultured Ktedonobacterales bacterium
TGGACGTGCCTGGGCTGCCAGAACGGCAGAGCCAGCGCCAGCCCGACCAGCAAGGTTGTGCCGATGGCAATAAGCGCGATCACCAGATTGGGTTTGACGGCCATCAGGAAGATCATGCCAACGGTGGTCGTCGTGACCGTAATCTCGACGGTCCACAGCAGCGCGTCATGCGCCAACGCTTGTAACTCCTGGGGCACCGCGCCAGCGGGTGCGCGCAGCGCACCTTTGTGCAGCTTGCTCAGGCGCGGATTCTCAATCGCCTGCACGAAGATGGCATGGCCGATAAAGGTTGCCAGGACGACATCCACCCAGGCGGTCTGCCAGCCCCAGGCAGTAGTGACCATATAGGCGGCGGTGATGGTGATGAACAGGATCGCCACCGGAATCGCTCGCCCGGCCTGAAGGCCCAGCCGTGCCCACTCTTGCAGCCGGGCAACGTCGCGCGCCTGGCGCATGCGCAGCATGCTCAGAAAATTGAACCCGACAGCGATGAAGAGGGTCAGCGCCCCCAGTATGTGGATAAACAACGCGATTCGATAGAGGTCCATGTGTCTGCTCCTTGTAGAGTAAGTTCATTTCAATCTTTCTATCTAGAGGATACCGGCGCGCCGTCACGCCAACGTTACAGCGCGCGTTACGAAACAGGTTTGGGGTTTGTGAAGCAGATCACGGAAGCGTTACGGCGCTCTGACCCCTCTTGTCGGGCATGCTATGCTGGATGGGTGAAGGTTGACGTGCTGTGTGCAGCACTGGTGCTGGGAGTGAGCTATGACAGAAACAGGGGAGCGTGTGCTGGGCACGGTGGCCGCGCTCTGGCGCTATCCAGTCAAGTCGATGCCGGGCGAGCAGGTGCAGTCCGGTGCCATCACCGAGCGTGGGCTGCTGGGAGACCGCGCCTACGCGGTGGTTGATCTGCTGAGCGGCAAGGTCGCCAGCGCCAAGCACCCGCGCAAGTGGGCGCGGCTGCTGGAATGCCAGGCCGCCTATCTGGAGGCGCCAGCGCTCGGAGCAAAGCTGCCGCCGGTGCAGATCACCCTCCCCGATGGGCTGCTGGTCACCAGCGAACAGTCCTCCATTCATCAGTTGCTCTCAGAGGCGCTGGGGCGGGATGTCGTCTTGCTCTCTGACACGATGGGGCCGGCCAGCTATGAGAAAGAGTGGCTGGAGGTTGAGGGCATGCCCTATCAAGATGTCGTGACGGAGGAGCCGCTGGTCGAGGCGCCGGGCGGCAGCACGTTCTTTGATGCTGCCTCGCTGCACCTGCTGGCAACCTCCGCGCTCAGCCGCTTGCAGGCGCACTACCCTGCTGGGCAGTTTGATGCGCGCCGCTTTCGCCCCAATATTGTGTTGGACCTGGCCCCCGATGTGCAGGAAGGGATTGAGACCACCTGGGTAGATCGCACGCTCGCCATTGGCGACGAGGTGCGCCTCTCAGTGCTGGCGCCCTGCGTGCGCTGCGTGATGACGACGCTGCCTCAGGGCGATCTGCCGCACGACCCTGGTATTCTGCGCGCAGTGGCCCAGCACAGCCGCGCCCCGTTCGGCCCCTATGGCGCGCTGCCCAGCGTCGGCATCTATGCCGATGTGCTTAGCACCGGCGTCATTCAGTGTGGCGACCCGATCAGGTTCGTAGAGTCGTAATGTTGTTTGGTCAGCGCAGACCATCCGCGATGGTCGGAAAGGCAGGCAAGAGCATGTACATGGCGATCCGCAGCTACAAGTACAAGTCAGGCGCGTTCGATCAGATCAACACATCGGTTGAGAATGGCTTTGTGCCCATTGTGAGTAAAGCGCCGGGGTTTATCGCATATCATCTGGTCAACACCGGCAACGGCACACTGGCGACGGTCAGCCTCTTTGAGAGCCAGGCCGGTGCGGAAGAATCGACGCGCATGGCGGCAGAGTGGGTCAGGGAGAACCTGGCCTCACTGGTGGAGGGGCCGCCTGACGTCAAGGCCGGCGAGGTCACGGTGCATAAGATGAAGTAAGCCAGCTTCATGTGCTTGCGCGCTGGCGATTGAAATCGCGCCTTCTTGGCGTGCTGCCACGAAACCCGCCTGCGCGGGTTGGGACGAGAGCTTGGCCCCATTCGTCTTAGTCCGCGTAGGCGGACTTGGTGGCCCGCAGGCCAACGAGCCGCGAGCTTCAGTCGCCAGGCTCCCTGTCGGCACGTCTTTTATATCGCCCCGTCATCGCCCCAGAAACGCTTGACCCGCTCGGCCCAGAGGCGCCCCTGCGCACGGCCCGCTTCGGCAGAACCAGGGCGTCGGCTGGAGTCGAGCGGGTTCGGTCCTCTGGCTGCTGCCGACGCTTCATCGGGCGTAATCACCAGCACCTGAGAGCCTGCCTGCTGGAGTTCCGCCAGTTCGTCCTCAAAGGTCAGGCGGGGGATGCTCGCCGCTTCGCCCACTGCCGAGAGATCGAGCGTGCCGGTACTCAGGATCAGCACACGCTGGCATCCTTTCGCCAGGTCGGCGTTGGTTCCCGAACGTACCCCACCATCGATATAGCGGTGGCCGCCAATGGTGGTGGGAGGATAGACGGCGGGGACCGCGCAACTGGCCGCGACAGCCAGCACTAAGGGCACAGCCGCGTTCTGATCAAACAGCACCAGTTCGCCTGTCTGCGCCTCGATGGCGGTAACGACGAGCCGCTGTTTGTTCGGCCAGTCCTGAACTGGCAGCCGGGCGGCAATGATTTCCAGGCGGGCTTCCTCCGGCATGGTTTTCGCGGCCAGGGCCACCGCTCCGATCCGCGCTCTTGCCTCCTGCGCATCTGCTGCGCCGACCCCTGCCGTCAGCATTTGAGCGAGCGCGTTCATGTCGAATTGAACGACCTGTTCTTTGGTTTCCTCAAGTGGCCGCAGTTGGAGCGCGTAGAGCGCCTCCAGGGTGAGACCGCTGGTGATTTGCGCCCCGACCACTGAGCCGGCTGACGTGCCCACGATCAGGCCGGCATCGGTCACATCACAGCCCTCATCGTGGAGGCCCAGCAGCAGTCCCATCTCCCAGGCGATCCCGGTGGTCCCACCTCCGCCAAGCACAAGCGCTTTCATCGGCTGTTTCTCTGTTTCCATCATCGGTTACTCTCCTCCGATGTCAATCTGCTCATGGAGCAGACATTTTTTCTACAACAGAAAGCTTATCATACGTTCCACCCAAACGTGGGGGCTAGTCTGGGTTCCTTTGCTTGTAGCGCTGGCTTCCAACCGGCGCGTCCATCAGAAACCCTTGCCAGCGTCTTTCTGCGATTGTATCCTCTATGGAAGAACCATTGAGATACAGGCAACAGGAAAGAAAGAGAGCAGGATACGTGGAATACCGTCCATTGGGCCGCACGGGCTGGAAGATTTCTGAAATAAGCTTTGGCGCCTGGGGCATCGGCGGCGATGCCTGGGGCGCGACGGATGATGCTACCTCGTTGGCGGCGCTGCACCGCGCCATCGATCTGGGCGTCAATTTCATCGATACGGCGGATGTCTACGGCGCGGGCCGCTCCGAGCGGCTGGTGGCCCAGGTGCGCAAGCAGCGCCGCGAGGAGATCATCGTTGCCACCAAGGCCGGCAGGCGGCTGAATCCGCATGTGGCCGCCGGCTACAACCGCGAGAACCTGACGCGCTTTGTCGAGGACAGCCTACGCAACCTGGACACCGAAGCCATTGATCTGCTGCAACTGCACTGCCCGCCTTCTGAGGTGTATGACAGCGCCGAGGTCTTTGGCGCGCTGGATGATCTGGTAGCACAGGGCAAGCTGCGCTACTATGGCGTCAGCGTAGAACAGGTCGATGAGGCGCTCAAGGCGATCAGCTATCCCAATGTGCAGAGCGTGCAGATCATCTTTAATATGTTTCGGCTCAAGCCGGCGGAGCAGTTCTTTGCCGCCGCCCGCGAGCGCCAGGTGGGCATTCTGGCGCGGGTGCCGCTGGCGAGCGGTCTGCTCACCGGCAAGCTGCGCCCGGACAGCGCCTTTGACCCCGGCGATCATCGCAGCTATAACCGGCATGGCGAGGCGTTTGACCAGGGCGAGACGTTCTCCGGCGTGGACTATGAGACCGGCTTGCAGGCGGTTGAGGCGCTGCGCCCGCTCGTTCCAGAGGGCGCGACGCTGGCGCAGTTGGCCCTGCGCTGGATTCTGATGTTTCCCGACGTGACGGCGGCCATTCCCGGCGCCAAGAATCCCCAGCAGGCCGAGCAAAATATCGGCGCGGCGGCGCTGCCC
>CAZFWN010000195.1:0-10416 GCA_964522745.1 uncultured Ktedonobacterales bacterium
TCGGAGACACCGTGACGTGGGCGCAGGGCCAGCTTGACCGCGCCCAGCGGCGTCAGCCCAGCCGCCGCGCCGGCCTCCAACACCTGCTGCAAGGCGGCTACAAGAAGAGCCGGATCATCCACCTGCCCGCTGCGCCGCGCCTCGGCGCTTTCGACCTCGAACAGCGGCTTGAGCAGGGCCAGCACCGCACCCGCCGGCGCGAGGATGCCGGCGGCCAGCGGCAGCGCTTTCGTCAGCGAGAGGTACGAGAGATCTAGGGTCATCAGCGTCGGGCGCGGATCGAGCGCGGCCAGCGCCGGGTCGCCCAGGTTGGTGCGCTCCAGATTGCGCACGTTGGGATGGGCGCGCAAACGTCCAACCAATTGACCATAGCCCGCCTCGACGGCATAGACCAGCGCCGCGCCACGCTGCAATAGACAGTCCGTGAAGCCGCCAGTTGAAGCGCCGCTGTCCAGCGCCACCTGCCTGGCGACAGACACCGCAAAGTGATCAAGCGCCGCTTCCAGCTTCAGGCCGCCGCGACTGGCATAGCGCTGTCTGCCAAGCACGCGCAGCACAGCATCACCCGGCACAGGCATGCCCGGCTTCTCGAAGCGCTGCCCATTGACCAGCACCTTGCCGGCCATCACCCAGCGCCGCGCCTCATCCTCTGTCTCAAATATCCCGCGTTCGACCAGCAGCGCCGCCAGCGGGCTTCTGCGAACTCATTGAGGGCGAATCTACGTCAAAGCCTGATGTCCGCTTTCTAGCGAAATAGATTGGCTGGCGTGTGACAACTCCAGCCCTTGCCAGTATAGCATATCATCCTCAGAGTGCTGCCGTCCCCGCCTGTAGCGCCGGCTTCCAGCCGGCCCGTACCAGTTGGGCCGCACCTACACTTTCGCACCGGACAAACGCGGCTATCGTAGCGCCGTCGTCCCGACGGCCAACGGAACGCGAGCGAGGCCGCCTGCCCCTGCTGTGAACCGTCCGGCAGGCTCGCGCTCTGCTGGAAGGCACCTCGCTGGGCAAGGATCACAGCTAGCCAACTGATACGTGCCGGCTGGAAGCCGGCGCTACAGGCAGGCTTTGTGGCGCCGCCTCTAGCCGCGATTTTAATCGCCAGGCTCCTTTCACCGATGTTCTAGCCTGCTGATGCAGCAGCACTCTGCTCTGCTGGTTTTCGCCACAGCCACCCGGCTCCCGCGACCAGCAGGCAAAGCAGAGCGCAGATGAGCAAGCCAATGGAAGCCCCATAGAGACCTGACAGCCACCCGGCGAGCAGATAGCCCGGTGGGATGCTCCCGGTGAAGAAGAGGATATAGACGCTGTTGACGCGCCCGCGCAGGTGGTCCGGGGCAAGCGTTTGCAGCATAGTAATAGCCTGCGCGCCAAAGACGGTCTCCGCAATGCCAATGCCCGCGATCAGCGCCAACGACAGGAGATAGAGGTGCGAGATCGCAAACGCCGCCTCCACGACCCCGAAAGCCAGCGTGCCGATCAACACGCTGCGGATCGTTGGCTGCCGGTTGCTCCAGGCCAGCCACAGCGCCGAGAGCAGCGCGCCAACATCCAACGCGGCAGAGAGAAAACCAAAGCCCGTCGCGCCGACATGCAGCACATCGGTGGCAAAGAGGGGAAGGACGACGGTGAAGTTTGCGCCGAAGAGCAGCACCAGCCCCACCACCAGGATCACCAGCAGCACAGCCGGCGTTTTCCAGACATAGGCCACGCCCTCGCGCAAGCGCTGCCAGGTGTTCTGCCGCTCGCCCGCATCAGGGCGTTGAAACGCCTGGGCGTGTAGCTCGTGACTCCTCATCAGCGCCAGGCTTCCAATCACCGCGAGAAAGCTGAGCGCGTTCAGCAGAAAGAGGGTCGTGACGCTACCACTGCTGGCGGCAATAATGATGCCCCCAAGGCCAGGGCCGACAATGCGCGCCAGATTATTCCGCGAGGAGTTCAGGGCAACGGCGTTGGGCAAGTCCTCGCGTCCGACCAACTCGACGACAAACGCCGAGCCTGTCGGCTGATCCAGGCTGGTCGTCAGTCCCAGCAGCAGCGCCAGCACATAGATATGCCAGAGTTGTATCGTGCCAGTGGCGAGCAGCGCCCAGAGAGCAAACGCCTGGAGCATGGCCGCCGATTGGGTCACGAGCAAGACGCGCCGTTTGGGCCAGCGATCAGCAAAGACGCCGCCAAAGAGCGAGAAGAGCAGCACCGGCAGAAATTGCAGCGCGCCCACCAGCCCAAGCTGCAAGGCGCTGTGGGTCAGTTGCAGCACCAGCCAGGCTTGCCCGATGGTCTGCATCGTGGTGCCCATCAGCGAGATCAACTGACCAAACCAGTAGAGACGATAATTGCGATGCCGCAGCGCGCTCACGGCGCGCAGCAGCCCTTTTTCCGGCGGCCTGGGCGCGCTGCTGATCGCGGGCGTTTCCCCCTCCGGGACGCACTCAGGAACAGACGGTCCCTGAGCGCCAGGAGAGTGTGTTTTCATGTCTACGCTCCATTCTCATATCTTGTATGAAAAGTATACGGAAGGAGCGCCCCAAAAACATCGGCCAAAAGAACGTTGTCGAGTTCTTGACAACTATGCTATACTGAAAATGAGGAATAAGCGATCTTCCTAAAGTTACTGCAAAGACTATTCTACTATTTGTAGAACCTCGTGACCTTGTTTTTCTGCCCTGCCTTCTCCAGACCAGGAAAAAGAACGCCCTGCCTCAGCAATCGCCGGCGCCTTATTATCTCGCCGGCGCGTAGGTCATCGGGGCCACCAGGCGCACCAGACCCTTGAGTTCCATCATCATCAGGGTACTGGTGACTTCTCCGGTGGAGAGATCGACGGCGCGGCATAGCTCGTCGATATGCTGCGGCTCCAGCGCGGCGGTCAGCAAGTTGAGCAGCGTGGCCTCGATGCCGCTGGCCGGCAGCAATTCGCGCATTGCCTGCTCTTGCGGCGCCTGTTGCAGCTTCAACTCGTCTAGCATATCTTCGGCGCGCATCACCAGCTTCGCTCCCTGCTGGATCAGCCTGTTGGTGCCCTCACTGGCCTTACTGTAGATGGGGCCAGGCACAGCAAACACCTCGCGGTTTTGCTCCAGGGCGAAGCGCGCCGTAATCAGCGCCCCACTTGGCTGGGGCGCTTCTGTCACCAGCACTCCCAGCGACAGCCCACTGATGATGCGATTGCGCGCCGGAAAGTTGCCGCCATCCGGCTGTGTACCCAGCGGGAATTCTGAGATCAGCGCGCCCTGCTCGCAGATGCGCGCCGCCAGCTTCGCGTTTTCGGGCGGATAGGTCACATTCACCCCACAGCCAAGCACAGCCAGCGTGCGCCCTCCGGCGGCCAGCGCCGCCTGATGCGCGACAGTGTCGATGCCACGCGCCAGCCCGCTCACCACCGTTACCTGATGCTGGGCCAGCCCGCGAGCCAGCGTGTCTGCCACCTGACGGCCATAGCTGGTGGCGCGGCGCGTGCCCACAATCGCCACCGCCCAACCATCGGCGGGCGCCAACGCGCCGCGCAGGAAGAGGACCGGCGGCGGCAGATAGATCTCGCGCAGCAGGTCGGGATAGCGCGCATCGGTCAGGGTGATCGCCTCGGCGCCGGCTTTGGCGAGCGCCTCCAGTTCGGCCTCCGGCGGCGGCCCTTTGGCGCGCTGGGCCAGCAGCGCCTCGATGGAGCGGGCATCCAGCCCGGAGGCCAGCAGATCGGCGCGCCCGGCCTCCCAGGCCGCCTGGGCGCTGCCAAAGTGGCCGAGCAGCCGCCCAAAGCGCATCGGCCCGATGCCGCGCACCCGCGAGAAGGCCACCCAGCAGGCCAGTTCGGCCTCGTCGCTGGTGGGCCGGGGCCGCGACGGGTGCGCGGCCTCCGTTCCGGGCAGGGCAGGCTGGTAGGCCGGGGACTCTCGCTCAGGCATCATGCCCGCCTCCTCTATGATGCAGGATAGATATCCAGATTCTGGAGGGTCACATCGCCGCCCGGCGAGTTCGCGCTGGCGAAGTTTGCCAGCGCAAAGATGCGCGACCCCTTAAACACCTGGGAAAAGGTGAACGAGGTGATGAAGTTTCCGTTCAGGAAGAGCGCCATCTGGTCGCTCTGAATAAGCACCGCTATGTGATAGCCCTGGCCCTCTTGCAGCGCCAGCCCTGGCTCATTCTGATAGATCAGGGCTTGCTCGCCCTGTAGCCCGTTTTTTGCGTAAACCAGCCCATAGGCGCCGGCAGAAGAGAGAGCCAGCACATGGCCGCCCAGGCTCGCGGTAAGCAGACCAAATCCATAGCTGGCGGGCGTGCCGCTGTAGGTCACATCGAACTCGACAGCGCACTTCGCGGGCAGTTCCAGGGGGCGATAGGCGGAGCCGCCGTCGCCCTTTTTGGCCCGTGCATAGCCGCCATCACCCTGTCCAGACCCCGGCAGGATCAGGCCAGTGCCCTCCTCAAAGCGCGCCCCGTTGCTCGGAATCCAGCCCCGGTTGCCGTCGAGCAGGGTATCCTCGAAGAGCGGCTTCCGGCTTTCGGCGTTGCGCAGCGCCAGGGTAAAGGCGTTCGGCACAGCGGTATGGGTGGGCACCGGCGAGGAATGGCTGGCAGTGGACGTCGCGCCCGCGCTCGGCGTGTTGTTCAGGTGAAGCTGGCTCAGGCCGGCCAGCCCCAGCCCGCAGAGCAGCAGCACCGCCAGCACCGAGCCAAGCACGATCACCAGCGTATTGCGCTGGCGCGCCGGTGGTGGGGCTTTCGGCGGCTGGCCGGGCCGCTCGATGGTGGATGGACGGCTGCCGGGAGGCGCCCAGCCGGCACTCGCGTGCAGGTTGGTCGCCGCCCGCGTGGGCATCTCGCCACGCGGGTCGCCGGCACTTTGGGTCAGGCTCTCCGGCGGCAGGCCATTGAAGCCTGGCGTGATCTGGCGGGTGAGGCGCGGCAGTGCCTGCCCCGGAAGCTGCGCCGTCGGCGCGCCGGTCAGCGCGCCCTCAAAGGCGGCGGCCAGCGCGCTGACCGTTGGGAAGCGCTGGGCCGGCTCTTTTGCCAGCGCGCGCATTACCACGCCATCTACCCCCGGCGGCAGGGTGGGAATGAACTTGCCCGGCGGCGCGGGCGTCACGCTGAGATGCTGCATCATCAGCGCGTAGCTGTCCGCTGAATCGAAGGGAAGCACCCCGGTGAGCATCTCATAGAGGACAACGCCCGTACTGTATTGATCGCTCGCTGGAATGGCGTGCCCGCTGATCTGCTCTGGCGCCATATACTGCAAGCTGCCGAGAATCACGCCGGTGCGCGTAATCTGCGCCGCGTCGCCAGCGCCGGTCTCTGAAGCGACCCGCGCAATGCCAAAATCGGCCAGGCAGAGCCGCCCATCCTCGTGAAAGAGCAGATTGCCCGGCTTCACATCGCGGTGAATAATCGGCTGCGGGCGCTGGTGCGCGTAATCGAGCGCCGCGCCGATCTGCCGCAGCCAGCCCAGCGCGAGCATAGGATCGATGGGCCGGCGCTGGCGGAGCCGCTGGGCCAGCGTCCCGCCGTTCAGCAGCGGCATCACCAGATAGACCATCGGGCCGTCGCTGTCGAAGTGCAGCACCTGTACAATGTTGGGGTGGTCAAGCTGCGCCGCCAACTGCGCCTCGCGGAAGAAGCGCGCGCGCACATCCGATGGGATGCCGCCGATGGTGCCCACGCCAGGCGTCAGCGCCTTGAGCGCCACCGTCCGGCTGAGCGTCAGATCGGTTGCCCGGTAGACGGCGCCCATGCCGCCCTGGCCCAGCAGCGCCTCGATGCGAAAGCGCCCGCTGAGTATCTGCCCGCTGAGCAGCGCGCCGCAGTTCGCACACTGCCGCGCAGGCGCGGCCATCGTCGCCCCGCACGCCGGATTGCTGCACTGGAGCGCTTCTGTCGGCGTTATTCCTGATGGTGGTCGTTCATTCATACTCAACCAGCGTACCCTACCACACGCATATCCGTCAAGGGGTGATGTCTTCCTCCTCACCCTCAGACCCCTCCAGCACCTTCGCGCTGGTCAGCCTAACCTGAAACGGCCCCTCCTGCTGATAGGCGGCCATGCCGAGTTCGACCACCCGCCGGGCGATCTCCGTCGCCAGTTGGGCATAATCATGAGCCGGCTCGTCTTCGCCCTCAATAAAGAGGCGCACGGCTACAGCAGCACCCTTGTGCATCATAGTTACCCCTTTCTCAACGAAGGGTCACAATCCGCCGATTCAAATCGGCGCTAGGGACCCTTCGGCCAGGATGTCCCTGCGGGACGTCGTGGCGGCACGCCCGTAGCGCCGAATGATGACGTTTGACAAACAAAATAGGTATTTATTCGTCCAAGTCCGCGAAGGCGGACTTGGTGGCCGCAGGTCAAGAAGCCGCGATCTTTAGTCGCCAGGCTCCGTTCGCCTGCCACGAAACATCCGATTTACAGGCCCTCTCAGTTGTCGATGCTCGTCCAGGTGCCGCCCTTATCAACCTCGATGTGCATGATCGGGTGAATCTCCCAGAGCGTGGCGCGCGTCTGGTTCAACTGCTCTGGGTGTTCCTGGTCGAACAGCAGCCAGCCGCGAATACGCACATGCTGGCCCTTGAGCGCACTGATAGCGCTGTCGGTCCAGCCGGGGCGCTGATCGCGCACGCGCGGGGTAATTTCAATGACCATCGACTGCGATCTGGGGGCAGACGCCGACGCGCCGAACCAGACGTGAAAATCGCGGTAATCGGTAGAGTGGCAGTTCGTTGACTCTGTGCCCTCGTGTTTGTCGTCGAGGATATAGCCTTCGACCTCGATAGGCGCGCCCTCGTGCTGCGCAATAGTCGCCTGATCGCTGGATGACCAACTGCTGCGCGGCTTCTTTGGAATCGCGCTCGGCCAGGTGAGCGCCAGCAGATCAGAAAGCTGGACGGTGACATAGGTGCCTTCATCTGTGCGATTCTTCAGGCCGTTAAGCGCTGCATCGCCGCCGTCGCCCTGCTGTGGGCAACCATGAAAGCTGGGATCGTTCGGGGTGATGTTGGCGCTGGCAATCGAGCCTGGAGGGGCAGGCGTGCTGCTGCCTGTGCCACCAACTGCTGGAAGCTGGCAGGCGCCAAGGGAGACCAGGAGAAGAGCAAAGAGGATGAAAAGTGCTTTTTGACGCATCACCGACACCATCCTTTTACCGTTTGCCTGCTGTACATTAGGGCAGAAGCCACCTGTGGCTTCTACCTGCCCTTAATGTAGCAATCCTGGGGCCAACCGGCCACCAGGAAAATCAAGCGGTAGGTCTATAGTAGCATAGTCGGACAAGGGCCTGGCTGGATACGGATGGTGAAGCAAATAGCAACAAAAAGCTGCCTACGAGTGAACTCGTGGCAGCCTGATAAAGAACGGTGTCGGCGCGCTCAGCTAACGCTTTTCTAGCGGCGTGCCTTCTGCTGGAGGCGTCACAGTCGTGCCGCCCCCGGCGCTGCCTGCGGACGCCTGCGGGCGCCTGCGCATCCCAGCAACAGCGGCGCCGCCCAACACCAATCCGACAATGCCAACCAGAATCGTCACCCAGATAGGCAAGCCCGAAGAGGTGCTATTGGCGGGGGTAGTGACCGTCTTGGTCACAACGGTGACGCCTTGCCCTATGCTCGTACCTACCGCGAAGAAGAACACGCCACTATCCTCATGCCCATCATCGGCTGAGACCGTGTGCCAATACACCTCGTAAATCCCATCGCCCGCCCCCTTCATGGGGATGGTCATCGTTTTACTATCGGAAGCGAGTACCTGCCCGTTACCCGTGCTTACCTGCGTGGCATCCTGATCGGAGTAGTTGGTATTCTTCAGGTCCGGGTTCAGGAAGACCGTCAGGCTGCTGGGGAGGCCGTTCGCGCCGAGCGGATTGACATTCTCAGCAAAGTGGACAGTCACCTGGGTGGGGGCCGTCGCCAGGACGGCCCCCGCCGCCGGGTCGGAACTGACATAACTGGCATGCGCAGAGGCAACTCCAGCCAGCAAGAAGCCCGTTCCCACCACCCCGCTGGCCGCCAACATCACCGCCAGCCAAAGCGTACGCAAGCGCGTAATCCAACGTATCATATGTCTATCATCCTTTCATCGCGCATCATGGGAAATGGTTGAGACTGCGCCAAATCACCGCGAGGCGCCCGGCGCACTTCTGGACTAGAGTATAAGAGTGGCAGCGTCGCCTTGCCTAGTGGGATTGCTCCCTATTTTAAGCCAAATAGACTACTGAATTGGTGAGGATGTGTTGCCTGATTGAAGGCAGCTAATAGGTCACCGGAATCGTAAAGGTGGTCGTCACAAACTGGGGCGCCTGGGGGGGCAAGACTTTCACCAGAATATTCCAGTGGCCGCCCATCGTCAGGTCGGCCAGACCGCTGTAGGAGCCAGGCGGCAACGAGTTGCTCGGCTTCAACTGCGTATTCCCGACACCCATATCCATCTCAACCATCGTCGTCTGGATCAGCACTTCGGCGTCTGTTACTGGCTTCCCCTGGGCATCAAGCACGGTAGCAGTAAAGGTATTCGTGCCAAACTTCGCCGGGGCGACCTTGAGAGTAATGCTATAGCCCTCTGCCGTCTGGGTTTTGACGAACGCGCCGCTGGAGGCGCCGGGAGGCGCGGCTCCCACCGATGGAGAAGTGGCAAGGGAGCCAGCAAACGCGGCCAGCAGCGCCACACACAGCAGCACGGCGCTGCCCAGCAGCGCTTCACGGCGCAGCCAGCCCTCCAGGCGTCCCACCAACCGCTGGGCGTGTGGTGGAACCTCACCTCCGCTCCCATTGCTCTGCTTCTTGTGCAGGGGACCACCCGCTGCTGAGGCCGTCTCTGCGCGCGTAGAACCAACCACCCCCACAGCAACCTCTTCGGCTTCCACCACAACCGAGGTAGCACGCGGGGTCTGCTCCGCCAGCGCGTGGCTCAAGCGTGGGCGGAGGGCGAAGGCGTGATACGCGCTGATCAGCACCATCAGCAGGAAGAGGCCGATCTTAATCGTCAAGGTGCGCCCATAGGCGGTAGTCAAAAATTGGTCGATGCTGGTCAGATGAATCACCGTGTTGAGTGACCCCGTCGCCGCCAGCGTGAAAGCGCTAACGATAGCCAGCGCGCTAAACTCCGGCAGCCCTAAGGCCAGTGCCCGCGCCCGCTGGCGTGGATTGAGCGACCTTTGCGCCGGGAGCAGCACAACCGCAATGTAGAACAACCCCCCGACCCAGGCGGCATTCGCCACCAGATGCAAGAGATCGACACTCAACCCGTAAGCTAATTCTGAACTGGGCAGCGCCCCGGCATGGCCGGAGAGGGCAAACGCCACGATCAGCGTGGCTCCCAGCAGCAATTCGAGCCGCCCCAGCCACGAGCGCCAGCGCCATCCAGCGACCAGTCGGCGGGGCAAGTGCGGAACGCTGCGCAGCGTTTCCAGCAGCGCCGGCCACCAGGGGCGAACCTCGTCTGAGGCATGCGCTGTCGCCCGCGCCCCGGCTGAGGCAGGGAGGGGCCGTTGACCTGACCAGTGTTTCCACAGCGCGAGCAGCGTCAAACCTAGCCCGGCCAACGCCACGCCCTGGCGCAGCCACCAGAAGGTGCTAAACTGGCTGCCAAAGAGGATCGCCCGCAGCAGCGGCGGGGAGAAGACCCCTGACCACTCGCCCGCCAGTTCGGCGCTCTGGGCGAGGACAATGCCCACGTCACTCACCAGCAGCAAGAGCAGAGCCGCTATGGTCAGCCGGCGGAAGCGCTGCGCCGCCAGCCGCGAGGCGGCTGCCAGATCGGGATCAGCCGGGCGGCCTGGTGCCAGTATCCAGGTCTCCCAGATCAGCCCCCCGACCCAGACGGCCAGAAATACCAATGCCAGCCAGGTGGCAAGGGCCTGCACCGTCGTGGGACCATCCAGATTGGCGCTCCCCGCCACACCACTGCCTCCCGCGCCGGGAATATTGCCCGTCGGCAGCACAGCAGGCACAGGGGGAACCGACCCATCTGGACGGGCAATCTGGAAGTAGAAAGAGCCGCCAACAATGTGCCCATCCTCCGCCGATTGGTTTCGCCAGACCACCACATACGTACCCGCAGGCAAGAGGGGCAGCGTCAGGTCCATTTCGTGGGCGTCTGCCGCGTTGACATGCGTGTCGTGGTTGTCTACCTGACGATTGGTGGTATCGACGACGACATCGCGTGAGGTCAAGGGGTTGATGGTTTCACTAAACCACAGACGCACGCTGGTGGGCGGCGTTTGCAAGCTGGCATGGGCCGCAGGATCAGAGCGCACCAGCAGCGCGTGGGCAGAAATCTGGGGGCGAAGCTGGCTCGCAGGATTCGTCGGCAGAGCATAGGCGGCAGCGCCAGGAATCAACTGGCGCGCATCTCCCACCGGCAGCAGGGTGAGCAAGGCCAGACTCAGCCCCATCACCAGCGCGAGCGCGTACCATCCCACTCGCCTTGCTTGTCGTGGG
>CAZFWN010000196.1:0-10372 GCA_964522745.1 uncultured Ktedonobacterales bacterium
TACCAGAGGTTGGCTGAAAAGTCAAGGGGGCTGAGAACGCCTAAACGGGTCGCTGCCCAAAAGGACAGGATGACCCTGGCCCTCTGGGCGATCTGCTTTCGACAAACAGGTGCTACGCTCCATCAGAAGAAGGAACAATACATGGCTCACTTCTTGAAAGAACACGAATGAACCGGTCTCCTGATGAGACCATAGAGAAGGTAGAGGTGCAGCGTGAGCAAATTCACTGAAGAGGAATTGGAATATTTGCGGACACAACGGCTTGGTAGGTTGGCGACCGTGAATGAGCGCGGCGAGCCACAGATCGCCCCGGTGGGCTTCCGCTATAATGCGGAGTTGGACACCATCGACATTGGCGGGCTGAACAACGGCGCGTCACAGAAGTTTCGCAACGTGGCGCGCAACGGCCTCGCCGCATTTGTCGTCGATGATGTGCTGCCCCCCTGGCAGCCGCGTCTCATCGAGATTCGCGGGCACGCGGAAGCGCTGCCCGAAGGCGGGCAGGCGTTCGGACCTCACTTTAGTCCAGAGATCATCCGCCTGACGCCAAAGCGGATAATCTCCTGGGATGCCTCCACCAAACGCCCATATTCGGCGCGCAATGTAGAATAGACGACGTATCATTGAGGCGCTTCCAGGCGTTATAGAAGCAGAGTCTTCTATCTCATCAGCAAGGAGGGAGCGCGATGATTGCGTTGGTAGGGAGGTTGCCTTGCAGCCGGGGGAGTGCCTCGGCAATACGTCTGCTGGGGCTGGTGGCGCTTGCGGTGCTTGCCATCTGCGGCGCGGCCTGTGCCCCGGCCTCAAATAGTGCCCCATCTGGCAAGCCGACCTATCAGGTTCCGGCTGGCTGGCGCGACGTCACGCCGCCAACCGCCAACAAGACGGTCTCCTATGCCATCAGCCCGGACGTACACGGTCTGATCGTTGCCTGCATCAGTGATAACGACATTAATGATATTTCCGAACCCTCCAGCCTGTGGCGCACCCGCGATAGCGGCGCGCACTGGCAGCGCCTGCATACCGGCAACCTGACGAATGGCTGTCAGCTTGCCCTGCCCGCTGGCGGACGGGGCACCATCATTGCCTACAACCAGGGCGATGACCCGGCGCGGGAATTTATTGAGGTGAGCCATGACGAGGGCCAGACCTGGAAGGTTGTGCAGCAGGCCCAGGACTTGTATCAGGGCCAGAATATAGCTCTAGCGTTTGGGTTCATGGCGCATGGGATCTATCGTGATGGGCGGCTGTATGTTGCCAGCCAGGCGGATAAGCAATACCAATATCAGCCCGGCTTCTCCATGCCGGCCTTTTCGGTGAGCGACAATGACGGCCAGCGCTGGGCAGCGCTGGAGGCCGCGCCTGACCCGCTTGTCCAGCAGCACTACAACGCGCTGGGCATTGCTGCTGACTATCGCGCCGCCGGTGCCTGGTTACGGCTGCTGGGGCCGACGGCCTCTGGCAGCGTAGCCGGGCAGGCCGTCCTGGAGCATTCCGCCGATGGCGGGCGCACCTGGATGGTGCTTGGTCCTGTCGGCCCGCGTGGCGGCTATACAGAAGTCAACACCGCGCAATTGCTGACCACGCCGGCGCAGCCAGCCCGGCTCTGCGCCGCCTTCGATGCCATTGCCTTCTCGACTGGCGCCGCAGCCCGCGCCGCACTGGCGGCTCAGGCACCATCCGGCCCGCCGCCGCCAATCCCACAGGACATGGCGCTGGATGCCAGCAACGATAGCGGCCAGACCTGGACCGGCGCAACCGTTGCACAGCACCGCCGCGACTATGGCTCTCTGGCCGAGCCGGGCATCTCGATGGATTCACAAGGCGATTGCTTCATTGCTGATAACATCTCTCAGTTTGGCGATCCCTCGCAAGACGCGGCCACCATCTGGCGCCTGGCCCCAGGCGCCGGCGCCAGCCCGCAGGCTGTCCAGACCTTCAACGGGCAAGTTGTCGAGTTCTTCAGCGCCAACCCAGGCGCCAGCGGCCAGCCCTCGCGCTTGTTCGCCGTCACCCGAATGTACACACAGCAGCCGCCTTGCGACCCTTTCTGCCGGATTATTTCGGGCGTTCCCCACCTGATTTGGGCTGCTGCCCCCTGACTCGCTCCCCTCAGACAACGCGCCAGGCCGATTGGCCTGGCGCGTTCTTCTTATTGAGAGGTGACAATTCTGCTGTGGGTGCGATGTATCAATGAGATCTCAAAACAACCGCAGGGAGGTGTGATGCAGCGGCCTGAACCTGTCGTGCTTGATGAGGCGCCTGGAACCGCGCTCTACCAGCGGCATGCCCCTGCCATTTTTGCCTATCTGCTCAAACAAACCGCCTCGCGCCCCGACGCGGAAGACTTGCTGCTAGAGGTCTTTCTGGCGGCGATGGAGCGCGGCAACCTGGCAGGGCTGGCAGAGCCGGAACAGCGGGCCTGGCTCTGGCGCGTGGCGCGCAACAAAGCTGCCGATCATTACCGGCGGATGAGCCGCCATCCCAGCGTCACGCTTACCCAGGTTGAGGAAACGCTGTTTATCGATGATGCCCAGGAACCGGAGCAGGTCGCCTTGAAGCGGGAAGAACTGCGGCAGCTCGCGGCGCAGATCAAACAACTTCCCGCGCTGCAACAGGACGTCATCCGGCTGCGCTTCGGGCATGGATTGCCCTGGGATGAAATTGCCGCTCTCCTGGAGAAAAAAGAAGGCGCGGTGCGCATGGCCCTCTCGCGGGCGCTGCGCCTTCTTCGGGACATTTACCGCCGCTAAGGCGGCACGAGAGTTTTGTATGCAAGACAACGACCTTCCAATCGATCCTATCGGCGCGCAGGCAGACGAGCCGGCTGGAAGCGCAGACGCGCGAGGCGAAGCCGAGCGTGCGGGCGCCCGGCGCTACAAGCATGGAGATGTGGAGCGCTCCTCAGACGGCTTTGCTGCTGAAGATGCCCGCCTGGCCGATGATCTGCAACGCCTTCACCAGCGTTTTGCTGCGCGCAATGCCGCGTCGCTGGCGCGGGTGCAGGCACGTCTGCGGGAGCAGGAGCAGAACGCGCGCGGCTCCAGGCGCGCCGCCAGCCCACCGCTCGCCTTTCCAACAACAATACATCCACCTTTTATAAAGGAGCAGCATATGTCCTCTGACACCCCTTCCACCGGCGCTGGCACACTCTGGCGCCGGCTCAGCGTGCTGGTGGCGTCGCTCTTGCTCGTCGCGCTGGTGGGCAGCATGGCAACAGTCTTCGCCCTTGCGCACCAGAGCAAGCATCCTACGACAGCAAAGACACAGACGACCCCTTTGGCTACTGCCCCGATGACCATCCCTGATCCGACGCCGGCACCGGGTATCTATATCACTTCTGAGAAAGATTGGGGCGACTATCAGGTCAGTAAACTCGACCCCCAGACACATGAACCGCTCTGGACACAAGATGTCGGCGCCATCGAATCCTCTATTGTCGTCTATGGTGATACCGTTTATGTCAGTGCCGGAGATACTGACTATACGAAGCATGATAACTACGTCTACGCTCTGAGCGCCGAGACCGGCGCGGTACTCTGGCATGTCCTGGTCGATCATGACGCCCCAGGAGGTATGGACCTGGGCGTGCTGAATACGCCAACCATCACCGGCGGCACCCTCTATGTGCAGGCACGCGACGGCAAGCTCTTTGCGCTTGATGGGGCTACCGGCGCGCAGCGCTGGGTCTATCAGGCTCCAGCTTCAGCACTGGTTGAAGGAACGATCTATAATGTGAATTCGCTGGTCGTAAACCAGGGTATCATCTACGGCTCGCTGCAAAATGTCCTGTTTGCCGTTGACACCAGAACCGGCAAGCAGCTTTGGCTGAAGAAGACTGATACTACCCAACTCTTCAACTCACCACAGCTTGACGGTGGGCGGCTCTATCTCTCATCCTATGAAGTGAGCAATCACAGTAATCCCGACGTAGAAACCGGCTTCGTCTACGCTTACACCACTGATGGCAAACAGCAGTGGAAGCGCCCCATCGGCCATTGGGTACTCACTGATCCGATTGTTGCCAATGGCCTGCTCTACTTCACCTCATATGATGGGCAACTCCACGCGCTCAAGGCCAGCGATGGCTCCGAAGCCTGGCATATGACACTGCCAGGCCAAACCTGGGATGATGCCATTACCTCCGATGGAGTACTCTATATCGACGCCGGCTGGAACGCTGGGAATGACGCCAATGGGCATCCGCAAATCAAGACGACTTTCTTTGCCTTGAACCCCTCCTCTGGAGTAGTCATCTGGCACCAGAACATGGCAGGCACCTCCTTCCTCCTTGCAGTACAGGCAGGCGTAATCTATATTGGCAACGATCCCGGCGCGCTCTATGCCTGGAACGCCAGGGATCACTCCGAACTCTGGCATCACAAATATGGAACGAAGTTGATCGATAAGATGGGCGAAGAAGGCGAAGCGGCGCCCATTGCTACCGTCATTGGCTAAGCTGCCCATTTCACCTATCGGTATAAACGCAACCGGGCGCCCAGCAACATTGCTGGGCGCCCGGTTGCGTGCGCTCTTGCCCATCTCGGCCAATGGTCCCATAGTGCTTGCCATGCCAGCACAGTTTACGTTAGAATATTGCCTGACCTGTGAAGGATGGCGGGATGCAGGATGCCATCACTTCATTTGTCTACTGTTGGGAAACAAAGGAACCGCCCAGATGAAGCGATTGACCCGATGGGCGCCCGCGTCATGTTTTCGGCGGGAGCAGGTGCGTTTGGGGAGTGTGCTGCTGGCTGGGGTGACGCTGCTTACTCTGGTGCTGGTAGTTTCTGGACTGATGCTCTTCACTCCGGCGGCCTCTGCTGCTGCTCCTTTCAGACCACCACCACGACCCACCGCGACACCAACCGCCCAACCTACATCCACGCCAACCCCACGCCCGACCGCGGCGGCTACCCCACGCCCGACGGCAACAACGGCGCCAACAGCAGCGCCAAAGCTAGCAGCAACCAGCACAGTCCATCCTGGGACAAATACGGGTGGAACGGCTGGAGCCGGCGCTGGGGGAACCCAAACGGCTGCTTCTTTGTTGCTCTCGTCGCTGATATGGGGGCTGGGAGCGATAGCGGTAACCTTGTTAATCTTTGCCGCGTTTATCTGGCTGTCTGCCCGTCGTGCCGCGCGTGAGCGCCAGCAGCGCCCTGACCCCGCGTTCGCTCCCCACGTTCAAGGGCCTTCGCGCGCACGGCTCAATCAGCTGCACCAGCAGCTGCCAGCGCGCACGGCGTCATCACCCATGCTAGGAGACGATGAGCAGGAAGCCGAGGCCACACTCATAGCCGAGGGAGACACCTGGCAACCCCTCTCTCCTTCTCAGGAGAGGCCAGGGTCGGCTCCACTCAAACCGCCGCGCTGGTTGATTGAGTCAGGGCTTCTCAAAGACAGCGCCCAGGAACGCTCACCAGAAGCACAGCAAGAGCCATGAATCCCCAGACTATCTTTGGTGAAAAAATCGACTGATTGCCTGTACGGTCAATACAGGCAATCAGTCAGATGCAAGCAGTTATTCTGCTATTCCATCACATCGCGCCGCCAGGTGAGGAAGAGAGCGATAGCGGCAAAGATGACAGCGTAGATGAGTGTGATGAGCAGCACATGCCCACCATCAACGTCTACGAGGGGCGTCGCGCCAACGGTCGAGACATGATTCAGCACCGTCTCACCGGGCATCACATTGAGATTGGGACCGAGCAGATAGGCGGTCAGCTTCAGCCAGAAGTCATTCCCCGACAAGCGGTAGATCAGGAACATCACTTCGGTGCCGATATTATCTGCCGGGAAGAAGACGAGCGCCACGCCCAGGCCAACGGCGAGCGAGCGCCCAATCACCGTCGTGGCAACGGCCAGCAGCATCGTGACGCCCATGCTGATGAGTACCGTCAGCAGATAGCCGCCAGTGTCGGCCCAGAAGGTAGAAGTGATCGTGCTAAAGGCGTTCAGGTTGCCCGCGATGCCGCTGATAAAGATAACGGCCAGCGCCAGATTCAAAAGCAGCGCGCCCACCGTCACCACCAGCGCGACAATCACAATTGCCAGCACTTTGCTGAACAGCAGTTGCAGCCGGCCCACACCGCGCGCCAGAATGATGCGAATGGTCCCCTGCTGGTAGTCCAACCCAATCATCCGCGCCGTCAGGATGATGAGGAAGAACCCTATAAACACGCGATAGATGCCCAGGTTCTGACCCATCAGCGTGTGCAGCACATCATAGGGCTGGGTTTGGAGCTGTGTCTTGATCTCGTTTCCACGTCCCAACGGCAGCGAGATCCAACGCGCCGAGGAGAGGAAATAGAGGATGGGCAGCATGATCCAGTTCATGCGCTGATGCGTGATCTTAAAGAGTTCGCCGCGCAGCAGGCCGAAAAAGCGCGGCTTGAGCGCCGTCTGTGTCGTCGTCAGCGGCGCCATCGTGGTCGAAACGCTGCTCATTAATGCACCCCTCGCTCTCCGTTGCCGGTCAGCCGCAGGAAGACCTCTTCCAAACTTTCTTGATAGGGACTCAGGCTATCCGGGTAGAAGCCGGCTTCGACCAGAAAGCGGGTCAGCGTCCGTCCCCGCCCATCGGGCGCGGGCGTCAGCAGCGCGCCGTGTTCATCCATCGTCGCGCCCGCACCCCAGGGCTGCGCCTGAATGCGAACCAGCGCCTCGGCAGCCCCATCCAGCTTGACAAAAAAGCGGCCCTGACCGCTGGTCAGCCCCTCGATAGTGGACTCAGTAACCAGTTCCCCCAGGTTGATGATCGCCACGCGCGTACAGATTTGCTGCACCTCGGTCAGCACGTGGCTGGAGAGAAAGATTGTTTTGCCTTCGGCAACCAGCCGGCGCATCAGATCACGCATCTCAACGATGCCGGCGGGGTCCAGACCATTGGCCGGCTCGTCCAGCACCAGCAGGTCAGGATCGTTCAGCAGCGCGACGGCCACCCCTAGCCGCTGCTTCATGCCCAGCGAATAGGTCTTGACGCGATCATGCTGCCGGTCATACAGGCCGACCATCCCCAGCACCGCATCGATCCGCGCATCAGAGACGCCGCCAAGAATGGCCCCGGTGGCGCGCAGATTATTGCGCCCGGACATATACAGATGCAGCGCTGGCGTCTCGATCAGCGCGCCCACGCGCGGCAGCACGCGCGCCTTCGCGCTGGCAACGTCCTGCCCCAGCACCTCCACCCGGCCCGCCGTCGGCGTAATCAGCCCCAGCATCATACGAATCGTCGTTGTCTTGCCCGCGCCATTCGGGCCAAGGAAGCCAAAAATTTCGCCGCGCCGCACCTCCAGGTTCAGCGCCTTCACCGCCGGGCGCTGCCCATAGCGCTTGAAAAGATCATAGGTGCGCAGCACGGCGCTCTCAGCGCGTGGTCTTCTGCCATCCAGTGCCGCCTGCGCCATCAACGTTTCAGCCATAGAAAGCTTCATTTCCTTTCCCACATACTTTTGGATATATCTTCCCCTTGCCTGAGTATAGGTAAGAGAAAGTGCCGGCTCAAGCACTCGTGTGCAGGGGAGGAGACGCTTGCATTTCCTTTACCCTGCGCGCTTGCGCCCGGCATCTGCACTAAGGATACCGGCAAGATGTCATAAAAGCATCAAGCAATTGTCTCAACTTTGTCGCAAGTGGGGCATATCACGCCAGCGGTTGCAGCGCCTGCTGCACCGCCGGGTCGATGCCTGGCGCGAGGCTCACGCCGCTGGCATGCAGATAGCTCAGGAAGTCCTGGGCGGCCTGGCGCAGCGCGTCGAGCAGATCGGGGGTGGGTGTGACATCTGGCTCCCACCACCAGCGCGAGATGGTCCAGACGCCGCGCTCCAGCCGGCTATCCAGCCGGGCAACAAAGCGGTCTCCATAGAAGACAGGCAGCACATAATAGCCCCAGCGGCGCTGCGGCTCCGGCACATACACTTCCCACTTATAAGAAAAATCAAAAAGCTGCATCACCATCTTGCGGTTCCACAGCAGGCTATCCAGCGGAGCCAGGAAGATCACATGCGGCGCGGGCAGCGGCTGCTCCAGCAGCGGCAGCGCGCTGCTGAAGGCATAGGCTGTCCAGCCCTTCTTGCCATTCGCGCTGATCTCTACCGGCGTGATCGTCCCATCCTCGACCAGCGTTTTAAGCGCCTGGGTGCGCACAGGCGCGCTGCCGCACCCGCTCCAGATACTGGCATCCCCGCCAGGCTGCATCAGACCCATCGCCTGGCAGCGCCGCGCCATAATCCAGCGCGTATACTCGGCTTCATCTTCCAGCGGCGGCGCGTTGAAATGCTCTGCCGGGATAACGCGCTCGGCCCGATCATAGTAATGCCGCCCGCCCTGGCGATGATGCGTCACGATCACACCGCGATCCCACAGCGCTCGCAAGATATGTTTGATGCGCTTGGGTCCATACCAGGCAGTGCGGTCAGTGAAATGCGACTGATCTTCAAACTCCAGCGACGAGAGCGGCCCGCGCGTATCAAGCTCTCGCAGCGCCGCCTGCACCGCATCGGCTTCATCGGCCAGCACCGACTTACTCCAGCTATTCCAGCGGGCGCGAATGCGGGCGCGCTTCGGCCAGTCGCTGACCGGCACCAGGCAAGCCATCTTATCCCAGGCATCATAGACCAGCCGGTCTGTATAGGCGGCCTTTTGCCAATCATCCACTTGATAGCCAGGCACGCGAGCCTGCAAGACCAGATCGGGATTGCGCCCGACAGGATTGAGCGGGTCATATTGCACCGTCCCCAGGCGCGCAAAGACGCCCGGCACATCGGTTGGCGTGAAGTGATAGCGCGCCAGGAAGCGGCGCGCCTCGGCACGAGAAAGCGTTAGCGGCATTAGCATACCCTCAAGCAGCAGAACTACTCCCTATCGATGACTTCCCCCAGCATAGCACCAAAACAGGTCATAGTGAGTCCTTATTCAGAGATGAGATAGGGGCACGTTCTTCTTGCGCGCTGCTTCCTCGTGCGCTATACTGGCGCACAGCCATTACCAGACTCCCGGTGCAGAAAAGGGCTGAGGCAGAAGAGACGCAGAAAGAAGAAATGAACACCTGATGGGCTGGAAGATCATCCAAAAACGGATTGGGCGCGCCGGAAGCCTGAAGCAGCGTACCGGGCGGCAGCGCGAGTGGGACCGCCTCTATGGCGAGAGCAACTGGGCGATTGGCTATAAAGTGGCTGGCGAGTTTATCCTGCAAGAGGAGGCGCTGGAGCGCATCTATTACCGCTCCTATTGTGCATACTGAGCGGGGATAGGCGAGTTCGCTCATCCCCACTCAACTCGTGCAGCAGGTCAGCCGGTGTTATCTACACCCTGGAGTACCTCAAAGAGAAACCATTTCCGCCGCTCGGTCCCGTCGAGAATCTCTTGAAGGGCGTTACTTGTTACAGAATCCCGATGCTTATCACAGACTTCGATGGCCGCTCGCTGCATCTCGGCGATGTGCGCGTTATCCTGCATCAAACGGCGCACCATCTCGCCCGCTGGCACGAAGTCATCATTGTCGTCCTTAATCGTCTGCGCCTGGCTGATATGCGAGATACTACGGATGGTGGTGCCGCCAACCCGGCGCACTCGCTCGGCCATCGTGTCGATAGACTCAAAAATCTGATCGGCCTGCTCGTCGAAGAGTTCATGATAGTCGTGGAAGTGCGATCCGGCCAGATGCCAGTGGAAGTTTTTGGTCTTCACATAGAGGGCAAAGGCATCGGCGACCAGCGGGTTGACCGCCTCGGTAATCGCCTGGACGCCCTGCGGGGTCAGATCGGTTGGGGTTGTCAACTGCTTCGGCGCCGGGTAGGATCGAATCTGCTGGGATGGCCTGGCCTGATCGGGCCTTGGCTGCGCAGTAGTGGACATCGTTACTCCCTTTCTTGCTGCGGTAGATGAACAGCGACGGTCTCCAGGAGACCCTCGCAGAACCATGACCAAACTCGTCAGGAAAGCGAATACAGCCCAGCACCCCTTGACTTTTCAGCCAACCTCTGGTACACTTGCTTGCATACAAACACAGCGATAGCCGTCACTGCGGAATACAGCGACGGCCATCATCACCCAGGCGCCGGACATACCGGGCACGAGGGCTATCCCGCATTCTATGCCCCACTCTCTCCGCAGTCCAGCGCCTCAGCAGAAACGAGGTGATTGCCAAGCAGGTGATCAACTACCCAGCAAATGTGGATAAAGGGTGCTGCAAAATGCTGAACCCTTCAGAAAGTTTGATATGTAGGGTATCAAACTAACCCCAAGTGTGGATAAAGGGGGTGCAGAAGGGGCGCTTTCAGGAAGTTTGATAGAGAACATATCAAGTTGAGACTCTCGACACACCCGCTGGTGCGTCGGACGCACCAGCGGATGAAACAGCTGTTGCATC
>CAZFWN010000197.1:0-10349 GCA_964522745.1 uncultured Ktedonobacterales bacterium
GGGTCACGCACATACTCTGGGTAGTCGATGTCCCAGATCACGCCCGGCTCAATGCGCGCTTCCCAGCGCTTGAGCGCATCGAGCAGCACCTTGCGTTGCAGTTCCGGCTGAAACTCTCTTCCCAGGCAATCCCCCAGCGTAAAACCTACCGGATGAATGGCACGAGGCGGACCCATCTGCCGCGATGCCTCTGGCACGAGGGTGATAAGGACCGTCGGGATAGCGAGCATCTCTAGCTCACGGGCAATCGCAACGACCGTGCGATGGCAAAGTGGTCAGCCGGCAGTCAGTAAGACAGCATCAGCCGTTGATCGCTCGATTAGCCGGGCCATTGCCGGCGCGGCGCGCTCGTAGAGGTCTTTCAGCAGTTGGCTGTAGCCCATAAAGCCCAGATGCCGGTCACTCACGCCCTCGATGACCCCTTGCGCCGCCAGTTCGCGCAGACGATCTATGGGGAAGACACAATTGATGTCCTGATCGGCATGGCGGTGATCATAATGCTCGTGGGTCACTATGAGATCCTGGCTCTGCACATCTCCCGGAATCTCGCGCCAGGTGTTATCACCTGCGACGTCATATGGTTCCTGATTGCGCAAATGCACACCGGCAGTGCTGACCAGCGCAAAGGTCGTTTCGCTGAGTTCGCGGCTGCGCGGCGTATATGGGATACAGCGGCGTGACATCGGCATAACACATCACCTGAAGAAAGATTGAGCGGACAGAGGTACTGCCCGCTCCTGGCTCATTGTTGTCGCGCTAGAGCTTCTTGAGTACATCAAAGAGTTCTTCGTTGTCCGGGGCCTCGCCGATAGGGCGATGGACATGAATCCAGCGGATCTTGCCCTCTTTGTCAATCACAAACAAGGCACGCTCCGGCATGCCCAACTCATGCAGCACACCATACTTCTGCGCCACCGCACCATGCGGATAGAAATCGGAGAGCAAGTGAAACGTGATCTGATACTGCTTGGCCCAGGCGTTTAGCGCGTGGCGCGCATCCGCGCTGATGCCAATTACTTCCGTCTCGTAGGTGTGGAAGCGCTCCAACTCGGCCTCATAAGATGGCATCTGCGCCGAGCATGTGCCGCTAAACGCGAATGGGAAGAACGCCAGCACAACGTTTTTCTTACCGCGATAGTCGCTGAGCGTTACTTTCTCGCCTTTACTATCCGGCAGGGTAAAATCAGGCGCCAGATCGCCGACCTTCAGAGTCGGTGTCTCAGCGAGGCTTGGGGTACTCACGAATCAACCTCCGTGATAGCGGCATCCCCTGAAGAGATGCCGGCCAGCTAATCAAACAATAGGAAAACGCGCGTGGGAGCAATCCTTTCCAGATTGTAGCATTGTGAAACCAATCGCATCAAAAAAGGTGCCTTGCTTCATAGCAGATTGATTGACAGTGCCCAAGCTTTGCGCTAGGCTGAGCAGAGACAGAGCAGATATATAACTTTAGGGAGCATGCGCAGCAGTGCAACGCTTTTATCATTCCACTCTCAATGAGATACGCGGGCAGATACGCACGCTGATGCTCCTCTGCTGTGGAGCAGGCGCGCTAGGAGTGTATCTGCTCCTGACCATCCAGTATCCGCTAGAGAAAGATGTTATCTTTCCACTTGCCAGCATTGGCTCGCTCAGCCACTACGCGCCAGAGGCTGCCGCGTTATTTGGCGTGTGTATGGCCTTACTGCTTCTCTTTTATCTCAGCGCTTATTGGGCGCTCCGCCAGGCCGCCAGTTCCGCAACCGGGCTTTCCGAGCGCTCCGCGCAGATCATCCTGCTCTTTCCTGTCCTGGCAATGCTCATTCTGGCCCATCTCTACCCGATCACTTCGCTGGACAGCATCAACCAGGCTATTCAGGTACGGGTGCTGACAGCGCACCATGCCAACCCGTTGCTGGTGCCCTCCTCCGTTTTCTCATCGGACCCTTTCACCACCTACGATGATGCCCAGAATCTGCCGTCACCCTATGGCCCGCTCTGGATACTCCTCAGCGCTGGACCAGCCCTGCTGGCGGGCAATAACCTGCTGGCGTTGATACTGCTGGAGAAGATGGTGCCCATCGTCTTTGTGTTGGGAAGTCTGCGCCTGGTCTGGCTGATCACCACCCGAATTGCCCCCTACCGCCGCTGGCAGGCGCTGTTGCTCGTTGGCTGGAATCCACTGCTGCTCTTTGAAACCGCCGGCAACGGGCATAATGAGAGCGTGCTGATCTTCTTTTTCTTGCTCGCCTTCTATGTTTTGATCGCGGGGCCGCGCTGGCTGAGCCTGCCCGCATTGGCATTGGCCGTATTGGTCAATAGCGCGGCGCTGATCTTCCTGCCGCTGCTGGCGGTTGCTCTCTGGAGACTCACTCCGCCACCGCGTCGGGCACTCTGGGCGCTCGGCAGCGGTGCGCTCGCTTTGGCGATCATTATCACTATGCTGCTGCCTTTTGGTGGTGCGCAAGCGTTGAGCGCGCTGCTTCACCCTCTTGATCAAGAGGGCCTTTCTCTGCCGGCCATGTTCTACGGCTTCTTACAACCGCAGTATGGCGAGACGCTTGCCAGAAGTACCGTGAATGCGCTGGCGCTGACGTGTTTTGGCCTGTGGTATCTGCTCATTCTCTATCGCCTGATTCGGCGGAACAGCCTCCAGCCGGTAAACGATAAAAGCCTCTCGGCCAGCACCTTGCTGACGGCTGGCTACGAAGTGATCTTCTGGTTCTTTGTGCTGGCAGCCCTGGCGTTTCATCCCTGGATGGCGCTCTGGCTCATTCCCCTGGCTGCGCTGGACACGCGCCAGATGCCCTGGATACGCGCCACCGTGCTAGCCGGCGGTGCGTTGTTCGCGCCAATCATCCTTATCTTTGTCAACAATGGGGCACTTATTACCGGGTCGCTCAACCCGTTTACTATTCAACTGGTGGCAGCCCTCACGCTCTTCACGCCGGTCCTCCTGGTCCGCTCCGGGGAAGCCATCTATCAGCGCCGTCGCCTGGCTAC
The DNA here is from genome assembly GCA_964522745.1 of uncultured Ktedonobacterales bacterium. GTDB lineage: Bacteria > Chloroflexota > Ktedonobacteria > Ktedonobacterales > DATBGS01 > DATBHW01. The sequence continues at coordinate 2,983 of CAZFWN010000197.1, forward strand.
TGTACTGGCCGCCAGAGAGGCCGAACTGGCCCGACTCCAGCGCCAATTGCAGCGCACCAACGAGACACCCCTGCCACGCACCCCAGAGCAACCGCGCCCTTGGTAAGCGCTTCTGCCCGAGGAAAGCATTATTCTCTCACCCCAGCACTCCAGCAAAAAGTTGACGTTCACCGGCTCCGTCCCATATACTCCAGTGTGTTTTCTCGCTGATGAAACAAAAGGTTCCCAATGCTCTTCTAAAAGAGCGCGTGGCTTCCCCATCTTTTGAGGGCACTGCTGTATCGTGTACTCGTGTTCAGGCAGAAAGGAGGGCTGGTCGGCGTCAGAGGCTCCCTGGAGGGCGCCAGGCAACGAAGCCACCCTCGCTTCTCGTATCTTTCGGCCAGCAAATAATCGATGACACAGACATCTACCAATTACGAATTCAACCTGCGTATCCCTGGGCCAACCCCGGTCCCTCCCGCTGTGTTACAGGCAATGGCGCGCCCCATGATCGACCATCGCGGCCCAGAGTTTGCCGAAATTCTCTTGCGCGTCATCGGGCATCTGAAATATTTCTTCCAGACGGAGTCTGATATTCTGACCTTCCCGGCCTCCGGCACCGGCGCGATGGAGGCCGCCGTCGTCAACCTCTTCTCGCCTGGCGATGCCGTCGCCGCCATCACGATTGGCTCGTTTGGCAACCGGCTCGCCAAAATTGCCGAGACCTTTGGCGCTAGCGTGACGCGCATTGAGTTCCCCTGGGGCCAGGCCGCCCAGACCGAGGTGGTGCTAGAGCGCCTGGCCGGCATTGCCAACCTGCGCGGCGTACTGGTCACGCATAACGAGACCTCTACTGGCGTGACCAACGACCTCAAGACGCTGGCCGGGGCCATCCGCGCACAGTATCCCAACGTGCTGATTGCCGTCGATGCGGTCAGTTCGCTAAGCTGCGTTGATCTGCGCATGGACGAGTGGGAGCTAGATGTCGTCTTTACCGGCTCGCAGAAGGGCTGGATGGTCCCGCCAGGATTGGCGATGATTGGTGTAAGTCCCCGCGCCTGGGAGGCCACAAAGCAGGCAAAGCTGCCGCGCCTGTATTGGGATTTCGCCTGGGCAAAGCGCAGCCTGGAAAAAGGCCAGACACCCTACACACCGCCGGTTTCCATCTTCTACGGCCTGGATGTCGCGCTTCAGATGATGCGCGAGGAGGGCCGCGAAGCCATCTTTGCCCGCCATCAGGCGCTGGGCGATTTTACCCGCAGCCGCGCGCGGCAGATCGGGCTGGAACTGCTGGCTGATCCCGCCTATGCCTCCAACACAGTGACAGCGATCAAGGCGCCGGCGGGCATCGAGGTCAAAGCACTGCGCAAGGCACTGCGCGAGCAAGATCGCATCGTCATCGCCGGCGGGCAGGAACAACTAGAGGGCAAGATCGTGCGTATCGGGCACCTGGGCTATGCGCATCAGCCCGAACTGGCCGTCACGATGGACGCCTTGGAGAAGCATCTGGTGGCACTCGGCTATCAGGTGCCGGCGCAGGCCGGACAACACTAAGAAGTGCTGGAGCGTTAGGGGTTCTTATGAATCAAGAGATACAACCCCAGCCGCGCGTGCTGGTGGCGGACCATATTGCGCGGGAGGGTATCGACTATCTTCAGAGGCACATGCAGGTCGATGAGCGCGTCGGCCTGCGCCCCGAACAAGTGCAAGCCATTTTGGGCGACTATAACGCGCTGGTTGTACGCAGCGAGACCAAAGTGACTGCGCCGATCATCGCTGCCGGCAAGCATCTGCGCGTGATCGCGCGGGCCGGTGTCGGCGTGGATAACATCGATCTCGACGCGGCTACCCGCGCCGGCATCCTGGTGGTCAACTCGCCCACCGGCAATATCGTGGCCGCTGCCGAACATGCCATCGCCATGCTGCTGGCGATGGTCCGCCATATTCCGGCGGCCAGCGCGGCGCTCAAGGATGGCCGCTGGGAGCGCAGCCGCTACCTGGGCGTCGAGGTGCGGCATAAAACGCTCGGCATCGTTGGTCTAGGCAAGGTTGGCGCGGAGGTGGCGCGGCGCGCCAAGGGACTGGAGATGCGTGTTATCGCTACCGACCCCTTCGCCTCGCCCGATCTTGCCCGCTCGCTGGGCGTAGAACTGCTCTCGATGGACGAGTTGCTGCCCCAGGCCGACTTCATTACGCTGCATACCTCGCTCAACGCCTCCACCAAGGGACTCATCGGCGAGCGAGAACTGGGGTTGATGAAGCCACACGCGCGCATCGTCAACTGCGCGCGCGGCGGCATCGTTGAGGAGGCCGCGCTGCTCACGGCGCTCAAAGAGGACCGGTTGACCGGCGCCGCCCTGGATGTCTTCAGCAGCGAACCGCCTGGCAACGACCCGGTGCTGCTGGAACTGGTGCAGCATCCACGTGTCATCGTCACGCCGCACCTGGGCGCCTCCACTGAGGAGGCACAGGTCATGGTGGCCCTGGATGTCGCCGAGCAAGTCGTCTCGGTACTCAACGGTGGCCTGGCGCGCGGCTCGGTCAACGCTCCACTGATCCTGCCGGAAACGCTCCAGGCATTGCAGCCCTATCTTGGGCTGGTAGAGAAGATGGGGCGGCTCTATACCCAACTGCATCCTGGCCCGCTGAGCCATGTGGAACTTGCTTGCAGCGGCGAGATTGCTGCAATGGACCTGCGCCCGCTCAAAGTCGCGCTGATCAAGGGTCTGCTGGAGTCGATCTCCGACGCGCATGTGAACACCGTCAACGCCACCCTTATTGCCAAGCAATGGGGACTGGAGGTGGCCGAGCGTACCAGCACCGAGCCGGAACACTACGCCAATCTGGTCACGCTGCGTGTGCGCGCAGACAGCGAGGAGCATCTGCTGGCCGGCACGATCACCTGGGGCGAAGAGCGCATCGTCCATGTGGACCGCTACGCTACCGACTTTGCGCCCTACGGCCATATTCTCTTTTGCCACAACCTGGACCGCCCCGGCATGATTGGCCGCGTGGGAACTATTCTAGGCAACGCCGGCATCAATATCCGCGATATGGATGTTGGCCCGCAGGGAACAAACCATAACGCGCAGCGCCCACGCGGGCAAGCGCTGATGGTCCTCTCGCTGGACGAAGCAGTGCCCTCCTGGGCGCTCGATCAGATCCGCGAGACCCAGGACATCTCTGATCTGGTCATGGTCAAGCTCTAACAGGCTAGAACCGATTGAGACGAATACGCCGACCAAACCACCAGGCAAAAATCAAGGCCGGCAGCACTGGCAGTGCCAGCGTCGTCAGAAATGCCTGGTGCTGGTCCAGGCCCAGGCGATGCCACACGTCCTGGAGGGTGAACCAGCAGATCGCTACCGCAATGGGGTAGAACAGGCCAATAGCAAGGAGACCCTGGCCGAGGTTGAGTAGTTCTTCCAGCACCCGCTTGAAGAACGAGGGGCGATAGACATAGGAGGAAGCCACAGGAATCTTGCCGGTTGTCGGCGTAATAGCCGGCCAGTTCCCCGTTGAGACACGAACACTCGGCGGTGGAGGCGGCAGAGGCTGCCCAGTCTCCTGCCGCCCCTGGTGGCGCTCTTTTGGAGTATCTCCCGCCGTCCGATAGGCAAGATCATCAGGGGTTATCGCGCGCTGTCGTCCACTGGTGCGGCTGGCAGATTTTGGGGCCAGATCAGCGGCGGTTACGGCGCGCTGCCGCCCGGTGGTGCGGGGAAGGGTGCCTGGTGTTTGGGACGCTAATAGCTCCTGGCGAGCAGCTTCACGCTGGCGGGCAAGATCATAGGCCAGGCGCCCGGCTGGATTTCCGATCACCCCATACGCCAGATTAAGTTCACGCATGCGCTCGATGGCATCCGGCCCATGATAGACATCTGGGTGATATTTGCGTGCCAGCCGCCGATAGGCTGCTTCAATGACCTCTTCCTCGGCCAGTGGATCAACCTGCAAGAGCCTGTAATAATCGGGCGTTCGTGTGTCGGACATACTTCTGCTTCCTCAGCGCCAGCAGACCACGCTGGCCTCCACACAGCACATGGCAAAAATCGGTCCATGCTCGCCTGGCCTGCTGCTTTCCGGGCTCAGCATAAAGCATCTCAGGCGGCATGAATATAACACGAGCGGCGGGCAGATGGCAACCCGTTATGGGAAATTTGTCGTTCCAATGCTGGACATTCCACCTCGATGATGTTATAATAAGCTCATTCACATAGTGTTCGTGCTTCGCCGGAGTATTGCTTCACTCCAGGGGAGTTTCGAGGATGCCACGACTGCTCACATTTCTGATAGCTCCTGGCACACAGACAGCAGCGCGCCAGGAAGCAGAAGAACAGAGAAATAAGCACTAGGGGAAGACTCCCTGGTGCTTTTTTGTATGGCAGCGCGCTTCCTCAACATCAGGCAGAGTGCCTCACGGGCAACGAAGCCCGCTCTTATTTTGGACACCCAATCTGAGGGTCCAGAGCGGCAATGAGAGAGCCGCGTACCGAAGGAGGTGAGAGCCACTCCTGACAGCGCTTGCCCTAAGCGCAAGCGTCATAACCCACACGTTACCATCTGTGGGTGTTTTAGCATCCAGAGATGTCAATGTCTGAACAGCAATCGACCAGTCTACCAAGGAGGTGCCCGCCGTGCATTCAAGTATGATCGGCAAAATTGCGAAGGCGAAGCGCTACGCGGAAGAGCCGGAGCGCATTCAGTTCAACCACTTCGATGCAACCTTCCGTGGTGAGAATGATTCCTACACCACGACCTTCCACGAGGGGAAATGGAACTGCACCTGCCGCTTCTTCTCTGATTGGGGGACGTGTTGTCATACAATGGCTATAGAGCGTGTCCTTGGCGTCACCATTCCCGCTTCTCAGCGCCAGGGTGAGCCGATTAGCAGCGGCTATCTCCAAAGACACTACTAACGCCTACAAAGTAAGATAACGCAGTGGGACGGAAAGATGTTTCCGTCCCACTGCTCTGTCTGAGGAAGACACGCGCTATCCCTACGAGTATTTGATAAAATGCGGCAAAATAAAGGTCAGCGCAATGATGACACCGAACATAATTACCGCCAGTGCCGCAATCAGACGCAAATCCTTCAAGACATAGCGATAATGTTCGGGCGTGACCAGATTGCTCTGACGGCCAACCGCCAGACGTGATGCCTGGCGCTGGGCGCGGCCAGCGCGCTGAGTTGCCGGCTGGCTACGACTGGGCTGGCTGGCTGGCTTTGCGCCAGTCTGCGGGCGGCGCTCCAGCACCTTCGTATCCAACGCCTTAGAGGGAACAGCGGCTTTTCCCTTGACCTCAGACGCCTTGGGTTTTGCTATTTCTGCCTGCTTTTCTGTTTCCTCATCAGCGCTCTCGACTACTTCAGTTGCCGAGGCAGCGCGCACCAGCAGGACATCCTTCTTCTTCGGCTGGGGCCGCTGCGGCTGGTGACGGGCGGGGGTCTTTTTGGGCATGCTCGTGAATACTCCTGTAAAAGTGTGCGTAATGAATGATTTCAGCCGCAGTATAGCCGAAATCACGTTCTTTCGCAAGCAACGACGAACCGACCAGGAGAAATGTCGCATAGTAGAAGACAGGAGATGTCATCGCCGATCCCTTCGCTACACGGTTGTGTCTTCTCGATATGACAAAGGGACCACTGAAGCCTGGGCCACAATAAGGAACTATTCAGAGGCAACAGAGGAGCAGCCCAGAACGTTTGGAAAGGTTCACGTTCTGGGCTACTCCTCTGTTGCCAGCTTATTCTCGAATCCGCCGGGCCGGAAGTGGGCGCACCAGCGGCTGCTCTCCCAGCGGCCCATCCTCTGGCCGGCGTGGCACACGCTCGCGCACCAGATAGTTCGGCGCGTTGGCAAGATCGTTCATATGCAGATTGATGCCAGGGCCAAAGCGGTTGTAGAACGACAGCTCGAAGTTTGGCGTCTCGCCCAGCGCGCCATGCGGGCAGACCTCCACACAGTCACCGCAGAAGATACAGCGGTCAAGCGCGAAATCGTACTTGACCAGTTCGCGCTCGGCCATCATCAGCGAGCCGGTGGGGCAGACCTGCACACACGCGCCACAGGAGACGCAGTCCGTGTCGTGCAGCGAGACGTTAAAGGGCGTCGAGACAATCGTATCAAATCCCTTGCCAAACATGCCATAGCAGTTTGGGCCGATCACATCATGGCAGACGCGCACACACTGCGTACAGTTAATGCACTTGTTCGGATCGCGCAGGATGAAGCTGTGCGAGACATCCACCTCGTAGTCATGATAGTCGTACTTCTCACCATCATGGAAGCGGTTATCCGACAGGCCATACTCAATGCTGAACTTTTGCAGGTCGCACTGGCCCGCTGCCGGGCACGCGCACTGCAAGCAGCGCGCCGCTTCGCGCTGCGCCTGCTCTTGCAAGTAGCCCATCTCGATCAACTGGAAGCTGCGCTTGCGCTCCTCGTAGGGCAGCATCGGCATCTTGACCTTTGGCTCAACCGGCTTGTAGGGCACGATGTCGATCAGGTCCGGCGCGCGCTCCTCGGTCTCGATGCGCCGGGAAACCTCGGTCATATCTTCGCCGCGCAGATAGGCATCGATAGAGCGGGAGGCTAGCTTGCCCTGCGCCACACACTCGATCACGGTGGAGGCGCCGATCACCGCGTCGCCACCGGCAAAGACACCCTTGCGCCCCGTCATGAAGTTGTAGGGATCGGTTTCGATAGTCCGGCGCTTAGTTACCACGATCCCTTGCTCATTCTTCAGCACGGCAACATCAAGCGACTGGCCGATGGCAGGGATAACCGTATCGCACTCGATGGTGAACTCTGAGCCAGGGATCGGCACCGGACGGCGGCGGCCCGCAGCGTCAGGCTCACCAAGCTTGTTGCGCACAAACTCGACGCCTGCGACACGTCCATCTTTCTCAAGGATACGGGTCTGGCTCGCCATGAAGATCATGTCGGTGCCTTCATTCTCGCCATCCTCCCGCTCCTCAAAGGTCGCACCAATCTCCTTGACAGAGCGGCGATAGACCGTATGCACCTTGGCGCCCAGCCGCAGCGAGGTGCGCGTGCAGTCGAAGGCCGTAAATCCACCGCCAATGACGACGACCTCTTTCGTCTCATCTACCGGAACGGACATGCCCAGCGTCTTCTCACGCAGATAGGTAATCGCGTTCACAAACCCCGGCAGATTTTCACCTTCCAGGCCAAGCTCGTTGCTGGTCCAGACGCCGATGCCCAGATAGACGGCATCGAAGCCCTGCGCGAAGAGATCATCAACGGTGAAATCGACGCCCAGCTTGACGTTGCCCTGGAACTCGACACCCAGCCGCCAGACGCTTTCCAGTTCTTTATCGACCATATTCTTTTCAAGCCGATATTCTGGAATGCCATAGC
>CAZFWN010000198.1:0-10256 GCA_964522745.1 uncultured Ktedonobacterales bacterium
GTCTGGGTTGCCCCGTTCACTCAAGTGCCCCCTACTCAGGCAACGGCCCAAGGATATCCATGTGATATTTCGTGGCGACCGCCATCAGCTTCTCCATATCGGGTGGCGTCGTGGGTGGGGTGCTGAGATCTGTCGCCGGCTCGCTCATCTCGACGATGAAGTGCTCGAAGCCAGAGGGCGTGGTGAGCAAGAGCAGCCTGGCTGGCGCATTTCCCTTTACACGGAATCCATGCGGGACGCCACGTGGCCCAAAAGCCCAGGTGCCTGGCCCTGCCTCGATGCGCGCATCTCCACACAGAATCGTGATTTGCCCCTCAATCACATAAAAGGTCTCGTCCTCAGCATGATGCACGTGCCAGGGGGAGGCAGAACCAGGGGGGATGACGTGTTCAATCAGGCTGTAGGCTCCACCCGTCTGCTCTCCGGTGGCCTTCACCTGTGTCAGCACACCTAAGAACCAAAGGGCCTGCCCGGCTTCTCTTGTCGAGACATACGGGTGATCTGTAGCTGGCATGTCTTGCGCTCCCTTCATTTCAGAAAACAATAGTGTATAATGATTATGGGACAAGTATACCTGATAGGCAAGGAATTGTCAATATCATAAAACACTAATGTTTACTGAATTTGGGGCGTCGTGAAGAAAGGAGCGCTATGTCACGCAAGTATGAGTTACGGCGCCGCGCCGAACGGCAAGAAGAAACCCGCCAACGCATCGTCGAGGCAGCGGTCCACCTCCACCAGACCGTAGGAGGAGCCAAAGCCTCCATCAGTGCTATTGCGGAGTTGGCAGGCGTCGAACGCCTCACCGTCTACCGTCACTTCCCAGATGAGCGGTCTCTGGCCACTGCTTGCACCAGCCATTATCTGGCCGAGAATCCTCCTCCCGATCCAGGCTCGTGGCAAAGCCTTGCCGATGCCGAAGAGCGTCTGCGAAGAGCCCTCAACGCTATTTATGGCTATCACCGTCGCACCGAGCAGATGTTCACCCATGCCGAACGCGATATGGAGGAGGTGCCAGTCCTGCGCGAAGTCCTTGCGCCCTACTTCGCCTATTGGGAGCAGGTACGGGACGGGCTGGTTTCACCATGGCAGACCAGGGACGCGGTCCATTGTACATGGCTCTGCGCTGCGATCGGGCATGCCATCAGCTTCCAGACCTGGCGATCGCTTGTACGTGAGCAGGGCCTGGAGGACGCCGAGGCCGTTGAGCTGATGATAGGGATGGTACGCTGTCTGTGTCGCTAAAAGGCCCTCGGCGACATGAACGTCCAGAACGTGAAGGGGAGCGGTGACCAGAGGGAACCATCGAAGGATAGGGGCTCGTTCTATCGGTTCAAGGGTTCACAGAGGAGACGGTATGTACACCGCTCACTTCCCGTAGACCAGATGTGGAGCGGGTTTCTCAGGCATTTTCACGCCAGTGCTCATGATTGGGGGCCAGTGCTCACCTTGGAGGCGCAAAAGCGGCTCAGGTTTCGAGGCATTTACCAGTGGTCTCCTTGTCAACGATTTGGTAAATGCCCTGAAGGTTCGATAGAATCACTCCCAGGGATCGAATTTTGCCTTCAAGGTTGGGCTACGAACAGATAGTCAGCTTCCCAATGAGCTTGCCTTCTGGTATACTGTGCCGCACGACCTGGAAATTCATCGGATGGTTTGCTGTGGTCTCGAGGAGGGAGGTCATCTCATGGCTGAAATTGGCGTGCGTGGCATTGATCTCTTCAAGATCGCTGGCGAGAGCATCTCTGGCTGGGTTCCCAGTTGGAAAACGGGAGATATCCGGCCCACTCGGCAGCCGTTCTGTAGCCAGATGGAAGAACGGCTGCTGTTGTATCTCGAATATCATCCCCTGGTGGCCTGGTACGGACGCGGCGATATCAGTGCCACCTTTGCTTCGACCCCCAAGATCACCACCCCCTTGCCCATCCCGTTCACCGTCCACTACCTGTTTGAGGGCGAGGCCCATGTCTATCTTCCCGATGCCATCGGTCAATTGCTCGATGGGCGGCTGCTGATCGCGGAGGCGGGGCTGGAACAGGACAAACGCCAGGAGCTCAATCGCGCTAAAGCCGAAGCGGCACGAATGGTGGCAGAACAGCAGGAAGGGGTCTACCGGATTGGAACGGAAGCCACCTTGTCCAGAACGCGGCACGCCAATCTGGTCTTTTTACACGCTCGGCGCCAGTCCTTCCCTGCCTGGCAAGAGCTGAACGAGGCACTCCCCATCGTCTGGCCTGCCGGGGAAGCCGCCTGCGTGCAGGAGGTCGTCGAACGGCTGGGAGAACGCTGGTCGCCGACGGAACGGGAAGCGGCCGTCTGGAAGCTCGTAGCGGAGAGCGCGGCACAGGGGCATCTGCTGGTCGATCTTGCCTCCGTCTCGCTCACGCGGCTCACGCCGCTGATTTGCCTTGCCGCCGATGCTTCCCCCATTCTCCCCGATCCGCTTCTCTCGGAGTTGAGCGAAAGCCGAGCGAGTCTGCTTGAAGAGGTGCCAGATGAGAGTGAGCAACGGGAAAACCAGCTTACGACCTTTGACGATTCGACGCTCGAAGGCCCAGTGCGTGAGCGCTTTCTTCGCAATGTACGAGCCGTTGAGCAGATGCTCGCAGGGGCTTCAGCGGTTGAGGTAGCGCAAGAAACGCGAGACGCACCCGCTCAACCCTCTCACGCCTGGTCCAGCGGACCCGTACGCTCGGAGTGCGGGCCTGTGTTCCCTATGCGACCTACCGCCGAGAACGGGACCTGCATCCGGCTTTTCAAGAAGTCATTCGCCGCCTCTACCTGTTGCCGACGAAGCTGTCATTGACGGCGATTCATGAGCATGCTGATCTGGTGCGCGCCGCAAAGCGCGTGCAGGAGGACACGGGAAGTGCTCCTCCTTTGCCTTCCTACAAACAGGTGTGCTCCTATGTTCGTGTGCTGAAACAGGAGCCGCAGATCCTGCGAACAGACCACGCCACCGCATCCTCTACATATCCGGGCACTCACCATGGCCGATGCAGGCCCCGTCTGGTACGCGTTTTCGCCTCGTGTGACCATGGCGGCCATTTCCGTTTCTCGAAGAAGGACGGAGAAGGAGATGGAAACGCCACCAGCAGGATTCCTCCCTGCCGACCAGCGGAGGGATCTCCAGGCGGCTTGAGCAGCCATGGGATTGGCAGCCAGAGATGGCAGGAGGTGCTCATGTTGCCACCGCTCGACCTGATCCACCAGTTCCTCGATAAGACCCGCCCCCCGGCGACCCGCGCCGCCGAAGTGGCGACGATCAAAGCCCTCCTGATCAGGTTGCCCGTCGGTCACTGGATGGGCAAGCAGCTCTACCATGCCTTGCGGCTCGTCTTCGAGGACCCCACGGAGGCCGCCGAGGTGCGTCAGGCGGCCACCCAGGCGATCTACGAGCTCCCTTCCTCGTGGTTTGTCTCGTTCCTTGAGCTGGAGCGGGACCCACTCTACCAAAAGGACCAGCTGCAGCACACCCTTGCGCGCCTCCGGCAAGCGATGACCGTTTCCGGCCTCCGGCGGGTCTTCGTCTACGCCTCGGTGCGCGATCCACACGATCCACACGTGCTGGCCATCCTGGCAGAGGCGGCCAGACATCCGGACCCGGCCATCCGGGCGGAGGTGCCATGGCGCTTCCTGGCCTCCTACGGAGATCTGGGGACGGCGCTCCACGACGCGGCGCCCGGCGTCCGGGCCGCTGCTGCTGAGGCATTGGGCTACCAGGACATAGAGCAGCTGGGCGTCGAGGGTCTCCGTGCCCTGGAGGGGGCGCTCGCTGATCCCGATCAAGCGGTGCGCGGGGCAGCCCAGGTGGCCCTGCGACGCCTGGGCGTCCGCCCGCTCCCGCCTCCTCCACTCGCTCCGCCGGTCGTGCAGGCTCCTCCGGCGGGGACCACCCGCTTTGCCTGGACGCCCTTCCTGGCGCAGTGGAGTTGGCACCTCTTGCAGGGGGAGGAGGTGCGTGCAGACTACCCTGATGCCGTCATCGCCTCGGGCTGGGTGGGCTCTCCAGGAGCCACCGAAGCCCAACTGGCGGAGGCAGAACAGCGCCTGGGGCGACGGCTGCCCCCCTCCCACCGCGCGTTCTTGCGGATCACCAATGGTTGGCTCTGCGGCTTAAGGTGTGACTTCAAAAATTACTTCCAACTCGATCGGCATCCCCAGCGGCAGACTGGCCACGCCCAGCACGATCCGGGTCGAGAGTTTCTCTTCCCCGAACACGTGGACCAGCATGTCCGAAGCCGCATCGGCAACGCTCGGATGCTCCCGGAAATCGCCCTCCGTGGCGATCAACACGCCTAGCCTGATCACACGGCTCACCTTGTCGAGAGAACCTAGATGGTGCCGCGCCGCCGACAGCGCGTTCAGACAGGCGATAGTGGCGGCGTTGTGGCCGTCCTCGACGGTCAGTTCCGCACCCAGTCGCCCAAGATAGGCGGGCTTGCCATCCGCTACCGGCAACATCCCGCTCAGGAAGAGCAGGGTGCCGGTTTGCACGACCTCCACATAGGCGCCCAACGGGGTGGGAACCGGGGGAAGCTCAATGTGGTAGTCATGCAACCGCTGTTCTGCGGCGGTCTGTCTGGTGTGATGAGGGACATGGGGGGTGTTCATAGGATACTCCTTTGGATGGTCTTGCGTCAGAACCCAGCCTGGAGCCCAGCAGGACCAGGAACAGTACCGCGCGACGAGCGAGTTGGCTGGTTTCTCGTTGGAAGGCGAGTCAAGACTCTTGTGTCAAGGTTCATGTGATGACAGAGAAAGTCCGACGTCAGACCATTTCGGCACTCCAAATAATCACCAAATGACACGTGACGGACTCCTCCTCCTGTTTGTCCTCTACCATTTGCCGAGATGCGCGCCGCCATCGACGTGCAGCACCTCCCCGGTAATGTGTGGCACTTCCGCCAGGAACACGACCGCATCCGCGATTTCCTGCGCATCCGAGATGCTCCCCATGGGGGAAAGCGTGCGCAAAAACTCCTGTGGATCGTCTTGATGCAGTGGCGTCTCAACGATGCCAGGAGCGACGGTATTAAAGCGGATGCCTTCTTTGGCATATTCCATCGCCAGGTTTTTCGAGATGGCCTCGATGCCCCCTTTGGTCATCATTGGCACGGAAACCGTGACCCCAGCGATGGGGTGATCGACCATGGAGGTCGTGATGCTGACCACACTGCCCCCTTTTTGCTGCTGCTGCATCTGCCTGACGACCAGCTGGGTAAGATAAAAGAAGCCGTCGAGGTTAGTCGAAACGAGCCTCCTGACATCCTCGGTGGTGTAATCGGTAAACGGCTTCGCAAAGTAAATACCCGCATTATTCACCAGCGTGTCGATGCCACCGAAGTGCTCGATGGCCGCGTCTCTGATGTGCTTGGCCATACTTGCCTCGCCAATATCGCCGTCCACCAGTACCAGCTGCTGCGACGATTGAAAGCCGGATTTCTCCATGCGGCGCGCGGTGGCGACAACCTGATAACCGCGCGCTACAAAGGTCTTGACGAGGCAGGCCCCAATGCCTTGAGAGGCACCAGTCACGATCACGGTTTTTTGCGTGTGCATCGTGCTCTCCTCTGGTTCGTCGTTTGCGTTCTAATACATACCATTGCTCTGCAGCACAGTGCATTCTGCAGGTCGCCCCCGTCGATCTCTGTCACGAACGGCGGCAGAGAGAGGCCAGTTGGAGGCTAAAACGGCCCCTGGCCACTGTCCCAGAGGTGCCTGCACAAACCTCGCCAAGACATCGTGGAAGTTTACTTTGGCTCTCCCCATTGTTGGGTGAAGGCTGGTGGCGCTCACGTGCTGGACTGAGCGGTAGCCCTGCCGATGAGCGCACGGCACCGCTTGGATGGAGGCCTTGATCGCCTGCCAACCCCTCTCTTGCGCTCCTGGCCTTCTGGCTGAGCGCTGACCTGGAGGAGCGCTGACCACCGTTGGCCTAAGAAACTGTTTGAGTATGAAGGCGATCGTAATGGAGCATGTTTGCTCATCTGGGATGGGATAGGTGTATGTCTTGCAGCGGACGTTGGGGAGCGGAAGGACAGGTCCTCCTGCCCACAAGTGGAAACGCGGAGCAGTCAAGACGATCTGGCTGACCAGCCGGAGCGCAGCAAGCTGAAAACGGTTCACGGTGTGCACGCAAAGGAGCAAGGAGATGACAGATCGCTTTGATGGAATCGTGATTGGTGCCGGTCCTGGCGGCGAGGTGGCCGTGGAACGCTTGCACCGGGGAGGCATGCGGGTAGCGGTGGTAGAGCGGGAATTGATTGGTGGGGATTGCGCCCACTGGGCCTGCATTCCTTCCAAGACGTTGCTCCGCCCCACGACGGCAGTAGCGGAAGCCGAGCACATCCCTGGAGTAGCCAGGCCGGCGATCAACTGGGAGCAAGTGGCTGCTTACCGCGATGACATCATCAACCACCTCGACGATACAGCACAGGTCCAGGACTACGAACGTCAGGGGATCACCTTCATTCGCGGCGAAGCCCATCTGGCCGGTCCTGGCCGCGTGGAGGTCGTCGGGCGGACGCTGGAGGCGCCACACGTTCTGATCGCCACCGGGTCAGATGCACGCATTCCTCCCATCCAAGGACTAAGCGATGCTGGCTACTGGACGAACCGCGAGGCCACCACCTTTGAGCAGATACCTGAGAGCGTTGTCATCATTGGCGGCAGCGCCCAGGGTATCGAACTGTCGCAGATGTTTTGTCGCTATGGGGCGCAGGTGACCCTCGTTCACCACGCGACGCGCCTGCTCAATCGTGAGGAGCCTGCAGTCGGGGAGGTGCTCGCTGACCTGCTCAGCGCCGAGGGCATCTGCTTGCGGCTAGGGCGCGAGGCCGTTCGGGTGGAACAAGCTACGGATGGCACGCATCTGGTCTCCTTGAATGATGGCACCCAGGTGCGCGGGCAACGCCTGGTGATCGCAACTGGACGCACCCCGCATACCAATGGGCTGAACCTGGAAGCATGGGGAGCCACCGTCACCGGGCATGGCATGCAGGTGGATGCCTTCTGTCGCGCAGCGCCAGGCCTGTGGGCGCTGGGTGATGTAACCGGGATAGCTATGTACACCCATGTGGCGAAGTACCAGGCGCGCATTGCTGCCGACGACATTCTTGGCCGGGCGCATGCCGCCAACTACGCGGCGGTGCCCCGTGTCGTCTTCTGTGATCCTGAGGTGGGAGCCGTCGGCCTGACCAGCGCACAGGCCCGCGAGCGGGGCATCGATGTTGTCGCCGCGACCGTCGATCTGGCGCACGCCTTCCTGGTCTTGCGTCCGGCCACCTACGGCAAGAACGTTGGCGGACGGTTGGGGCTGGTGGCGGATCGGACGCGCGGCGTCCTAGTCGGCGCTTGGGCCATTGCCCCGGAAGCCGGAGAGTGGATTCATCTGGCCGTGCTCGCCATCCGTGCCCAGACGCCCATTGCGGTGCTGCGCGACGTGATCGAGCAGTTTCCGACCTTCAGTGAAGCCTACCAGAATGGCCTCGAACTGCTGCCGGTCTGAGCGCCTCTTGAAGAGGAGTACCCAGAACCGCTGCGCGGTTGGTGGAGCATCTCGCTATAAAGTATTTGAAGAGCTTTGTCAGGGAGTTAGGCCACATAACACTGCTACGCATCAAGCATGAGCGTCATTCCTGGCAAGCTCGGCCTTCGGTTTTCCTCTTTCTCGTTCTTGATGTGTAGTTTTGCCAGTGGCCCCACCCCCTGACCACATAGTAGGTAACTTCCTTCCGTGCAGAACGGGTCCTGGAGGAGCATGGCCTTATACAACAGTGCTCGCAGCACAACGCTCTATCACCGCCCTTCTCCAGGGGTGTGGCCAAGGAAGAACGGTCTGTACAGAACGGTCGCGCCGTGGGGTCTCGCTGGCCTTTCCTCAGCCACCAGTATCTGATAGGGACCGATTCCCTATCGTGACCTCTACGAAAGGTCTGTTTCGAATATAGGGTATAAGGGTCTCGCGCCACTTTGCCTCTGCGCAGGGAGCTGGCCATCACTCACCTCGTCTGACCTGGTGCCCACCAGAGGATACGGCATCTCGGTGCGCACCAGGTCCAGTGGCGGCAGACCCTGCCTGATAGCCCTCCCCCTCGAGGGGTTCAGCACCGAAGTCGCGAAAGGGAGAGCGTCCCTCCAGCCAGGTGCGCACCTCTCCGGCAGGAACCGCACGGTCCCGTCTGCTTTCCGCAGCCAGGAGAGCATGCCTGCTGCTCTTCAGCCACCTCCCTGCTCACCCCTCGGCCTTCACCGAACGCGTACACCAAAAGGCCGGTGCCCCAGGGGAGCGTAGCGACGGCTACCGAAGGCCCTCCCGCCTGCGGGTATGCTTTATGCGGCCACAACAGATGATGGGGAGCAGATGTTTGCCCTGCCCCTGTCGGAAACGGCAGGCTGTTTCCGAACCTGGCCTGGCTTGGAGAGCAGATGGGTGTCGCGCCACCTGGAGCCGCCCACAGGTGGACCCTGGTGGTCTGATGAGCTGGTATGGCCTCGTCGGTGACTGCAGGCAGGGAGCCAGAACACCCTCCTGTTGCGAGTGATCAGAAAGGAAGGCAGCGATGAGTCGTTCCGCAACGCGTGAGACCGAGGCGCTCGTCGTCGGGGCGGGCGCCACCGGGCTGATGATGGCGTGTGAATTGTTTCGGCGGGGGATTGCCTGCCGGATCATCGATCAGTCGGCTGCCCCCGCTCAGACTTCCCGCGCGATAGCCGTCCACACCAGGACGCTGGAGGTCTTCCAGGCGATGGGCATCGGCGAGGCCGTGCTGGCCCAGGGCGTCCGCCTGGGCGGGATGACGATCTATGAAGGCGAGAAGCGGCTGCTCCACCTGGGCTTGCAGCAGGCACGGAGCCGCTTGCATTCCCCCTATCCGTTTCTCCTGGCAGAGCCCCAGAACCTACTTGAGCAGGTGCTGACGGATCTATTGCACGCGTTGGGCGGGGAGGTTGAACGCTCCTGCGAACTCGTGAGCTTTCAGCAGGAGGGCGAGCGGGTGCTCGCGCGGGTGAGGGATGCTGGAGGCCGGGAGGAAGAAGTGCAGGCGAAGTGGCTGATTGGCTGCGATGGCGCCCATAGCCGCACCCGCAAAATCCTGGGCCTGCCCTTTGCAGGCACCACCTTTGATGAAGCGTTTCTCCTCGCCGATGTGGATCTCGACTGGAGCCGGAGCCGGGAGGAGGCCTATTTCTGGCTGCATCCTGAGGGGTTCCTGGCCGTGTTTCCCCTGCCCCACGACCGCTGGCGGCTGCTTGTAAGCCTGCCTGCGACGGAGGCGTCGCCCGCTTCGCTGGAGCTCTTTCAACAGGTGTTCAGCGCGCGCACTGGCGACCAGCGGACAACGATCAGCCACCCGACCTGGCTCTCCAATTTCAGCATCAGCCGCAGGATGGTGAGCCGCTATCGCCAGGGGCGCGTCTTCCTGGCGGGGGACGCTGCCCACATCCACAGCCCCGTTGGTGGGCTGGGCATGAATACGGGCCTGCAAGATGCGTACAATCTGGGCTGGAAGCTGGCGCTGGTGCTCAAAGGGAAGGCCTCCGAAAGCCTGCTGGATACCTATCAAGAGGAGCGGCTGCCCGTTGCCCGAGCGGTCCTCCACCAGACGTATCGAAACACCTTCCTCGTGCTGGCCAAAAATCCCCTGCTGCGGTTGGTGCGTGATCATGTCCTGGTGCCGCTGCTCAGTGTCGAGACCATCGAGGCCTCCTTTGCTGAGTCGCGGTCGCAACTGGAGATCAGCTATCGCGCCTCATCCCTGTCTCGCTCCTTTGAGGGTCCCCCCGCCACGCTGGGTGCGGCGCCTGCCTGGCAGAGCGCAGGGTCGGCGAAGCACGGGATGGCTGGGCAGGCCGTCCCCCGGGCTGGCGACCGGGCGCCGGATGGGCGCTGCCTGCGCGCTCCGGCTCAGATAGCAACAACCCTGTTTCAGGAAGTGCAAGGCACCGCCTGGTCGCTCTTGCTCTTTGAGGGCCCGGAGCCGTCCGAAACCGGCGTCACCCCCCTGATCCGGATGGCGCACCTGGCCGAGCGCCTGCTGGGCGATGAGGTGAACCCCCATCTGATTCTCAGCCGCGGCGAGCGGCCAGAACCGCTCGACTGGAAAGGCTCCCTCTTGCTGGATCCCGAGCACGAACTGCATGCCCGCTATGGCGCTGACAGAGAAACGCTCTTCCTCATTCGCCCGGACGGGTACATAGGCTTGCGCAGCCATCCGGCACGCGAGGAGCCGCTCGAGACTTATATAGCAGGA
>CAZFWN010000199.1:0-5418 GCA_964522745.1 uncultured Ktedonobacterales bacterium
CGGGCGGCCAGGCCCGTATAGCGGCTGTTGCGATTGCGCGCGCGGGACATTGGTGGCGCCGCCGTCTCACCGGCAGGGCTGTCGCTTGTAGCGCCGGCATCCCTGCCGGCGGGGGTGGCGCTGGGCGCTGGCCCATTTCTGACAGCAATCGCCAGGGCCTTGCGGCTGCCCACCAGTACGACGAGTTGGCGAGCGCGGGTGATGGCCGTATAGACCAACTGGCGCTCCAGCAGCATGTATTGCTCCATCAGCAGCGGAATCACGCAGACGGGATACTCGCTGCCCTGCGCCTTATGAATGCTCACCGCGTAGGCCAGCATCAGTTCGTCCAGTTCGCCGAAGTCGTAGCGCACCGCGCGCCCCTCATCTAGCCGCACGGTCATCGTCTGCTCTTCCTGGTCGATGGCAATTACCCGGCCACTATCGCCGTTATACACATCCTTATCGTAGTTGTTGCGCAATTGCAGCACTTTATCGCCCACGCGAAAGAGCTTGCCGCCGTACTGCTTCTGCGCCTTCTGCGTATCGGGCGGATTGAGCGCTGCCTGCAATCGCTCGTTGAGCGCACCCACGCCGCACATGCCCCGGTGCATCGGCGAAAGCACCTGAATCTCCTCCGGGCGGAAGCCAAAGCGGCCAGGCACACGCCGGGCCACCAGATCAACCAGCAGATCAGCCGCCGCCGTCGAATCATCCTGCTTGAAGAAATAGAAATCATCTATCTCTGGACCATCGAGCGGCATCTGGCCCTGATTGATGCGCCGGGCATTGGTGGCAATCGCACTGCCCGCCCCCTGGCGGAAGATATGGTCCAGCCGCGTCACCGGCACCACGCCGCTCTGAATGACATCCGCCAGCACATTGCCCGCGCCCACGCTGGGCAGTTGATCCGCGTCGCCCACCAGCAGCAGATGCGTGCCGGTGGCGATGCCTTTGAGCAGGCTGTTCATCAGCAGCGTATCCAGCATGCTCGTCTCGTCGATAATGACCACATCCGCCGGCAGCGGGTTCTGTCGGTCATACTGCGCCTGCCCGCCGGGCCGCAGTTGCAGCAGCCGGTGCAGCGTCTTCGCCTCGATACCTGTCGCTTCGGAGAGGCGCTTGGCGGCCCGCCCCGTTGGCGCCGCCAGAATCACGCGCTTGTTCTTGAGCGTCAGCACGCGAATCAGCGCCCGCAGCGAGGTCGTCTTGCCCGTACCTGGCCCGCCGGTCAGCACCCCTACCGGCTGCGTTAGCGCCATCAGAATGCCCTCTTGCTGGCGCTCTGCTAATGGCAGTCTGGCCGTATTCGTCAGGTAGTCAAACATGACAGCAAAGTTGATCTGCTGCAAATCGGCCAGCCGGCCCCGCGACGGCGGGCACTGCGCCAGCCGCAGCAGGTTGCGCGCCACACCCTGCTCGGCCATATAGAAGGGCGAAAGATAGATCGCCTCTTCCTGCCTGGCAACCTCATAGCTGGCTCTGGCCTCGGCTACAAGTCTACTCGCTCCAGACGCGGCTTCTCCGGCTTCAGTATCATCTGCTGCTTCGCGCTCAGCCGGGGATTCGATATGCACCCGATCTTCCAGCGCCAGGTCGTCGATGATCTCTTCCACCTGCAACGTACCCACGCCCAGCATCTCCCCAGCCTTCGCCGCCAACTGCGGGCGCGGCAGATAGGTATGCCCGTCGCTGTCGCTGGCTTCCGAGAGGACATAGAGCGCGCCGGCCTTGATGCGCTCCGGGTCATCCTGCGCGTAGCCAAGCGCGCGGGCGATGGTATCTGCCGTCTTGAAGCCGATGCCCCAGACATCCCGCGCCAGCCGGTATGGCTCGTTCTTGACGACGCTGATGGCCCCATCGCCATACTGCTTATAGATGCGCACGGCCAGGCTGGTGCTGACGCCCTGCCCCTGCAAGAACAGCATGACCTCTTTGATGGCCTTTTGCTCCGTCCACGCCGCCTCAATCAACCTGGCCCGATGCTGCCCCAGGCCGGGCACCTCGCGCAGCCGCTCAGGGCTTTGCTCCAGAATCTCCAGCGTCTCCACGTCGAAATGCGTGACGATCTTCTCTGCCGTCTTGGGGCCAATACCTTTGATCAGACCGCTGCCCAGATACTTGCGGATGCCCTGCGCCGTCGCCGGCAGGATGGAGCGGTAATTCAGCACCGAGAATTGCCAGCCATGCTGGCTATGCTGCTGCCAGAAGCCGGTCAGTTCCAGCGCCTCGCCGGCCACCACGCCGGGCAGCGTGCCCACAATCGTGACCAGATTGTCACTGTCGCTGCCATTGCGCCGCGCCCCGCGCCGGCCAGCCGTTGCCGCGCCGCCGTTGCGGTGGGGAGCGTCCGGCAGCAGGCGCGCAACAGTATAGCCCGTCTCCTCATTCTGAAAGGTGATGCGCTCCACCACCCCGGAGATGGTCTTTGGAGCCGGCGCGGCAGGCGCCAGGTCGGTAGCTGACGTTACTGTTTGTTCCATTGGAGAAAGTATGTATCAAGCATGTTATAGACGCATTATGCTGGTGAAAAGAGGGCGCCTGGCGCTGCTTCAAGCGCTGTCTGCTTAGGGCACTGGCCGCCAATGGGGTTGAAGATGCCTGCACAGGTAGCCCCTCAAGCATTGTATCACCAGGCGCGTTTTCATTCACCTTTGATCTTTTCCGCACGGGGGAAACCGAAACGGAAATTCGCAAATGCTACTGTCTTGCCAGGCGCGCCACCAGTGCCCGCTCCTCTGGGCCAAACCAGGGTGGCTCGCCGGCAGCCGCATTCTCGGCCATACGCTCAGGACGTGAGGTTGCCGGGATGGCGACATGGCAGCGCGGATCGCTCAGCACCCACTTCAGCAGCGCTTGCGGCCAGGTCGTCACGCCAAAGGGCCGCAGCGGCTCCAAGGCTTCAAGTGCTGGCGTCTGGCGCAGCAGCCCACCCTCACCAAACGGGCGCATCACCACCACGCCCAGGCCCAGATCGGCGGCCAGCGGCAGGATCACCTGCTCCACCTCGCGCTGAAGCGGGTTATACGGAATCTGAATCGCCGTAATCCGCCCGGTTTGCATCACCTCCCGCAGCTCAGCGAACGCAGCCGCGCTGTAATGGGTGGCCCCAATCGCGCGCACCTGCCCGGCATCGCGCATCTTTTCCAGCATAGCCAGATGCTCGCGCCAGTTGACCAGATTATGAATCTGGTAAAAATCAATCCGCCCGCCAAAGAATCCCAGCGCTCTTTTCGCCTGCGTCCGACCTTCCGCCAGTGTTTGCGCCCAGACCTTCGTGGCAATCATTGCCTGATCCCGCTGCCCATTCAGAGCCTCACCCAGCACTCGCTCGGCTTCGCCATACATCGGTGAGGAATCGAAGAAGTTGGCGCCCGCCGCCAGCGCCGCGTCAACCACCCGGCGCGCATTCTGCTCGGCCTCGCCGCCATGCACATTGAAGGTTTGCCAGGTGCCCATGCCAACCACCGGCACGTCCAGACCGCTGCTGCCCAATCTTCGCTGTTCCATGACCACTCCTCGTCAGCGCGTCCTCTGCCACAACAATTTTGTGCGTCCAAACGCCCCTATTATATGACTAGCTGTATAGAGGCACAGAGAGAAGTGTATCTTTTATCAAAAGGCACACACAGTATTTGGAAATAATTTGCCGGGCAGTGTTCTATGATTTCTAAACATGCTGTCTGATGAGATGAATAGCACATCTTCTCCGCGCTTGCCTTCCATCCCCAAAATTGCCACGAGGGCGCCCGCCGGGCTATTATTATGGGGCATGATCTTTTTAGGAGACAAACAACTACGATGTCAGAGCAGACATCACCATAAAGGAATTGCTATGCCAGAACAAACGACCTCCTCTGTCCCAGCATACACCGGCGTTGCCCGCTTTCTCGATGCCTGCCATCTGCGCCAGCCCGATGCCACGCCCGTCTGGTTTATGCGCCAGGCCGGGCGCTGCCTGGCCGAATATCGGGAACTACGCAAGCGCTTCAACGATGACATCCTCAAGATGGCGCGCACGCCCGATGTTGCCGCGCAAATCTCGCTGATGCCGGTGGAGCGCTTCGGAGTGGATGGCGCCGTCCTCTACGCCGACATCATGCTCCCGCTCGCCGGTATGGGCATCGATGTCGAGATCGAGCCGGAGGTTGGGCCGATCATCCACAATCCCGTGCGCAGCATGCAGGCCGTCGAGGCGCTGCGCATCACCGATCCAGAAGAATCGACGCCCTTTGTGCTGGAGGCCATTCGCCTGATTCGCCGCGACCTGGAGGGCAAGAAGGCCATCATCGGCTTCTCTGGCGCGCCCTTCACCCTGGCCTGCTACATCATCGAGGGCCGCCCTTCGCGCGACTATGCCCTGGCAAAGGCGCTGATGTATGGGCAGCCTGCCGTCTGGCACGCCCTGATGGAGAAGATCACTGAGGTGACGACACGCTATCTGGTGGCGCAGGTCAAAGCCGGCGTAGATGTCATCCAGGTGTTTGATAGCTGGGTTGGCGCGCTCAGCCCCAGCACCTACCGGCGCTTTGTCCTGCCCTATAGCCAGCGCATCTTCCAGGCTCTCAAACAGACGGGCACGCCTACCATCCACTTTGGCACCGGCGCTGCCAGCCTGCTCGAAGCCATGACCGAGGCCGGCGGCGATGTCATCAGCGTAGACTGGCGCGTCGATCTCGACGACGCCTGGGCACGCATCGGCGCTGAGCGCGGCATCCAGGGCAACCTGGACCCCACGCTGCTGCTCACCGATTGGCAAACCGTCGAGCAGGGCATGCAGGATGTGCTGCGCCGCGCCGGCAACCGCCCCGGCCATATCTTCAACCTGGGGCATGGCGTGCTGGCCCCGACCAATCCCGACCTGCTGCGCCGGCTGGTCGATGCTGTGCATGAGGCTACGAGGAGATAAGTATGTCCACACAAACAATAGGTGTGCTGTTAATGACCTATGGATCGCCCGCCACGCTGGATGATATTCCTGTCTATATGACCAACGTGCGCGGCGGGCGGGCGCCCGAAGAGGGCTTAGTGACCGAGTTTCGCCGGCGCTATCACCTCATCGGCGGCTCGCCACTGCTCCAGATTACCCGCGAGCAGGCGGCAGCCCTGCAAGATGAACTGAACCGGCAGCATCCTGACGGGCCACGCTTCAAGGTGGATGCCGGCATGCGCTTCGCTCCGCCCTTCATCAAAGATGTCGTGCCCGAAGTCGCCAGCGGCGTCGATCAACTGGTCGGCATCATCATGTCGCCGCAATACTCGCCCATCATCATGAGCGGCTATGTGCGGACAGTAGAAGAGGCCGTCGCCAGCCTGCATCGCAGCGATCTGGGCCTCAAGATTTCGGGCGATTGGCATATGCAGCCGCTCTTCTTGCAAGCCGTCGCCGAGCGGGTGCAGCAGGCGCTAGAGAAGTTCCCGCCCGATGTGCGCGAGCGC
>CAZFWN010000199.1:5518-7017 GCA_964522745.1 uncultured Ktedonobacterales bacterium
ACCGTCTCTCGCGTGCTGAATCAGAAGCCCGATGTGGACCCGGCAACCCGCGAGCGCATTCTGAGCATCATGGAGGAGCATGGCTTCGCGCCCGATCTCTCCGCTGTGCAGTTGGCCGGCGAAAAGATCGGGCACGCACGCCAGACGGCTTCTGCCTTTCCGGCGCATTTTCTGTGGGGCGCGGCAACCTCGGCCTACCAGATTGAGGGCGCCGTGCGGGAAGATGGGCGCGGGCCATCCATCTGGGATGCCTTTGTGCAAGAGCCGGGTGCCATCCACCAGGGAGAAACGGGAGCCATCGCCGCCGATCACTACCACCGTATGCCAGAGGATGTCGCGCTGATGGCCCGGCTCAACCTGAACGCCTATCGCTTCTCGCTTTCCTGGCCCCGCGTGCTGCCCGAAGGCCGGGGCGCCGTCAATACTCGCGGCCTTGACTTCTATGACCGACTGGTCGATGCGCTGCTGGCGCATGGCATTACGCCCGTCGCAACGCTCTACCATTGGGATTTGCCGCTGGCCTTGCAAAAGCGCGGCGGCTGGCCGGCAAGGGACACCGCGCTCGCTTTCGCCGACTACGCGGAGATCGCGGCCCGGCGCCTGGGAGACCGGGTCGGCTGGTGGATCACCCACAATGAACCCTGGTGTTCCGCCTATCTCGGCTACGGAGTGGGCATCCACGCGCCCGGCCTGCAAGAGATGTCATCTGCTGTCAGGGCGGCGCATCATCTCCTGCTCTCGCATGGCCTGGCTGCCCCGCGCATCCGCGCTCATGCCGCTGCCGGCGCCCGCGTTGGCATCACGCTCAACTTCACACCAGTCAGCGCGGCAGATGACCGGCCAGAAACCATGCAGGGCGTAGAGCGAGTTGATAGGCTGCACAACCGCTGGCTGCTCGACCCGCTCTTCCGGGGCAGCTACCCAGAACACTTATTTGCCGACCTCGCTGTCGCGCCTCCTCCGGTTGAAAGCGAGGATATGGCGCTCATCTCGGCCCCGCTCGATTTTCTGGGCGTCAATTACTACTCCCGCGCCGTCATCCGGGCACGCCAGCCACGACGAGCGCCCGGCCCGGCAACAGACCATCACTCTGCTGCCGAGCGTTACGAGTATGTCGCCCCGGTTCCTGGCGCCAGCTATACGGAGATGGCCTGGGAAATCTACCCCAAGGGTCTGGCTGACATCCTGCTGCGCATCCATCAAGACTATGCCCCGCGCAGCATGCTCGTCACCGAGAACGGCGCCGCCTTTGACGACCAATGGGACGGGCGCGACTACGTGCCTGATAAGCGGCGCGCCCACTACCTGCGCGAGCATGTGGGCATCCTTGAAAATACCCTGCGGCTTGGCGTCCCCGTCGCTGGATACTTCGCCTGGTCGCTGCTGGATAACTTCGAGTGGGTGGATGGCTATAGTAAACGCTTTGGCCTGATCTATGTCGATTACCTGACCCAGCGCCGCATCCTCAAAGAGAGCGGGCGCTGGTATGCCAGCTTCAT
>CAZFWN010000199.1:7117-10223 GCA_964522745.1 uncultured Ktedonobacterales bacterium
AAGGAGCATCGATGAGTATCACCACAGCAGCCACCTCATTCCCCACTGGTTCTGCCCGGCGCGATGCCTATCTGGCGCGCCCGGAGGGAGCCGGCCCATTTCCGGGCGTCGTCATCATCCATGAGGTCTACGGCCTCAACGAGAATATCAAGGATATTGCCCGGCGCTTCGCCAACGAGGGCTACGCGGCGCTGGCGGTTGATCTCTTCAGCAACCAGAACCGCGCCGTCTGCATGGCGCGCTTCATCGGTGGCATGATGCTCAACTCGCTCGACCACAGCGGCATCCGCGACCTCAAAGCGGCGCTGACCTTCCTGACTGAACAGCCAGATGTTGATGGCGAGCGGCTGGGCGCGGTTGGTTACTGCCTGGGCGGCTCGTTCGCTATCGCCTGGGCCTGCACCGATAACCGGCTGAAAGCCATCGCTCCCTACTATGCCAATAATCCGCGCCCACTGGAAGCAGTGGAGCGCCTCTGCCCCGTCGTTGGCTCCTATCCAACCGGCGACTTCACCACCAAACCCGGCGAGACGCTCGACGTCGAACTGGACCGCTACAACATCCCCCACGACATCAAAATCTACCCCGGCGCAAAACACTCCTTCTTCAACGACCAGCGCGGGAACTACAACGAGGCCGCAGCAGCAGATTCCTGGCAGCGCGTGCTGGCGTTCTTCAAGGAGCATATCAAGACCGGCGAGCAGGCGCCTGAAAGCGCTCAACAAAACTGATGCTCAGCCACGTTTATTCCTAGCGGGCACATTCCCAGGGGTCTCGCAGTCCCTTCTGATAGTTGGTGATCGGAACAACGAAGCAGGAAGCAGGACAAAGAGGAGAACACATGGGCGGCACTTTTGGCAGCTATGGTCCGTCTCATCCCCACGTCGGCAATCTCTTCGCTCGCTCTCTTTCCTCCATGCTCAAGGTATATACCAGGCAGAAGCGTTTTTATCCCTTCTCCAGCCGCTACGCGCGGGAACGCCTCGCTGCTCTGCAAGAGAAACTGCGCGCCGGCGAGGACGTCTATTTGCTGGGCATCGGTTCTGGCGTGCATAACTCCGGGGTGGCGCTGGTTCAGGTTTCCCCAACCGGCGGTGTTCGCCTGCTCTATAACAACGAGGAGGAGCGCTTCAGCGCTATCAAGCACTGCTCGCGCTATCCTGAGTTAGCCGTCCAATCGCTGCTGGCCCAGATGGAGCAGATGAACCTCCAGGTGAAAGACATCCACGCCTGCCTGACCACGTTCAACTTCCCCAAGTTTGTCTCCAACCTCCTGCGCACCGCGTTTGATGAGCTTCCAGCGTCCCTGGCATTGCTCAAACCAGCAGCACTGGCCGGCATCAAACAAAACATCGGCAGTAAATTTGATCCGCGCATCGCCTTCAGCACGCCAGCGCGTCTCAGCCAGCAGCTTGGCTTGCCGGAGCCATTCCCCATGATCATGATGCCGCATCACGATAACCACGCTTATTTCTCGTATGCCGTCTCGCCGTTCAGCGCCGATCCCGATCCGGTGATGGTTGCGGTGATCGATGGCTTCGGCGATGAGAGCGCCATTTCCCTCTATGTAGGGCAGAACGGCAGCCTCAAATGTGTCTATCGCAACGAGTGGTTTTATGACTCCCTGGGCATGCTCTATGGCACGCTGAGTTCCACCCTGGGCGGCTGGCCCCTGCTCAGCAGCGAGGGCCGCTATATGGGCGCCGCCGCCTGGGGCAACAGCAGCAGAGCCACCAATCCCTATTACCTGCAACTGCGCCAGCTGGTCTACCTGGCCCCTGAGGGCAAACTCTATCTCAACCGGGCGCTGGCGAACTGGCATATCGAGGGGTGGTACAGACCCTACAAGCCAAAGCTGGTCGAAATTCTGGGCCAGCCCATTCCCTTCTCAGAGATGTGGAACCCCGACGCCATCCTCAACGTCGAAGATGTCAAGCACGCGGACATCACGCAGGACCGGGTGGACAAAGCGGCCGCGGTTCAACTGCTTTTCGAGGACGTGATGTTCCATATCGTGCGCCATTTCATCCAAACGACGGGCAGCCATAAACTGATCTTCACCGGCGGGTGCGCGCTCAACTGTATCGCCAATATGCGGCTCTTGCAGGAGTTTGATACCGGCTACTACGAGGGCTATCTGGGCCAGCAGGATACCCGCCTGCACCTCTGGGTTCCTCCCACGCCCAGCGATACCGGCGTGACGATGGGGGCGGCCTATGCCTTTGCGCTCGCCGGCGGCGCCCAAACAGGTCCATCGTTGCAGCATGCCTTTTACTGCGGCCTCGCCCCGGCCTCTGCCGACATCCAGGAAGCGCTGGATGCTGACGCGGAGATCGCCTATCTTCCCCTTGGAAACACGCAGGATGCCGCGCAGCGCCAGCACATCGCCGATCTGCTGGCCTTTGTGGTGTCGCAAGATGGCATTGTGGGCTTATTCCAGGGGATGGCCGAGACGGGGCCGCGCGCGCTGGGGCATCGCTCGATCCTCGCTAACCCCTGCAATCCGCACACACGAGCCAATCTGAATGCCCAGGTGAAATTCCGCGAACTCATCCGCCCGCTGGCTCCCATGCTCACTTACGAAGCGGCGGCCCGCCTCTTTGACCTGGCGGAAGGGGCGTCCGATGACCACTACAACGCCTACAACTATATGGTGCTGACCGCCCCGGCGCGGCCCGAAAGCCTCGCCCTGATTCCAGCCGTCATTCATAAAGACGGCACCAGCCGCTTGCAGATTGTGCGCGAAGAGACTGATCCGTTCACCTATGCCTATCTCAAGGCAATGGGCAAACGGGCCGGCGTGGAGGTCTCGGTCAACACCTCGCTCAATGTCGGCAGCCCCATCGTCCAGACACCCAGGCAGGCCATCGAGGTCATCAAACGCTCAAAAGGGATGGATGGCCTCTTGCTCATCGGCGATGATGGGCAGAGTTTCCTGGCCTGGCACACCGTCTCCTCACCACCCAAAGACGGCGGCGCGCGGCTGCGCTCGTGGGTAGAAGCCTGGCAAGAGGAGTCTGGGGCTTTGATAGCTGTGCAGCAGTCTGCCACGTCATAGACGCATCGCGGGCCAGGACGGGCCGCCCGCGTCCTCGTCCCAACCCGC
>CAZFWN010000200.1:0-10199 GCA_964522745.1 uncultured Ktedonobacterales bacterium
TGCCTCTATTTATCCTCTCCCAAGCAAACTGCTCAGACACCCCATCGAAAATAGCTCCTGAGATGGGAACATGCTCTAGTGGCAGGAGAAAAACACCAATTTTTAGAAAATAACCAAAGATAGAAAAACTCCCGCATTCCCTGCGGAAGTCATCTGTTATTCTTTAAGCGAAGCCTGATATAACAGACCAATTCATATGGGAGGGAATGCGGTGCCAACACAAGATGGATATGGACGCGCGAAACGCCTAAACGACTTAGAACGGTTGCTTCTCAGCCAGCCGGAACGGCAGTGGCGAACCAGCGAGATCGCTCAAAAGCTGAGCATCTCAGAAGATACGGCCATGCGCGATATTCAAGAACTGAGTGGGACAGGTCGGGTGCCGCTCTGGAGGCCATCTACTTTTACCTGGCAGGTTGATCCAGAAAGCCGAGTGACACTGCCTCCACTACGTCTTGATTACGCGCAAGGAGCGGCGCTCTATGCGGCTGCGCGGCTGTTGAGCCAGCAGCATGATGAGCACAACGATTCTATCAACTCAGCGATTCTCCAGCTCATCACAGTGTTGCCAGAACCGCTCCGGCCACATCTGGAAGCCATCGTCACTCAGCGTACCCAGCCGGAAGCGACTCGTGCTAATCTCTCAAAAACATTCGACACCTTGAGCCAGGGATGGGAGCTTCGGCGTACCGTGCGGCTGCACTACGAGCCTCCGCACCTCAACCCGTATACCTGCACCTTCGCTCCCTACCTTCTTGAGCCATCGGCAATTGGTCGTACTCTCTACTTCATTGGCTACAGCGACCCGCCAGGAGCCTTGCGCACCTATAAACTAGAGCGAGTGCGCTCTGCCGAGCTAACCGACCAGACGTTTGAAATAGAGCCAGATTTTGATGGACCGGCGTTGCTGCGCCGCGCCTGGGGCGTCATGTATGGTGATGGAGAATCTGCTCAGGTCAAACTGCGCTTTAGTCAGTTTGTGAGCAAGCGGGTGCGCGAAACGCGCTGGCATCCAAGCGAAACCATCACCGAAACACCAGCGGGCCTGATCTGGGAAGCAGAGATTGGCGACATCACTGAAATTCGCCCCTGGATTCGCGGCTGGGGTGCTGAGTGCGAAGTGCTAGAGCCACTCTCGCTCAAAGAAGAACTGATGACTGAGACGCGGCGGCTGGCACGGCTGTATGGCATTGCCTTCACCAAAGCTGCGGGCGATGGGCCAGACAAGACGCTGCTCGATGATCTGTTGGGAGAGGAGTAACCACACATGGATAACCTCTATCCGTACCAGGAACGTGTCTATCGGCACTTGATGGCAGGAAAAAATGTGATCGTTCAGGCTCCAACAGGAGCAGGAAAGACGCTCGCCGCCCTGTATCCCTACTTCGACAATCTGAACCATTTCAGCGAAGATGAGTATAACCCCGACGCGCCTCTGCCGCTGACCTGTCGCTATGCCGTGCCGATGCGTGTCCTGGCTACTCAATTTGAGCGAGAATTCCATGATTACTTTTCGCGGCTTGACCGGAAGCGTGGAACCCGGCTCATTGATCGCTACGTCAAACAGTTAGGCGTCAAGGTGCCAGCTATTCAAACCGGCGAGACGCCCGAAGACCCCAGGTTTGAATCGCCGCTCACCTTTTGCACTATTGATCAATTACTTGCCAGCTTTATTGGCACGCCCTACACGCTTGGCTTTAAGCAGGCGAACCTGAATGTTGGCGCGGCGGTTGGCTCCTATTTGATCCTGGATGAGTTCCATCTGTATCCGCTCGATGAGCAGAGCAACGGCGCGCGTATGACCACCCTGGCAATGCTGCAATTGCTCGCGGGGCTGAGCCGCTTTGTGCTGATGACCGCGACCTTCTCTACAAAACTGCTTGAGCAGCTCGGCAAGCTGCTCAATGCCGAGATTGTGCGTGTTGAAGACGCTGAAGAACTCGCTAGCATTATGCGCGGGCGCTCGCGGATGATCCGCCAGGCTACGGATCCAATGACGCCCGAAGCGATTCTGGCAGCCCATGATGAGGCGCGGGAACGCGGGGCAGGCGCATCGCTGGTAGTATGCAATACAGTAGCGCGGGCACAGGACATTTACCTCCGGCTGCGCGCTGCATTGGAACAGCGCGAACCGAGAAATGCACCCCAGCTTATTTTGCTGCACAGCCGCTTTACACCTGGAGATCGGCAGACCAAGAGTGAACATCTGGAAGAGTGGCTCGGCGACAAGCAATGGAGTGATGGGCAATTCCTGGGGCCAGATACGATTGTGGTAGGAACGCAGGTCGTGGAGGTGGGCCTGAATATTTCTGCTGGTGTCCTGCATACCGAATTGGCTCCGGCTAATAGCCTCATCCAGCGCGCTGGCCGGTGTGCGCGCTTCCAACAGCAGGCAGGTGAAGTCATGGTCTATCCCATCGCTCCGCGCGATGATGGGCAGGTGTCTTATCGTCCCTACAACCCTGAGATTTGCGAGTCAACCTGGAAGCATCTGGCGCTGATGATCAAGGCCAGTGGTGAGTCACTGCTCCCCTTTGGGTTTCAGCAGGAACAGGCGCTCATCGATGCGGTGCATACGGTAGAAGATGAGCGAATGCTTGAGCAATTCAAACGGAATGTAGGGCAGATCAAACGGACCATTATGGAGGTGCTGGCGACACACGAGCAGGGAAAAGAAGGCGAACTTATCCGCAACGTCAGGCAAGTGGCAGTCCTCATCCATCGCAAGCCAGAAGAGGCTATTACGACGAAACCGTTCGCCTGGGAAAGCTTTGGGTTGCACCCGCGTGCGCTGATGGGGGCGTGGAAAAATCTCGACGAGCGACACCAGGCATTAGGATTCAACGCGCCTGGCTGGGTGATGAAGCAACTCGTTGCTGGCGGCGATGTGAAAGGCACAGAAGAGGAGGATAGCAACCGCGAGCCAGTTTACACCTGGCAGGCCATTACGAATGCCAGCCAGATTCCGCTGGCACTCCGTGTGGCCTTGCCGCCAGAACTGGCAACCTATGATGAAGAGCTTGGCTTCCGGCTCTTGCTGGAGGAGGACGCAAGCACGACATGCTGGGAAAGTTCTCCAACGAAGAAAAAAGGGGCAGGTTCACACTTTGGCAAAAGAACCCAGCGCAGCTACGTCGAGCATATCAGCGGCCTGATGCGCGCCTATGACTGGAGCGTTCAGCGCGAACTGGCCTGGGTAGCAGCCAGGCTAGAGAAAGAGATGTCCTTGCCGCCAGGACGCATTGATCAAGCGGTGCGCCTGGCGATTGCCTGCCATGACATCGGCAAACTCAGCCAAGGCTGGCAGCAGTGGGCGCGCGAGTGGCAGGAGTTGCTTGTTCAGAAGCATGGCAGTGGGTATAGCATCCAGCCGGGCCGCGAGTTTCTGGCAAAGACCGATGGCTTATCGGATTGGAAGGAGGAGCAAGCGCTGAAAGGGATGCTAACCAGGAAGCGCCTGCCGCAGCACGCCTGCGCCAGTGTGATGGCAAGCACAATGCTCATCGGGCAGCGCATCGCCCAGGGGCTTGCTGCTGACCAGCAGCTGAGTGGACTGGCGCTTACTCGCGCAACCCTGAGCGCCATTGCGCGGCATCACGCGCCAACTGCCGCTAGTTATGAAGCGGCGGCATGGGACCAAAGCGCCGAGTACATACTGCGACAAGTCCTGGCCGCCTGCCGCCTGCCAACTGATCTTCCCGGCCTCAACCTGAGTGAACTCCAGGCAGGAACAGTACCCGATGTCTGGCTCCTCAAGCCAGGCTACGATACCAGGCTCGAACTGCTCGCTACCTGGCTGGGATTTGTGCATGTGCGCGCGCTCCGCCTCTGCGACCAGCGCGCAGAGAAAGAGTGGTAACAAAGGAGTTGTTTATGCCTCAACGGTTCTATTCCGACAATGATACCGATACTCCGGCTGATGCGCTCAAAGCGGTAGGGCTGGCGGAAGTGCTGCGGGCCTGGCTGATAAAGCTGGAGCGCCCTGATACAAACGTTACCATCAAAGATCGGGGCGGCTACTACGAGATTCTGCTGCACTCTTCGATTGAGATGGCCGATATTGCAGCAATCTCCGAGTCATTTGTGGTCGGGCGCGGCAAAAAGCTGGTGAAGAGGCCAAAAGAGAAAGATAAAGCTGCCAGCGCCGCAAAGCCTGTCGATGGCTTTCCGTATGACGAGCAGCAGGAACTCAAGGCAACGTATTTTGCCCAACTGAAGAAACTCAGCCCCGCAGACCGCAAGCGCTATCGGGCAAACCCGCAGGCTGAAGAGTTCGCTTCAATTGGCTCACCGCCCGATCCCGATCTGGGCCTATACGTGTGCCTGAACCATTTCAAGGTTGCAGACGCCTATAACGGCCTCTGCCTGCAATGGGAGGCTCAGGACACAATAACTTTCCAGGCAAATCTGGCGCTGGTGCTGGAGGCATTCGCCCAGCACCCTAACGCGACAGAGGCCGCTGCTGCGCGATGGAACGCGCTTGTCAAAGAGGGGCGGCTATCCGGCAAGGGAGATGTGACCTTATTGCAGGTGGTGAACGCGGCAAGCGGAAAAGGTGGGAATACCCCCAAAGCGAATGGGCTTGGCATTGGCAACCTGGATGGCTTCTGGCTCACCGAGTTCTTCAAGTTTGCGGGCTTCTTCACTATTGCCGCGCCGCTGATGATTACCAAAAGCAAAGATCGCAAGACCTATATCTTGCATCCCATGAATGTTGAGGTTTCGGCCTTGCGGGAGGTGATGAGGAGATTCCGCGACACTTTTTACGCCAATACAGCCGTAAAGCTTGACATTCTGGCAGCGCTGCAATTCACCCAGAAATTGGTCGAGTATCTCGAAGCAGCGATCAATGCCGGCAGGCAAGATGATCCGCTACTCGCTCTATTTGGCGGGCAACCCACGATTACGGATATTGGGCGCGGCTTTGACATCGCCTTTTACAAAGATATGGGTTCGGCCTACGCCACAATGAACCTGGCAGCTATCAATCTACCCAACTGGCTAGGACCGATCACGAGCGCTCAAGCTGCATCAGCAATCTATAGGTTGCTTGAAGAGCATAGCAAAGTGATCGCCAGCATCAAATCAGTGAAAGGAGACGAAGGCTCAGAGGAATTGGAACTCTTGCGGCGCTATCGTGATTTCCTCTCAGGGCACGATAGCTATCGGTTCTTTGAGTTCGCCGCGCTCTATGGCGACTACTATCTGGCAAAGCGCCAGCGCAAACAATGGGCGAGCCAATTCACAACGGAAGGAATGGAGCAACTCATGGCACAAGGAAAAGAACAGCGCACCTTCAGCCCAATCCTGGAGAATGAAGGCTTTCGGGAGATCGCTGCGGCCATCCGGCGGGCAACGGTAACTGCTCAATATCAGGCCGCACGCGAATCAGGCTACCCCTTCGAGGTGCGCTATGGGCTGGGACAGGAACTCCTGCGGGCCGCAGCCTATCCAGAGGATTTTATCGCGGCGCTCAGCGCCTTTTTGCAGTCCTATAACGCCGAAAACGCGCGCATTGCCGAGCGGCTTGCAAAGGGATCGCTGGCACCCTTGGCCCGCAATCGGCGTGCAGCGGTACAAACGAGCCATATCAAGGAGATCGTCAAGCTGATCGACGATTATAAGTCCTCAGACTTGATCTGCAAGATGCTGGTGGCTTATGGCTACGCGCGCGACCCACGTATCCAGGAAGAGAAAGCGCCAGAAGGAACAGAAGAGGGCGACCAGGAGGCCCAAGAAACGGGCGAGGACCAATAACAGCGCAGACAGCATCTAGCACTTGAGCGTGTTTGTAGAGAGCGAAAGGAACAACAATCATGACCATGAACATTGCCTCAATCTCCATTTCGGCCCGCGCAACGATTGATATGCACAACCTCAACAACGAGGGCGGCGAGGGCAACCAGATTCAGACCCGCATGGTCGATATTATTGGCGCTGATGGGCGCATGCACAATGTCAACGCGATTTCTGGCGATATGCTCAAGCATATCCAGGCGCAGCATTTCTTTAAGCTGGCTCGTGAGCAAGGGCTACCGCTCTGTGGTGGCTGCGACCATTTTGATGCCAACCGCATCAACGCCGATAGCGCCTGGATCGAAAGCATGCCCAAGAGTGACCGAGAAGCCCTCTCCGCGCTGCTTCAGAAATGCGCGATGGATGATACCGCCGGCATTCTTATTACCGCTGGCGGACGCTCGCTCCCGCGCAAATCAGTGGTGGAATTCGGTTGGGTGGTTGGCGTGCCTGCGCTGGTGAAGAGCGAGAGCTACTTCCACGTCAAGTATGCCGAGCGTGACAAGGAAAAGGTGGCAAACGACGCCGCCGCGCGCGAGAAGGAAGGTTCTAATCTCGGCCAGGCGATCTTTCACCGGCCAGCCTCCAGCGGCGTCTATGCGATGGTCTGTCATCTGGAGTTGGGGCGAATCGGGTACAACGATATTTCCCAAACCTATGTCGTTGATGAAGCTGAACGCGGGCGCCGCGCCAGAGCATTGATCCAGAGTGTGATGCACACCTTCTTGGAACTCAATGGAGCGATGCGCACCACACAACTCCCTCATCTGGTCGCTCTGGAGGGCATCGTTACCCGCAGCAGCAGCGGCGCTGTGCCTGCCCCGATAGTCAGCCCTCTAGCAGGGGGGCGCGAAGATAATGACGCCTATCGCACTCAGGCAGAAGCAATCGCTAAGGCGCTGAACGGCAGCACGCAGGTCGTGACACCAGAGAAATTTGACACCCTGAGCGATTTCGCTGGACATATGCGCACACTCGTTGATGAGGTTGTTCCTGCTGCGCTGGCAGTTGCGCGCTAACTTGTTGAACAACAGGTACGGGGTGGGTGTCGGCAGGTTGATCGCTCACCCTACCCTGCTTTGCCACTCTGGGAGGCCATATGACCTGGACCTTAGCAACCTATGACCCGGCAGCCCTTTTTTCCTTGCGCCCATCCAACTCGACCACATCAGGGGGCAAGTCGCTCATTGCTCCAACGGCGTTCTCAATCAAGATGGCGCTGCTGAGCGCCTCCATTCAGACCGCAGGATTGGCCGAGGGACAGCGGCGCTTTCCGCAGATTCGTGATCTGCGCGTCTCCCTGGCGCTGCCGGAACACATTGTTGTTGTTAAAAGCTTTGCGAAGATACGACGTCCAATCCGCCTGGGCAGCGGGGATGCCCGCGAGGCGGAAATTGCCGAAGCGCTTGAAGTGGGGCATTTCCCTTTTGCACCAACTATCGCCTACCGGGAATTTGTGCAGTTTGGCGGATCATTGCAGCTTGCATTCACTTCCTCACAGGGGGAAGCGCCAGCCTGGCTCAGTGAAACGCTGCTGGCGATCAACTACTTTGGCAAGCGCGGCAGCTTTGTACAGATCACCAGCTTGCCCAGCAGAATTGATGAGCCTGGCAACGCCTTTACCGAGATCACACGCGACAGCACAGACTTTGTCATAGATGGGACACTTCAACTATTGGATGATTGTGCACATAGCATGACCTTCGAGCATGCCGACATTTACAGTCCCAAACGGGTCACATTTGGCAAGGAGCGTATCGCGCATCATGTTGTTCTGCCATATCGCCTTGCCCAATCCAGCCGGGGATATAGCCGATATGAACGGGGTCTCGTCCGATAGAAATAGAGTTATCCCTTATCTTAAGGAGTGCGTTATGGAAGGAAACCTCACCGCTTACCATCTGCGCTATACCATTCAGGCGACGGAGGCGCTGGAGTTGGAGCAGCATCCGGGGAGCGCGCTGCGTGGCTCGCTGTTTCAGGCGCTCTGGAACCGCTTTTGCGTGAATCAGGATGCGCCGGAATGCGCGTCTTGCCCGCTGGTGCAGACCTGTCCGGTGAGCGCGCTGGTGGCTCCGCTGCGCGATGAGTCTCCGCGCGGGCGCGACATCCCGCGCCCGTTCGTGGTGCGCCCGCCGCTGATCGCGGCTGCCGGGCAGGATATTGAGGGGCTACGCCTGGAGGGCGGCCAGCAGGTGACGTTCGGGCTGACACTGATCGGCAGCGCCGGCAAGCTCTTTCCCTATGTGGTGCTGGCGGCGCAGGTGATGGAACGGAACGGGCTGGGGCGCTCCCTGCGCGAGCATCGCGGGCGGCGCGGGCGCTTTGCGCTAGAGCGTATCGAGGCGCTGCATCCTTTCAGCGGGGAGCAGACGACACTCTTTGAGCGCAACAAGCAGCAGGTGCGCTCGCCCGAACTGGCAATCACCAGCGCGGACGTGGCGGCGCGGGCGGCAGCGCTTTCGCCGGAGAGTATTTCGCTGCGCTTCCTGACGCCCACGCGACTAACGGAGAACGGCGCGCTGGTGCATCAGCCAGAGCCGCGCGCGCTGATCCGCCGCCTGGCCGAGCGCCTCGACGCGCTGGAACACGAGTACGCTCCTGTCATGGCGCAGCAGTCGGCAGCAGAATCAACAAGGCCCGCTGGGCGCTGGCGTGCTGTCGCGGAGGCGGCGGACCTCCAGATGGCCGGCAGCGAAGCCAGATGGGTAGATACCAGGAGCTACTCCAGCCGGCAGCAGCGGGCGCTGCCCATCGGCGGCTTTGTCGGCGCAGCCACCTTTACCGGCGCGCTCACGCCGGCGCTGCGCGAACTGCTGGTCTGGGGAGAGATCGTCCATGTCGGCAAAAACTGCGTGAAAGGCGATGGCTGGTATCAGATCGAGGGGTGAAAGGGGAACAATCATGGATCTGATCGTCGAAGGCAAGGGGCTTTTTCTGGGCAAACACCAGGGGCGGCTGCGCCTCTCGCGGGAAGGCAAGACCATCAGCGAGGCGCCCATCATCCATCTCCAGCAAGTCATTATTGTCGATAACGGCGTCGCTATCAGCAGTGATGTCGTGCAGGTCTGCGCCGAAGAAGGCATCCCAATTCACTTTATCAGCGCGAGCGGGCGCAGCCTGGCCGGCCTCTACTCCGCCGGCCTGACTGGCACGGTGCTAACGCGCCGCGCGCAGTTGGGCGCTTTTGAGGACGAGCGCGGCTTTGCCCTGGCGATGGCCTTTGTCAAAGGGAAGCTCGAAAATCAACGATCGCTCATCCGCTATATCGGCAAGTATCGCAAAGAAACAGACCCGGCGCTCTTTGAAGAGTTGACGCTGGTGGCTGCGGAACTGGGCGATCATCTGGCCGAGGCAGAAAAACTGAAAGCCAGGCAGATCGCTGACGCGCGCGATCACCTGCTGTCCGTCGAAGGGCGAGCCGCCAGCCATTACTGGGGAGCGATCAAGCGGGTGATCCCGCAGGAGTTGCACTGGCCGGGGCGCGAAACCAGGGGAGCAACGGATTCATTTAATGCCGCGCTCAATTACGGCTACGGCGTCCTCTACGCGCAGGTCGAGCAGGCGCTTGTCCTGGCTGGGCTGGATCCGTATGGCGGGTTTCTGCACGCGGACCGACCCGGCAAGCCGAGCTTGGTTCTGGACCTCATTGAAGAATTCCGGCAAACGGTGGTAGACCGCACGCTGATTGGCCTGGTCAATCGCGGCTTTGCCATCGAGCATGAGGAAACGGGGCTGCTTGACCAGGCGACGCGCAAACGCATTATCGAGAAGGTCAAGGAGCGCCTGGAAAGCACAGAACTCTACGAGGGCAAACGACAGGCGCTGCGCTTTATCCTGCAATGCCAGGCCCGGCATCTTGCCACCTTTGTGCGCCGTGACCGCGAAATCTATCTTCCCTTTATCACAAGCTGGTGAGATGACTCTCAGAAGAGAGGAGTGGCTATGCGCTGCCTGCTCATCTATGACATCCCCGATGATCGGACGCGCACCCGCGTATCCGATGCCTGCCTGGACTATGGCCTGGAGCGGGTGCAGTGGAGCGCCTTCCTGGGGGAATTAAACCAGACGCTCCAGCGCGAGCTATTGCTCAAAGTGCAAAACATCCTGGGAAAGAAAGCGGCAAAAGTGCGCCTGCTGCCGATCAACGAGGTTATGTGGCAGCAGCAGCGCGTGATCGAGCAAGGAGATCCCGATGTCGAGCGCGTTACGGCTGCCTCATGAGCGCCCCTACCTGCAAGTGACCGACTTGAAGCAATGGACCTATTGCCCGCGCGTGGTCTTCTATCGCTATTGCCTGCCGCGTATCCGCCCGATCACCTACAGCATGCAGGCAGGGATGCAGGCACATGAAGAGGTGGCCTCGCGTGAAGAGCGGCGGTCACTCCGAAAGTATGGCCTTG
>CAZFWN010000201.1:0-10129 GCA_964522745.1 uncultured Ktedonobacterales bacterium
CTTTAGTCGCCAGCCAGCATAGAAAGGAAGGTGGATGCGATGGTGGCGGTTCCACAACAGCAGCAGGCGCTCAAGGCCAGCGTGGGCAGCGCGCATATCGCCGTGTCGGGCGGCGTGTTCACCCAGCAGTTCATCGAGGCGATGATGCAGCCGGCAGGGCTGCCTGCGCTTCCTGACAGGTGGCGCCAGGCCGAACCTGCCAGTAGCCCTCCAACCACTGCCGCACAGGAGTACGGAGTTTCGTGGGATGCCCATACCGTCCATCGGTCAAGGCCGCTTCGCCTTCGGTACACACCCGCTTGAGGAGTTGGTAGGCGGTAGAACGGCTGATCTGCAGCCCTGCAGCGGCCACCGCTTCGTGCCAGGGCTGCCCCTGGAGCATGTGCTCCACCACCTGCATCTTGGCTGCCCGGTATGCTGCTGCCTCCATCGCGGCGCTCCCTTCACGGGGTCAAACGGCTCTCTTGTCTCGCGCAGGATACCAGATCGTGGCGTCCGAGTCTAGCTGCACGTTTTGGTATGTGGGCTGATTCCCTGAGACCCGTCGGTGGAAACACGATCCGCGCCCCTGGTGCCGCCAACGCTGGCTCATCATCTACAATGCACTCGTTGATCCGCGCGAAGCCTGGCAGATTGCCAAGCACTGTGGGGTGTCCAGGACGACGGTGCATCACGTGATCTCGGCCTCCAATCGGCGGGGCGTGGCAGCGGTGGAAACACCAGGCAAAGGGGGACGTCGTTATCAGTATCTGACGCTGGAGCAAGAGCAGCACTTCTTGGCCCCTTTTTTCGCGCAGGCCCAGGCTGGGACTATCACCACCGCAACTGAGATCAAGCAGGCGTTTGAAGCGCAGGTGGGCCGCGAGGTGGCAGAAAGCACCATCTACCGCTTGCTCGACCGTCATGGCTGGCGCAAACTGGTCTCACGCCCCGTCCACCCCAAAGCCGATCCCGCAGAACAAGCTGCATTTAAAAAACGTTGCGGAGACGGTCCAAGCCGCCGTCGCCACTCGTGCCCCCGAGGCTCAGCGACCCGTGTTGAAGATGGCCGAAGACGAAGGTCGCTTTGGCCGGGTCAGTATCCCCAGACGAGCCTGGGCTCCGCCTGGAGTCCGCCCCTGCGCTCCCCGGCAAATCGTGCGCGAGTCCACCTACGTGTATGCTGCGGTCGCCCCAGCCGAAGGGAAAAATGACCTCCCTGGTGCTGCCAACAGCCAACACGGCCATGATGCAATTGTTCTTGGAGCATGTCAGTCAAACCTTTGCCGACTACTTTATCGTCATGCAGGTGGATCGAGCGGGCTGGCATGGCGCCAAAGCGCTCGCGGTGCCTGACAATATGCGGCTGATCCCGCAGCCCGCCTACAGCCCAGAACTCAATCCTGTTGAACACGTGTGGGAAGACATCCGCGAAAAGCAGTTGCCGAATCTGGCGCTGTCAGCGCTGGAGGACGTGATTGAGAGGGTCGGTGACGGACTCCGACAGTTAGAAGCAGCCCCTGAACGCCTCCGTTCCATGACCTACTTCCCGCATTTTAGGTTTGCCTGTTAGAACGCCAGTTGGTATGAGAACTCCGTCACAGGCTGGCTGCGGAGTCGCTTATCGTGATGCGCTCCCCGCCCTGGGTCGGCGCGGCTCCAGCATCTGTACCAGCAGCAGGATACCCAGGCTGAGGAGCGTGAGCAGGAGGAGCGTGAGCGCAAAGGCGTACAAGGGACAGCTATCGCTGGTGGTCAGTACAACAAAGACCATCCCAATGATCGCTATTCCCAAGGTATCGACGTTTGTATCGTCGTCGTATAGACCCCTGACGCGGCCCCTACCTCCTCATGTGTCACCTTTTCAAGAGTGGTGTGCATGAGCGGCGTATACAGCAGGCCCTGTCCAAAGCACAGCACGAAGAAAGCCATCAAGACAGGAACCACGCCCCACTGAGCCACCAGAACCGACGCCGCCAGCAGCAGGAGCAGATAGCCCTGCGTCACCAGCCC
The DNA here is from genome assembly GCA_964522745.1 of uncultured Ktedonobacterales bacterium. Lineage (GTDB taxonomy): Bacteria > Chloroflexota > Ktedonobacteria > Ktedonobacterales > DATBGS01 > DATBHW01. The sequence goes on from CAZFWN010000201.1 coordinate 1,993, forward strand.
AGCTGCAATGGAGAGGTGGCGATTCCCCAGCCAGCGCCGCGCGATGACGGTACTCCCACTGGAAGCGAGGATGTAGGCGATGCTGCCCACCGACACGGCCAGCCCCGATTGCAAAGGGGTGAAACGTAAGCTGGTTTGCGGATAGATAGAAAACAGGAACAACAAACCGCTGAATAGCACTTGGCTGAGCAGGTTGGTCAGAATGCGGGCAGTAGGGCGCAAGCGGAAGAGCGCCAGCGAGACAAGCGGAAGCTTGCCCTGCTTTGTCACCCGGCGCTCATAGGCCAGGAAGGCCAGCATACCCTCAGTTCGGCTCAACCAATGTCTGGGATTGCTCACGCAGGTAGGAGAAGATGTAATAGGGACCACCGGTGCCTTTGCCGGATGCCCCGCTGCCCTTCCAGCCGCCGAACGACTGATAGCCAGGCCACGCCCCCGTCGATGCGCCCTGCGGACGATTCGCGTAGGCTGTGCCCACCTGGATACGATCAAAATACCACTGCGCTTCATCGGCTGTTCCATAGAAGCCGCTCGTCAAACCATACACTGTATTGTTAGTCAATGCTATCGCTTCGTCGATGCTGTCGACTTCGCCGACCATCACCAGCGGCACAAACATCTCGTGCTTCCACAACCGATGGTTGAACGGCACGTCAGTAACGACGGTTGGCGCGCAATAGAACCCATGTGCCCATTCGCCATCGTGCAGTGTAACCCCGCCAGTCCGTGTCTGACCGTCTTTCGCAAGCTCTTTGCAGTAGTCAATGAATGCGCGATACGCGCTCTCACGAATCAGTGGTCCCACATAGACGTCGCGCCGCGTTGGGTCACCAACAATGAGCTGGTTGGTTAATGTCGTCACACGCTCCAGCAAGTCATCATACACAGGCGCTTCGACATAGACGCGCGAAGTACACGAACATTTCTGCCCGGCAGTACCAAAGGCTGCCCGCACAATGCCCATCGCCGCATGGTCAAGATGTGCGCTACGCGACACGATGGTTGCATTCTTGCCACCCATTTCCAGTACAACGGGACGGGGGTAACTGCCCTGCGCAAACTTGCGATAAATCTCCATTCCGACAGTATGCGATCCGGTAAAGGTCACGCCGTTGACGTCTGGATGATCCACCAGCAGTTTGCCCATCTCGTCATCTTTGCCCGTCACAAAGTTGAACACACCATCAGGAAAACCTGCCTCGCGGAAGCATTCGGCGAGCAAGCGCGTAATCCAGGACGTTTCCGCCGATGGCTTGGTAACCGCCGTATTGCCCGCTACCAGAGCAGCGCCTGTAGGTCCACACGTCAGCGAGATGGGAAAATTGAATGGGCTGATGACCAGCCATACCCCATACGGTTTCAGCACACTCAGGTTACGGACGGTGTAGTCCGGTAACGGATCGTGCCCTTGCTCCAGCACATAGCCGTTGTTCCGCTCCATCCACTCGCATGGCGCCCGCAATAAATCTGCCCCTTCTTGCACATCGCCCAGCGATTCCATGCGCGTTTTCCCCGTATTTAGACTCGTCGCTACTCCTAACTCATACAGGCGCGTCTCCAGAATCTCTGCTGCACGTCGCACCAATCGGATACGTTCGCGCCAGTCGGTGCGACTCCAGGCAGGAAAAGCGGCGCGCGCAGCAGCAATTGCTTCATTGGCCTGCTTCGCCGTGCCTGCCTGCATGTTGCCAAGCAACCAGGAGTGATTGATCGGCGAGCGATTCTCATAAGTGGCTTCGGCATAGACGTCCCTATTGTTGATCAGCATCGCGTGCGTCTTGCCAAGCTGAGTTGCCTTCACGTGCGCCAGCGCCGACTCAAAGCGGGTATGCACCTCTTCTGGTGTATGGAACATGCTGGCATAGGTGAGCTTGAAATCGGACATCATTTCCTCCTGAGTAGAAACGCTGTTTTCGCCTGCATTGTGTTGCTCGCAGTTTCACAGATGTTGTCGTGGTTTTCTGCTCATGCCTCTAACGCGCGTTCTGCACCCAGCAACGCTTCGCGCATCCGATGGGTAAGAAACGCACCATCACGCGGCGGCAGCACTCGTGGCAACTCTTCAGGCACGACTTTCACGACACTGAATAGCAAACCTGCCAGCGTGTACATATCCTGGCGCAGGAGATCAAGCTCAGCCATCTGTCGTATAGTGCGCACATGCTGAAAGCCACAGGCAGCCGCCACAGACGCCAGATCAACGCCCATCGCCGTATGCGTCCGCTGCTGCCCGGTTTCGCAATAGCGTTCGTTGTCGATGACCACGATACGCAAATGAGGGGGGCGTTGTGACGCAATCGTTGCCAGGCTGCCCAGCCCCATCAACATTTCGCCATCGCCTGTCAACACCAGCACCTTGCGCTGTGGCTGCGCCAGCGCCAGCCCCAACCCCACCATAGCAGCGCCTCCCATCGCGCCCCACAACGGAAAGTCGAGCGGCTCGCTGCTGCAAGAGGCAAGATCATAGGCGGGCGAGCCAAGGCCCGTCACGATGAGGAGATCACCGCGCTCGCGCAGAAGTTCGCGCACCACCTCGCGCCGGTTGAGCGTGTTCACTTGTCACCTCCCGCAAAGTCCTTCGTGCCAATCAACTTTTGTGAAAGCAGCACAGCTACGCGGCACCTACTCTGAAAGGCAATCTTGATGGCGGCTTCGACGGTAAGAGAGACCTCTTCGGCCAGGCTGGCCCGATACACGATGACGCCGCTCGCTTTCAGCACAGTCGAAGCGCTCTGTCCCATCGGCACCTGCCAGGGGTTAAACTCGCCCCATTCCCCACGCATGGTGACGAGGGCGAGAAACGGCATGTTGCACACGCGCGGCAAGGAAAGCATGTTGACGCAGTTTCCCACACCACTCGATTGCATCAGTAAGACAGCCCGTTTGCCGCCAAGAAAGGCTCCTGCCGCAAAGGCAACACCCTCTTCTTCGGAGGTTAATGTCACGCTGGACATGGCTGTGTCACGCTGGCACAACTCAATCAAACGTTTGTGTCCGGCATCGGGAACAAACGAAATCATATCGACATGATGGGTCTTGAACAGCGCGTAGATACCATCAGCCCAATGAGTCGTGTGGGGTGGTTCATCCATCTTGCTCGGTACTCCTGAGAGGTCGGGGAGGAACAATATGCACCGCGAGCAGGGAAGGGCTGGTCATCAAGGCATCCAGGACTAGACGTTGGGATGCGGTGATATGGGCAATAGCCATCCGTCGCGCCAGTTCACCATCCCCTGCAATCAGCGCGTCAACCAGGTCCTTGTGTTCCCGCGCTACTTCGTCACTGCGGTTACGGAGGATGGCGCTGAGGTGGAGCAGCCGCTCACTCTCGTCGAGTACACGCCGAACCGCGCTGGCAAGGCGGCGATTGCCAGCGGCATCGGCGATTGTCGCGTGGAACGTGTAATTAGCGTGCAGATAACGCTCTTCGCTCTCGGCATCGTCTATTGAATACTGAGCAGCGCACAACCCATCGAGGCGGCGCAGGTCGGTGGCAACGACATGCCCGGCTGCCAATTGGGCCGCAGCAGGCTCGACAATCAGGCGGAAGCTGAAGAGATCCTGCACATCACCCAGGGTAATGGGGGTCACCTCATACCCATGACCAGGAATGCTTCCCACCAACCCCTCTTGAATCAGCCGCGTAAGGGCCTCGCGGATGGGGGTCTTGCCGATTTCTGTTTCGCTGGCAAGCTGTGCTTCGGTGATACGTTCCCCTGGGGCTAATTCACAGTGGATGATACGGCGCTTCAGTTCAGCATAGGCGGCATCCCCCTGTGAATGCGTCTCCGCTTTTCTCGATGCACTGCTCCGGCGAGAAAGTCCTTCCCCTGTGATGCCAGGATCAAAAAGTCTTTTTTGCCCCATATGCTCCTGCTTCATAAAAGTGGCTTCTTCTACCGGGTTTGATTCAAGTATACGCTTCCAGTCTTAGAAAAACAATGGTAAAATATTGCAATACCTTTGCATTGTACTTTAATACTATTGTGGTATATTTCTTGCCCAGACAGGAATGCTCCGGAGGTAAGGTGATGTCATTCTCATCATCCTCGTTCGGGAAAACTGCTCGTGCGGTCATCATCGGCGGTGGTGCGTCAGGCGCGCTCATTGCGGCCCGGCTTGCAGAGCGAGGCTTTCACGTCATTGCGCTGGAAAAGGCGGTGATCGGCAATGGATCATCAGGGCGATCAGCAGCCTGCATTCGTGCACAATGGGGCACAGCAGAATCAGCCGCTGGGATGCTCTACGCGGAGTGGTTCTACTCGAACTTTCACGATCTCTTGCATGCTGCCGAGCATGATCGCCCCTGGATGATCAAACAAAACGGCTATTTGTTTCTGTACGAGCATCCTGAACAGTCCGTGCTACCCTGGCAACCCGCACACCGGCACAGGGCAGCAAGGGCGTGGCAAGCTGCACAAGACTATGTGGCGATGCAGCGCCAGCTGGGCGTGGCCGTTGAGATTCTGGAGCCGCACGAGGTCCAACGCCGCTGGCCGCATCTTCTGGCCGAGCGGCTTATTGGGGCAACCTGGGGACCACACGATGGCTTTCTCAATCATGACCTCATCTACTCGCGTGGCTTTGCGCGGGCGCAAGCACTCGGCGCCGAGCTACGGCAGCATGTTGAAGTCACAGGAGCTAAGGTGCGCGACGGACACATTCTCAGCCTGGAAACCACCGCCGGGCCAGTTGAGGGGGATTGGTTCATCAATGCTACTGGCGCGTGGGCGCCCCGCGTCAGCCGCTGCATTGGCGGCATGGAGTTGCTTATTTCGCCGGTAAAACGGTTTCTTTATTATCTGAAACCCACGCGGCCCATCATGAGCGCTGAGGCGTGGAATGCTTTGCCAATGACCCTGTATGGGGTTGGACCGGAGCGGGGCGCATTTTCACGTCCTGACGGGGAATCATTGATGATTGGTTGGGCGCACGAAGCTGAACCTGAACCAGCGTTCACTGACACCGACCAGGATCTGATTCCGCCAGATTTTCATCATGTACATGGCCTCGAGAACTATGGCTATGCAGTCCTGGCCGAACTGGACCACTTTGCACCAGACCTTGCTAATTGTGGCGGGTTGCGCGCCACAACGTGCGGCTACTATGAAATGACACCCGACTGCATTCCCATTCTTGGCGTCGATGCGCAATTGGGCAATCTTGTCCATGCCGCTGGCTTTTCCGGACATGGGCTGATGCACGCGCCCGTCACAGCGGCGGTGGTTGAAGCGATCCTCACCAGCGAAGTAAACGAAGGTCTGATACGGCTGCCCCCACCATATGCGAAGCATCAAATCCCCTTGCGCACCTTCGATCCCTCGCGCAATTTCGCTCGGTCATCCAGAGAAACAATGGTGTTTTGATGCCACAGCCGCTCTCATGTCATCCCGCATATGCAGCAATGAGCAGTTTTGAAAGAGAGACCCTGCCCGTGACCTCGACTCTGTACCTGATCACCAATCTAAGGTGGACCCCAAAGGCAAGACACTGGAGAAGACTCCCTTACCGTGTCTCCCTCCTGTTCTTCAAAGACTGCCTCCTATGAAATAGGTTTCCGCAGGAGTCCGATAGCTCAAGGCCTGATGGGTGAGCAAGCAAAGCTGGTGCCATTGGCCGTGCTATACTGCCAAACCTGGAAGTAAGAGAGATGGCTCTGGATGGCCCATCATTGGAGGGAGTTGCCAGTCGTAGCAGATAGAGCAGTTAAGCATCTGTCCACCGCGATATGTACGTATGCCCAGCAGGCAAGGAGTTGTCCTTTTGTCAGAGCCAAACCACTGAGGAGTCACGCCGCTATCGCGCACGCGCCAAAGACTGCAATCACTGTCCGCTCAAAGCCCAATGTACCACCAGTACCCAAGGCCGTAGTCTCTGCCGCAGCGTGCATGAGGAGTATCTGGATCGGGTCAGAACTTACCACACGACTGAAGCATACAAGAAAAGCGTACCGCAAACGCAGTGTCTGGGTTGAACCGCTCTTTGCAGAAGGCAAAGACTGGCATGGCATGAGGCGGTTTCGGCTCCGGCAGCTCTGGCGAGTGAACTGTGAGGCGCTCATGCGTGCGGCTGGACAAAATCTGAAGCGGCTCCTGAGCAAGCGAGGATGGGGACAGAGACCTCTACCAAGTGGGGCAGCCCTTCATTTCGGCGGTATTGCCCGGTTATTTTGCATAGGGAACATGCAGTCTGTATTCGTTGCGGGGTTGGATGGTCTGAGATTTAGAGAGCCAAGCGATTACTATTAGAAAGCTTGCAGTGATCGTGATGGAAGACTTTTTCAACACTCTGTGGCGCTGTGCGACGCCGACCTGCCCACGCCGCATCAAAGCCCTCGCGGCTCGACCCGCTCGCTCGGGCTTCCGCTCGCATGACCACTCGGCTGATCCAGGCGGTCCAAGTGATAGGATGCGCCACGAGTGGCGAAGGAGGAGCGCGGCTGGCCAAGCGACTGGGCATCATCACCTCTCCCTCCACGGTCCTGAGTCGCCTAATGGAGCTTCCTGACCCAGCCTCGTCCCCACCTGAGGAGATTGGTCTGGATGAGTAGTCATTCCGCCGCAGAAAGTGGTTCGGCACAATCATTGTCGATCTCCAACGCCATCAGATTCTCGACCTCTTGCCGGATCGGGAGTCCGCCACTGTCGCCCGCTGGCTGAAAGTGCATCCCACGATCCGTCTGGTCAGTCGAGATCGCTCCCGCGAGTTCGCTGATGCTATTCGGGAAGGGGCACCGCAGGCTATCCAGGTGCTTGATCGCTTTCACTTGTTCCGCAATCTTGTCGACCCGCTCCCTTCCATGCTGGCACGATGCCTGGCAGAGTTGCGGCGCGCGGCAAAGAGCGAGGAGGCACCCCATCTTCCTGAGGAAGCGCTTCCAGCCTCCTTGCCTACTCCTCTGCCAGATGGGCCCTGGAAACCGCCGTTGTCTCCCCAGGCCGAAGCCAGGCGCTTGGCACGCCAGGCGGAGCGTAATGCTCGGTATGCTCAGGCGTGTGCGCTCTGGGAGGCCGGATGGACAGACGAAGCCACGAGATGTAAGAAGCCTTTGGACCCTGTTCACTGTACCTGACCTTGAGACCGCTAAAAGTGCACTTGCCGACCGGGAAGGGATCAATTCAGCAGACATCCCAAGGAATATTGGGTACGTGAGTTCAACAGGACCGTCCCATGGCCAAGCAGCAGAGACGATCGGAAGATTGGCCTCATCGCTTGGCCTGGACGCGGTCGTCTGGACAAACGGGCCTCCGAAGTTTCAGCATGAACGAAGAGTGCCAATAGTGGAGGAAATACTCACCTTCCTGCGAACCCGACCAGAAGACGCCAAACAACAAGCAGAGGAATATATCCGCAAGACGCCAAAACAAATCGACACAGTTTACCGAAGGCGCATCGAAGCGGAGCTCAACTGGACCCCAATACCAGGAAGTGTGTCATTGCCAAACTGAGGCACCCAATCCAGTGAGGGTAAATCGGTGACGACCTGGTCTGCTCGCCGCACGTAGAATGGGACCCTCCATGTTGGCCGTGCTTTTGCAGCAGCACTCGCTGGCATAGTTCTCGGCAAGCTGATCATGGTCATGCAAGAGCAGGAGGACCTATATGAGCGAACATCCAGACAATCAGCCCCTCGTCTTTGTGGTCCACAAACACCAGGCGACCACCCTACATTATGATTTCCGCCTGGAGATCGGCGGCGTGATGCCGTCTTGGGCCATCCCCAAGGGTCCGACGCTAGACCCGCATCTGAAGCGCTTGGCGATGCCCACCACCGACCACACGCTGGAGTATCGCCACTTTGAAGGCGTGTTGGAAGAAGGCCAAGAGGGCGCCGGACCGGTGATGGTGTGGGATGAAGGCACCTATACCCCAGAACGAGAAATCGGCAAAGGGGTGTTGGAAGAGGTGACAGAGCGAGCCGAGGCAGAAGTCATCATGCAGCAAGGGCTGGCAGCCGGAATGCTGAAATTCCGCCTCGACGGACACAAGCTCCAAGGGTCGTTCGCATTGGTTCGGACCCGAGGCTTTGGCAAGAAAGAGAGCTGGCTGCTTATCAGGCACGCTGATGGCTATACGCAAATTGGCTATGATGCTAATGCGAATGACTACTCCGCAGTCAGTGGCCGCACCCTCGCTG
>CAZFWN010000202.1:0-9989 GCA_964522745.1 uncultured Ktedonobacterales bacterium
GCATTGCCCATAACATGCACGATGGCGTCAATCAGTTGATTATCGGGGCCATTCTAGAGGTGAAGGCGGCCCGCGAACGGCTTGCCTGGGGGAATGCAGCCCCAGCGGAAGGCGCCTTGCAGCGCGTGCGCGCGGTGCTGGGCGAGGTGGATAGCGAGATCAAGCGCATTATCCATGATCTACGGCCCCCGACGCTGGATGCCCTGGGGTTGCCATCGGCCATCACACGCTATGCCGAGCGCTATCAGGTCTTTGCCGGCCTTCCCTGCCAGGTACAGATCACCGGCCAGCCGCGCCGTCTGGACCCAGGGGTGGAAATCGGCCTCTATCGTGTCATGCAGGAGGCTCTGCAAAATGCCGCCGCCCATGCCCAGGCGAGCCAGACTTGGATTCATCTGATCTTTGAGCCGGCGTGTATTCATCTAAAGGTAGGAGATAATGGGCAAGGCTTCGATCTCGCGCACATCCTGGCGCAGCCAGAGGGGCATCTGGGGCTGGTTGGCATGAATGAGCGCGCACAGACGTTGGGCGGCTCGCTCTTCGTTGAGACTGGTCCGCAGGCAGGCACCAGAGTTATACTGGATATTCCTCTGGTTGGTGCCGACAGCAGTATTGACGCTGGTGAGGTCATAGCAACCTTAGAGAGGGAGCAGCGCAATGGACACATCCCAACAGTCAATTCGCCTGCTGATTGTTGATGACCATCCTGTCGTTCGCCAGGGGCTGCACAGCCTGCTCTCCAATCATCCAGATTTGCAGATAGTGGCCGAGACTGGACAGGCACAGCAGGCGCTTGCTGCCGCGAAACAGGATCGCCCTGATGTGGTCCTGCTCGATATTCGCCTGCCGGGGATGAACGGCATTGAGGTGGCCCGTCAACTGCACCGCGAGTGCCCACAGGTGCGCGTGATTATGCTCACCAGCTACGATGATGACGAATATCTCATTGGCGCGTTGGAGGCTGGGGCGCGTGCCTATCTGCTCAAAAGCGTCTCTGATGAAACGCTGGTCTGGACCATCCGCGCCGTCCACCGAGGCGAGCGGCTGATTAGCCCAGAATTGCTGGAGCGCGTGCTGCACCAGTTTGCCCAGGTGCGCCATCAGCAGATTCAGCAGGAGGTCGGGCTGAGCGACCAGGATATGCAGGTCTTGCGCATGCTTGCTGCCGGCGCCAGTAACGAAGAGATTGGCCGGGAACTTGGCTGGAGTACCGCCAGCATCAAGCGCAAGGTCCAGCATATTTTCGATACGCTTGGCGTCACCACCCGCGCTCAGGCAGCTGCCGAGGCGGTACGGCGCGGGTTAGTCTAATCACCGCATGGTTTATGCGCCCATTGGCTCACAATCTGAGCCGAATGGGCCTTTTCTCTGCCACCTCTGTATGCTACTGTTCTCTATATCCTCGGCAATGCCGCTTTGAATGAGACATCCCGCAGTGTCTAGATGCTGGCTCACTGACTGAGCCAGAGGAGGTGCTTACATCCTATGATCCCGCCTCCATTTGAGTATCACGCCCCCCACAGCCTCCCAGATGCCATAGGGCTGCTCCAGCAATACGGCTCAGATGCCAAGCTGCTGGCCGGCGGGCAAAGCCTACTCCCCTTGATGAAGCTGCGCTTGGCTTCACCAGCCCACTTGATTGATCTTCAGCACGTACCAGGGCTAAAAACCCTGGAGGAGCATGGTGGAACCCTGGTGATTGGCGCAATGGTGAGCGAATCGAGAATCGAGCATTCGCCGCTCATCCGGCGGCACTACCCTGGCCTGGTCGAAGCCAGCGAGGTAGTGGCTGACCCGCTGGTGCGCAACTTTGCCACGCTCGGCGGCAACCTGGCCCATGCCGACCCGGCCAACGATCACCCCGCTATGATGCTGGCGCTGGGCGCGCAGATCGTGGCCCAGGGTCCGAAGGGCCAGCGGCGCATCTCTATCGATGACTTTCTGGTGGACACCTTTGAGACAGCCCTGGCGCCAGATGAGGTGCTGGTAGAGATTCATCTCCCCCACCAGGCTGACCATAGCACCCTGCACAGCGGGTCCGCCTACGTCAAGCTGGAGCGCAAGGTGGGCGACTACGCGATTGCAGCCGTAGCAGCGCAGGTCACATGTAATGGCTCTACTTGCTCGCATGCCGGAGTAGCTCTGACCAACGTTGGCCCCAAAGCTATTCGGGCCGCAGAAGCCGAACGCTTCCTGATTGGCAAGCAGTTGGATGATGCAACCATCCGCGAGGCGGCGCGGCTTGCTGCCACCGCTGCCGAGCCAACTTCGGACCTGCGTGGCCCAGCAGACTACAAACGGGCCGTCGTTCGCACACTGGCGGCGCGCGCGCTGCGCCAGGCGGCTGAGCGCGCACAGAAGGGAGCGCATTCGTGAGCCACCACGTCAAGATCACGATCAATGGCAAACTCCACGAGGCCCAGGTTGAGCCGCGCTTGCTGCTCGTGCATTTTATCCGCGAGGTTGCCAACCTCACCGGCACACATATCGGCTGCGATACTACCAGCTGCGGCGCCTGTTCGGTACTCATCAACGGTGTGCCGGCCAAATCCTGCACCTTGCTCGCAGTCCAGGTCAATGGAGCCGAGATTCAGACGGTAGAGGGTCTGGAGCAGGACGGCAAGCTGCACCCGATTCAAGAGGGCTTCTTTGAGGAGCATGGCTTGCAGTGCGGCTTCTGCACACCAGGCATGATGCTGGTGGGCAAGGCACTCTTGGAGCGCAATCCTGACCCCTCCGAAGCTGAGATTCGCCAGGCCATTTCGGGCAATCTCTGCCGCTGCACCGGCTATGTCAATATCGTCAAGGCGATCCAGTACGCTGGCAAGAAGATGCGCGAATCCGCGCCTGTGACCGAACCGGCGACGGTGGCACAGTAAGCGGAGGGAGAGAAAGAATGGCTATTGATGTACATGGCATGGGCAAGAGCGTCAAGCGCAAAGAAGACCCGCGCTTTATTCGTGGCCGGGGCAACTATGTCGATGATCTCAAGCTGCCGGGCATGATCTATATGGACATTGTGCGCAGCCCTTACGCGCATGCCATGATTACCAAGATCGATGCCAGCAAGGCGCTGGCGATACCTGGTGTTCTGGCTGTCATCACCGGCAAAGACCTCGACGCCTACAAACTGGCCTGGATGCCCACGCTGATGGGCGATACGCAGATGGTGCTGCCGATAGATCGTGTGGTCTATCAGGCGCAGGAAGTGGCAGTGGTACTCGCCACCGAGCGCTATATTGCCGCCGATGGAGTAGCAGCAGTTGAGGTGGACTACGAGCCGCTGCCGCCAGTGGTCGATCCCTACAAGGCGTTGGAGTCGGATTCGCCGCTGGTGCGCCCAGACCACGCCGACAGGCCGACCAACCATATCTGGCATTGGGAGAGCGGCGACAAGGCGCGCACCGATCAACTCTTTGACGAGGCCGAGGTCGTTGTCAAAGAGCATATGTATCTCCCGCGTATCCATGTCTCCTCCATCGAGACCTGCGGCTGCGTGGCCTCGTTTGATAAGGTAAGCGGCAAGCTGACCGTCTGGATGACCACCCAGGCGCCGCACGCCATCCGCACAGTCTTCTCGCTGGTGACGGCGGCCTCGGCAGTCGGCCAGATTCCTGAGCATAAGATTCGCATTATCTCGCCCGATATTGGCGGCGGCTTTGGCGGCAAGGTGCCCGTCTATCCCGGCTATGTCTGCGCAACGGCGGCCTCCGTCCTCACCGGCTTGCCGGTCAAGTGGATTGAAGATCGCTCGGAGAACTTGCAGGCCGATAGCTTTGCCCGCGATTATCATATGGATGTCGAACTGGCGGGCAAGAAAGATGGCACTATCACGGCTATGCGCGTCAAGACACTGGCCGATCATGGCTCGGCTGACGCAGCAGCTAACCCTTCCAAGTTCCCTGCCGGACTGTTCAACGTCTGTACCGGCTCGTACCAGATGCAGGCGGCGCACGTCGAGGTCGATGGCGTCTACACCAACAAGCCGCCAGGTGGCGTAGCCTATCGCTGCTCGTTCCGCGTGACCGAGGCGGTGCATGCCGTCGAGCGCATTGTGGACGCGATGGCGCAGAAGCTTCAGATGGACCCGGCGGACATACGTATGAAGAACTTTATCCCGCCGGACAAGTTCCCGTATAAATCGCCCACCGGCTGGGAGTACGACAGCGGCAACTACCCGGCAGCGCTCAAGCTGGCGATGGAGAAGATCGACTACGCCGGGCTGCGCCGCGAGCAGGCCGAGAAGCGCGCGAAGGGCGAGTTGATGGGCATCGGCATCTCGACCTTCACCGAGATTGTCGGCGCCGGGCCATCGCATACTTTCGACATCCTGGGCATCAAGATGTTCGACAGCGCTGAGATTCGTGTCCACCCCACCGGCTCAGCCATCGTGCGCATCGGCGTGCAGACCCAGGGCCAGGGGCATGAGACAACCTTTGCCCAGATTGTGGCTGAGGAGTTGGGCCTGCCAGTGGAGAATATCACCGTTGAGCATGGTGACACCGATACCGCGCCCTATGGCCTGGGCACCTACGCCAGCCGCAGTACGCCCACTGCTGGAGCCGCGACGGCAATGGCGGCCCGCAAAATTCGTGACAAAGCCAAGCTGCTTGCTGCGCATCTCTTAGAGGCCAGCCCGGATGATCTGGAGTGGAAAGACTATCAGTTTCAGGTGCGCGGCTCGCCGGGCCGGGCCAAGTCGATGGCCGACCTGGCGTTTGCGGCCTATACTAATCATCCACAGGGGATGGAGGCCGGCCTTGAGGCCGTCTCCTACTATGACCCGCCCAACTTGACATTTCCCTTTGGGGCGTATATCTGTGTGGTAGACATTGACCGGGGCACGGGCGCAATCAAAATTCGGCGCTTCGTGGCGGTGGATGATTGCGGCACGATTATTAACCCCATGATCGTTGACGGGCAGATTCATGGTGGGCTGACAATGGGCATGGCGCCGGCCTTGTTGGAAGGCATCTTCTACGATGAGAACGGCAACAACCAACAGGGCACTTTCATGGACTATCTGCTGCCTACCTCGATGGAGACACCCGCCTGGGAGACGGACAAAACCTGCACGCCGTCGCCGCATCATCCGCTGGGCGCCAAGGGCGTTGGGGAATCGGCCACTGTTGGCGCGCCTCCGGCCATTGCCAACGCGGTGGTGGACGCGCTGAGTCATCTCGGCGTGACGCACCTTGACATCCCAATCACGCCCTGGAAGGTCTACCAAATTCTGGCAGAACACGGGGCAGCGGAGGTATAGCTGGATGCACTTTGAGGGCCAGGAAAAGATCAAGGCGCCAAAGCAGGCGATCTGGGCGTTCTTTATGGACCCGCAGCAGGTGGCAGGCTGCGCGCCAGGCTATCAATCGATGGAGGTGTTGTCGCCGACCCATTTCAAGCCCAAGGTAGGCGTTGGTATTGGGGCGGTAAAGGCGACGTTTACCCTGGATGTGGAGTTGACAGACCTGCGCGAGCCAGACCATGCTGTCGTCAAGGGGCATGGTGTGGCTGCCGGCAGCGCCGTTGATCTGAGCGGGACAATGGACTTGACGGCGGACTCGGATTCAGAAACCACAATGAAGTGGGTAGCCGAGGTCATCGTGAGTGGCACAATTGCCAGCGTGGGCGCTCGGCTGATGGAAGGCACCGCGAAGAAGCTGACCGCCCGATTCTTTGACTGTGTGCGCCAGAAGGTGGAGGCGTCCGCCGCGACGGCAAGCACCTGAGGAAACACCTATGCAGCGTGACGTTCTTGCTGAAGTTCAGCGACTACGTGGTGAGCGCCGGCCCTTCGCACTGGCAACCGTCGTAGCGGCTAAGCAGCCAACCTCTGGCATTCCTGGGGGGCGGGCGATCATCAGGGCTGATGCCACGCTTGACGGATGGGTGGGCGGCCACTGCGCGCAGCCCACCATCATTCGCCAGGGCTTGGAGTCGCTAGCCGACGGCTTGCCCAGGCTGGTCGTCCTGGGGCCGGACGCGCCAGCCTTGATTAAGCCAGGAGACGGGGTGATTCCGGTGACGATGACCTGCGCCGGCCAGGGCGAATTGCAGATCTTTGTCGAGCCGTTTTTGCCAAAGGTCGAACTGGTCGTCGTCGGCGCCTCTCCGGTTGCCAGGGCGCTGGCGCGCCTGGGAAGCCTGCTCGACTTCGAGGTCTGGGCCTGTGACCCTGATGCCAGCATGGAAGCCTTCCCTGAAGCGGACCGGCTCGTCGAGAGCATGGATGCACTCGCGCCACAACTGACGGCGCACAATTATGTTGTGGTGGCAACCTTTGGCACCTATGATGAGGCAGCACTGCACGCTGTATTGGAGGGTTCTGCCAGCTATGTTGGTCTGGTCGCCAGCCATAAACGGTTGGCCGCCGTTCAGGAGTATCTACGCGAGCATGGTGTCTCAGAGGAGCAGCTTGCCCGGATCAAACGCCCGCAAGGGCTGCCGGGCAGGATGCTCCAGCCATCGGAGATCGCCTTCAGTGTGATGGCCGAATTGTTGGAAGTGCGCCGCCAGCGCGTCGGCCTGGCGCTGGATGAGGCGCCTGCCCCACGCGCCGAGGCCATCGACCCGATCTGCGGCATGACGGTGGACATCGCTACCGCCCACTACAAAACCGAGCGCAACGGGCACACCTATTACTTCTGCTGCGCCGGCTGTCAGGCGCAGTTTGAGGCAGCATGAGTAAGCATCGCTTTCTGACCGGCCTGATTCTAGCAGCCGGTTCGTCAAAGCGTCTAGGCCAGCCCAAGCAGCTCTTGCCCTATCGCGGCACGACGCTGCTGGGCTGGGCGCTCGCGCAGGCCGAGGCCAGCAAGGCGCTGAATGAGGTGCTGCTGGTGCTGGGCCACGCCAGGGAGGATATTCTGGCGAGCGTGACGCCTGGGCGGGCGCGGCCCGTCACCAATCTGGAGTTTAGCGAGGGCTGCGCGGCGTCCTATCGCGCCGGGCTGGCGGCAGCAGATCAGCGCGCCAACGGGGTGATGATCTTGCTGAGCGACCAGCCCGGCGTGGATACCCAGGCCATCGAGCGCGTGGCAGCCGCTTGGCGCGAGGATGGCGGGACCATCCTGGTGGCCTCATATCAGGGCATACCTGGGCATCCCCTGCTGTTTGATCGCCGTCTCTTTCCCGGCCTGGCCGCGCTGCATGGCGATAAGGCCGCCTGGAAGCTGGTCGATCAGCACCCTGAATGGGTACGCGCCGTCGAGCTAGGTCGTCCTCTGCCCGACGATGTAGACACCCTGGCCGACTACCAGGCACTCGATACCAGCGGATGAAGCCTCGCTCCTACGTCTGCCTCGCCAACCATACCTGTACTGTCCCATCATCCTCAGCACCGCCTCGTACTCAGGAGGGTGTAGCGGTGTAGCAGGTGTAGCGGTGTAGCGGTGGCCCCTTTTTCTCTACACCCTCCCAACAATCATCAGGAATAATAATCATCAGATATACCCCTCCTCTTCTCTTTCTACTTGGGGTGTGTAGATGAATAGGGGGTATGTGCTACACCGCTACACTCTTTCTGTTTGCAGCCCCACCACTGTTTTTGGGCGGGTCAGTCAGGGAAGCATCTTCCCGGCTTGCATCAACCCCAACAAAAGCATATGCTGCGGCCAGCAGAGATTTTGTCGTCAGGAGGAGCAAGTGATAAAACGACCTGTCACACTGTTTACCGGGCAATGGGCCGATCTACCGCTGGAAACGTTGGCCGAGAAGGTCAGCCAGTGGGGCTTTGATGGCCTCGAACTGGCCTGTTGGGGCGACCACTTCGACGTGCGCCGGGCGCTTACAGATTCCCGCTATGTGCAATCACACAGCGAGATACTCAACCACTACCATCTGAAGTGCTTTGCTATCAGCAACCATCTGGTAGGGCAGGCCGTCTGCGACCCTATCGATGCCCGCCACAAGGGCATCCTGCCAGCCCACGTCTGGGGCGACGGAGAGCCGGAAGGCGTGCGGCAGCGCGCCGCGCAAGAATTGATGGATACCGCACGGGCGGCAGCGGCATTTGGCGTGCAGCAGGTCAACGGCTTTACCGGCTCGGCGATCTGGCACCTGCTCTATTCGTTTCCCCCCAATGATTTCGCAGAGATCGAGCGCGGCTACGAGGATTTTGCCCGACGCTGGAACCCAATCATCGATGTTTTTGAGCGCGAGGGTGTGAGATTTGGCCTGGAGGTTCATCCAACAGAGATCGCCTATGATTTTGTGACCACGCGCAAAGCGCTCGATGCCATCGGCAACCGTCCTGGCTTTGGCATCAATTTCGACCCCAGCCATCTCGTTCCCCAATTGCTCGACTCTGCCGCTTTTATCGACGAGTTTGCCAGTCGCATCTATCACGTCCATATCAAAGACTCAAAGCGCTATCTGAACGGGCGCAAGAGCATCCTGGGGTCGCACCTGAACTTTGGCGAAGCCATGCGCGGCTGGGATTTTGTTTCCCCTGGGCATGGCGATGTTGATTTCGAGTCCATCTTCCGCACGCTCAATCGCATCGGCTATCAGGGGGCACTCTCTATTGAATGGGAGGATTCGGGAGTGGACCGCGAATGGGGCGCGCAAGACGCCCTGGCCTTTGTCCGGCGTACCGACTTTACCCCCTCAGTTGTCTCCTTCGATGCTGCTTTTAAGGGCGATAGATAACCCTTTCCCCATCCTCCTGAAGCCAGGCTGTGAAGTCTTTCAATTCACAGCCTGGCTTTCTCTCTCTCTTATTTCCGTGCCCGGTTTCATTAAACATTAACACAAGTATAACGGTGTTTTTATGAGGGGCACCTATATTACTCATGCGAGCGTATATCGACGGTCATTGCTTCAATGGCCTGGCGCTCCGCCGAGGTTTTTCTCCGACCTGGATTTCGGATCCATCCTCGACTTTATCCATTCTTGGAGTAAAAGCATGCACATTGGTATCCACCGTTTGCGCCAGCTTGCTGCCGCTGTTCTCATGGGGCTAGCGTTGATTGCATTTTCAGGGTGTGGGGGAGCCGCCCCAACCACCACCAACACAGGAAGTGGTCCAGCCAAAGAATTGGCCGCCAGCCAATGCGACAAGTCCACCGGGCTGACTGTCTATTCGTCCCAGGGCTATGATTCGGACGCTACCAAAGCGTTCCAGCAGCAGACAGGCATTCAGACAAAACTGGTGGACGATAGCACTGGCCCCCTCGTTGCCAAAATAGCCGCCGAAGGCAACAACCCCCAATGGGATGTTGTCTGGTTCGATGGCAATGTTACCATGCAAGACTTAGACAATCACGGCTTCCTGCTCAAGTGGAAGTCCAATAACATTGGCAACTACACCAGCCAGGGGAGCAGCTTGATTGCCCCAGACTACGCCTACTATCCTACCGGAGTCACGGCGGCAGGCGCAATCGTCTATAACAAGGACAAAGCTCCGGCGACCTTGCCTGCTGATTGGAACGATCTGCTGAAATCGGGCTATAAGGGCATGGTGGCCGAAAATGATCCGGCCTTCTCCGGTCCGGCATACCCCTTTATTGCTGGTGTTGCGCAGTTGCAGGGCGGCGAGGACCAAGGCAAGCAGTTCTTCACAAAGCTGAAGTCCAACGGCGATACCATCTTCCAGACAAACGACCCGACGCTCTCCTCGATCAAGACGGGCGCCAAAGAGTTCGGCATCATTCAAGACTCGGCCTATTATGGCGCGCTGGCCGGCGGCTCGACCAATCTGGGGATCATCTACCCCTCCTCCGGTGTGGCAGAGTTGCCGTCGGAATTAGGCATCGCGGCCAATGGCGCGCACCAGGCTTGTGCCGAGATTTTCGTCGATTGGCTCCTCTCGTCGGCGGGACAGACGGTGATGACCCATCATGATCCCACCGATGGCGATACCTACTTTGTCGAACTGATCCAGGGAGTGACGCCCGTTGTGCAGCGGCAGACGACTGGCATTAACTTCTTCAAGCTCGACGTGCAGAAGTGGGCCGGTGTTGAGGATGAATTCAAGCAATGGTTCCACA
>CAZFWN010000203.1:0-9972 GCA_964522745.1 uncultured Ktedonobacterales bacterium
CTGCTGGATGGTATCGAGCAGCATCTGCTGTCCGTTGCCACTCTCTAAAAGCGTATCAATCATGACTTCTTCGTAGGGGTTTGGTTCCATTCGTATCGTTTTGGTGATCATCGATGACCTCCTCATCTCCGTGGCCTTCTTCTTGTCTTTCAGTCTACTGTTCACAGGTTACGAGGGAGGTAAAGGAAGATCACCAAGCAGTAACAAAGCATTTCCTGGTGGCTAAGCCGCACAACATCATAACAGTAGGCGGCAGCAGCTTTATCCTTCATCGTCTCTTGAGAGAAGTTATTAACTTTTCGTTTACTGGTCTCTATCATGTAAGTGACTTCTCATGATTATAATCTTCCTTGGGATAGACTCGATAGGTGCTGCGGATCAGCGGCCACGCCAGGGTGCGAACAGACCAGCAGGCACAGCGGTCCTATACTCTGCGCGTGGCAAGGAAGTACCCGCCTTTCACCGGGCGGAATCTCCCCGCGCCTCTCCCACCTGCGGCAGCTCAAGCTCCAGCACACCTATCACGCCCAAAGCGCGGAGCAAGGCGGGGCCTGCCTCATCGAAGTCGCCCTTGAGCAAGCCGAGTTCCTGTGTAGAGGGAGACAATAAACAAGTTTGCACTGGAGAGTTACCAATGAACGCTGAAGAATATGGCACGCATGTGTGGCGAGCAGGAGAGATAGTCCTGGCAGGGACCTATCTGCGTGTGGATAATGCCTCGTTTCGGGCCGTCGTGCTGGAGTGGGATGGCCGACTTCCGGCGAGCTACGACGGACACGTCGCCCTCTATTGCCGGGCACCCCTGGCATGCTCCCTGAAACCTCAACCTGGCGCGGGCGGCTTGTTCAACCCAGAAACAGAGGAGCAAGGAAAACCCATCTCCTGCCAGTCCGTCCGGCCTCTGAGCCTCTCTGGAAACACCCGCAGCGGCGGTTCTGACAGGCGATAGATTACCAGCGCATTGCAGTCGTCTCTTTTGCTGAGCGAGTCTGCGCTTCGGGTGCCAGTTCAGGTTCTGCCTGAGCCGATAAAACGAGCAGCACCGGCAGTCCCCCATCATGGAGGACCTCTTCGCTCACGCCGCCCAGCCTCCAGCGAACCAGTCCGCTGCGCCCCTGAGTGGTCATCACAACCATGCTGACCTTGTGGCTGTGAGCCGTCTCGATGACTTTCGCGCCAGGCATACCATACTCCAAGGTCCAATGCGCTTTGACCCCAGCATGTTGGATGATGGCAGCCTGACGCAGCAGGTAGCGCTCTATCTGATGGATGCGACGCCGACCTGTATCCCAGTTGCGTCTGGTCTCTTCCAGGCTGTACTCCTCAAACTTCGGCATGAAGACATAGAGCAAACGCACTTCCGCGTGCAGCAGACGCGCCATCTCAATAGCAGCAGGGAGTGCTGCCTCCGCCTTAGCCGAGCCATCCAGCGGGACAAGCATCTGCGGCGTAGACTCTGTGTGCTCAAGCTCCACTGATATTGTCGTGGCTGGCGCTGCATCGGGCAGCAACAACAGAGGCGCCGAAACACTGCGTGCCACCCGCTCCGCGACACTGCCGAGCGCCCAACGGGCCAGCCCGCTCCGTCCATGCGTAGACAGGACGATCAACTCGACCTGGCGTGCTATGGTCTGCTCAAGAATAACTTCTGCTGGATTCCCCAGGTGTACGGATGTTTCAACGGTGATTCCTTGACTCCGCACTCGCCTGGCCTGTGCTTCCAGATAACGAGTTGCGGCCTCAGTGGCGCGCGTGCGTTCATCCTGGCGATCATCAAGATCCAGCCAGGGTGAGGAGAGATCAACCACCTGGAAGAGGATCAGCAGTGGCTCAAACGCTGGCTCACCGGTAGGAACCTGTTGCACAAGCAAGGCTGCCAGGTCCAGCGCGCGCTCAGCTCGCGCAGAACCATCGAGGGGGACGAAGATGCGTAAAAACATAAGGTCCTCACTTTCTCGGCCTCTTGCCTGCTTGAGAACTTTTCTTGTAGGGAACCTCCCTGGCTGAGGAGGCATGCACCATACTTCATCTTGGTATCTCAAGAAAAGCATAGCCCCTGCCCCTTGCTCCTGGGGTTGAAGAAGGTAACGCGAACGTGTATTCTGAGCGGCAGTTTCTCCAGGGCTGCTGCTCTTCGCTGGCAGAGAGTGATTGAGGAAGGAATAAATGCAGAGAGATAGCCGGAGCAGGCGTCTGGCGCTCTCTCAATCCACCATGGACGGAGCGCCAGACGCCTGCTCCGGCTCGTATTCCCTGACGGTATTCAGACGCTGAGTGCTAGTTCTTTGCTCTGAAGCGCGGACACCCCTGGCAGGATGCGACCTTCAAGAAATTCAAGCGAGGCCCCACCGCCGGTGGAGACGTGCGACAGGTGTGCAGCTAATCCAACAGCTTCGACGGCTGCCGCCGAGTCGCCCCCGCCAATGATCGTCGTCGCGCCCCGCCGCGTCGCTTCAGCCATTGCCACAAGCATCCCATTGGTGCCGTGCGCGAAGGGCAGAAATTCGGCCACACCGAGCGTACCATTCAAGAAGATCGTTCGCGCGTGCTTCAGTTCACGCCGGAAGATTTCTACGGTTTGAGGGCCAATATCCAAGATGCGCCAGCCCGCGGGCACGTGAGCGGGCCTTACGACCTGGTCCTGGGCATCCTCGGCAAGATGGCTGGCAATCACCACATCTATCGGTAAGAGGAGGGGCGTGCCCTGGCCCTGCGCGGTGGCCAGGATACGATTTGCCACGTAAAGCTTATCGTTTTCCACCAGCGAGTCGCCAACAGCATACCCTTGTGCTTTCAAGAACGTATTCGCTATTGCTCCACCGATGAGCAAGGTATCAGCCCGGCACAACAGTCGCTCCAGCACGCCGATCTTATCCGAAATTTTGGCGCCACCGACGATAGCGACGAAGGGCCGTTTGGGCTGTTCCAACGCTCTGCCTAGATAATCGAGTTCTTTCTCCATCAAGAACCCGGCATAGCCAGGGACGAGATGCGCGATACCTTCCGTGGAGGCGTGGGCACGGTGCGCCGTTCCAAAGGCATCATTCACATAGATGTCACCCAGCGTGGCAAGCTGCCGAGCAAAGTCCAGGTCGTTCTGTTCCTCTTCCAAATGGAAGCGCAGATTTTCGAGCAGCAAAACCTCGCCCGGCAGGAGCGCCTGAGCCATCTGCTCGGTCTCTGGGCCAATGCAGCCTGGAGCCAGCGTGACAGGCCGCTCCAGTAAGCGCGAAAGACGCTCGGCGACAGGCTTGAGGCTGAGCTTTTCGACGCGCTGCCCGTCGGGCCGCCCCAGGTGGGACATCAAGATGACCGCCACGCCCTGGTCTAACAGATAGGTGATGGTGGGCAGCGCCGCGCGGATGCGCGTATCATCGGTGATCTGGCGCTCAGCATTCAGGGGCACGTTGAAATCCACACGCACCAGCACGCGCTTCCCCTGCACATCAATATCGCGTATCGTGGCCTTCTTCATAATGCATCTCACAGGCCTTTCTCGCTGATGAACTTGACGAGATCAGCGATCCGGGAGGCATAGCCCCATTCGTTGTCGTACCAGGCAACTACCTTCACGAAGGTGGAGCCGAGGGCCATCGTGGAGGCGCCATCGACGATGGCAGAGTGTGAGTCACCCCGAAAGTCCATGAACACCAGCGGCTCGTCGGTATAATCCAGGATGCCCTTGAGCGCGCCGTTGGCTGCGTCCTTAAACGCCTGATTGATTGCTTCGCGGCTGGCGCTCCTGGTCAAGATCACCGAGAGGTCAACGGTGGAGATCGTGACGGTCGGGACACGCAGGGCGTAGCCATCGAACTTGCCCTTGAGTTCGGGAATGACGAGCGCCACGGCTTTGGCCGCGCCGGTGGTGGTGGGAATGATGTTCGTGCCTGCGGTACGGGCGCGGCGCAGGTCTTTATGCACCTGATCGAGAATGCGTTGGTCGTTAGTGTAGGCATGGATCGTGGTCATCAGCGCCTGCTCGATACCAAAGGTGCCATTCAGCACTTTGGCAACGGGAGCCAGGCAGTTAGTCGTGCAAGAGGCATTGGAGATCAGGTGATGCCTGGCGGGGTCGTATTGCGCTTCGTTCACTCCCAGCACGAGGGTGATATCCTCATTTTTGGCGGGCGCGGAAATAATCACCTTGCGCGCGCCGCCGCGCAGATGGGCGCTGGCTTTCTCTGCGTCCGTAAAGTGCCCAGTGGATTCGACCACTAGCCTCGCGCCCAGGTCACCCCAGGGAATGGCCCCAGGGTCTTTTTCGGCAAAGACCTGGATGCGCCTGCCGTTGACCAGCAGGTCGTTGCCATCGACGCTGACCTCGCCAGGGAAACGTCCATACGTGGAGTCAAACTTCAGCAGGTGCGCATTGGTGGCTGGATCGGTCAGGTCATTGATCGCGACCACTTCAATGTCAGGATAGCGCTCCAGCAGCGCTTTGAGCGAATGGCGGCCAATGCGGCCAAAGCCATTGATGCCTATACGTGTTGCCATGAGTACTCACGCTCCTTCTTGAAAAGATACTCTTTCACCGTAATGAGCATAGCTGCTCTGAGGAGCATTTTCGGTTGCCAGGGGTCACAAGATGGTTACTTGTACTGTCAGCAGGCCAGCACCTGACCTGCTGGCAGATGAGGTGCGCTTAGGCGCTGTAGTCCTTCAGCATCTTTGCGCACCTTGCGAAACTGGGCAAAATAAAACGCGCTTTCGGGTGAAGGACGCCAGGTCATCTCTGAGCAAACGAAAAAATCTCCCCCTTCCAGAGGATTGGAAGGGGGAGGAGGGCGCTTACCCTACTCAGGGACGGGAAGCATTCTAGCGGTTTGTTGGCTGCTTAGGGGTCTCGACGTTGTGTTCACCAGCAATGTAGCGTTCCCGATCGATTGGTAGGAACCCTGGTTCAGCAGATACCACAACTGGAGCCTTGCGCCCGAAGATCCGATTGACGCCCTTCTTGAGCAGCGGGATGGCGACTACATCCATGCCAAACAGCCCCGCCGTGCCACCCACCAGCAGGATCGCCATTTCCAGCGTGAACATGGGCGGGTTGATGCCTGTTGAGCCTGCCAGCAGAAACATCAGGTTCAGGAACGCGGCCCAGAAGGCGGCAAAGCGCGTGAACAACCCGATGCCCAGGGCGATACCGATAGCCAACTCGCCAAAGGCGACCATGTAGCTAAAAGCTGTTGCATTAGGCAGGAAGACATGGTTAATCAGCCAGGCATACCAGCCCAAGACACTCGGATGAGCGCCACCGGTCTGCGCGGGCGAGGCCGCGAAGGTCAGGAACCCCTTGATGGCAATGCCAGCTTTCGGGCCGATCCAGACTGCTGAGTCTTTACCGAGTTTATCAGCCGCTGCCGAAATCCACTCATACGCCAGATACAACCGGACGACGAACCAGAGATCGCTGCGGACCATTTTGTTGGTGTAGATCCGTTTCAACACGTTCATGATGACGCCTCCTCGCGCATGTGCGCGTGTACTTGATGGGTGAGCGGAGCGAGTAGGGTGAAGGCGTGAACCCTTGCGCTCGCCTCGTCCCGTTCCTTTCGACACCCACAGCATACGGCTTCTGAGTAACAGGCGAGGTCAACGGCTCTTACTGAACGGTAACAGTTTCCCAGACAAATCCAGTCCGTACTCTATCGGGAGAAATCTGGCTGGCGCTCGTGCTTTCACGGTTTTGTAACCAGTGCCAACAGGGATCGTTACGGCGGCACCGTATCTTCTAGGTAGATCGAGAGAAACCGCTCATGAACTAGTCCCTGGATCATCCGGGGATGGCGTGATCGGTGAGTGCGAAGGAGCACAGCTATGTTGAATACCATTCTGGTACCGCTGGATGGCTCGCCGATGGCTGAAACCGCGCTGGAGCCAGCCATGCTGCTGGCAAGGCGCTTCGAGACTGATCTCTTGTTGGTCCGCACGTTGCGCCCAGAAGCGCAGCCGGAGGGTTCACCGCGCTTTGAGGCGATCCATCAGGCAGAGCGCTATCTGAAGTCGATTGCCGACTATCTGCGCAGTGAGGCTCTCGTCGCGCATACGATGGTCCTCCCACTGGAGGCTGCCGAGGGCATCATCGATGAGGCGGCGTTTCGCCAGGTTGATCTGATTGTCATGGCAACGCATGGTCGCAAAGGACTGGACGCCTTGCGGCATCCCAGCGTGACGTTGCAGGTGCTGCGCCAGACCCACGCGCCGATCCTGACCTGTAAGTGCGCCAGCAATGATGACCCTGCCGCGCAGACCCTTCATCTGCCCCGCTTCATGACCGACCCGACCGCACCTATCCTGGTGCCGCTGGATGGCTCGCTCCAGGCCGAGGGCGCGCTGCCCATCGCTGAGGAGTTGGCGCGCACCTTTGGTAACCCGCTCTTGCTGGTGCGCGCCGCAGAGCCGCCCTTTATCGCTGGGGGCATCGTAGGGTATGAAACGATGATGGGACAGGCGTGGGAGTGGTCGCTGGAGGAGGCTGAGAACTACCTTACGCTCAAAGCGGCTAAGCTTACCAGCACCGGTCTCAGCGTGCAGACGAAAGCAGCGGTGAGCGGCGCGGCCCCGTTCATCCAGCAGGTGGCCGAGGAGCGTGAGGTTGGGTTGATTGTCCTTGCCTCGCATGGGCGCGGCTGGTTGGGGCGGTTTGTCCTGGGCAGCGTGGCCCAGAGCGTGCTGCAAGAGGTGGACACGCCTGTGCTGCTGGCGCGCAGGCAGCCGGGCACCTCCAACGAGGAACACCCAGCAGGTTCGCCTAAAACACAGGAAAAGCAGGTCGCCATCCGATAGGAGGGAATGCCGCCCTCCCTCACGAGAGGAGCGCGCCTGGAAAGGTGGTCAATTGGGCCTCTCCAGGCACGCTCCTCTCGTCTGTCACGCTTGCCTGCGCGCGTGCTGCCAGCGAGGCGTTTCCTATGCTTCCTTCTCAACGCCCCTGGTCTCGCTTATGGGCGCAGTGGTGGGGGAGCGCAAGAAGCGGTATCCCAGCCTGGGGACGGTTTCAATCCACTGCGGGTGATTGGGATCTTCCCCCAACTTCGCGCGCAGGCGGCTGATATAGACTTTGAGGTAATCGGCCTCGCCCCGGTATTCGTCGCCCCAAACTTTCGTCAGAAGGGCATCATGCGTCAGCACATGCCCGGCGTTGCGCGCCAGATGATAGAGCAGCCCATATTCAACCGGTGTGAGCTTTACTGGCTCGCCTTTGACCCGCACCTCACGACTGCCAAAGTTGATGGTGAGATCCCCTGCTTGCAGGTCGGGGACTGCGCTGACAGGTGGAGGCAGCTCAGCCCGGCGCAACACGGCGCGTACCCGCGCCAACAACTCCAGGTGCCCAAATGGCTTGGTGATGTAGTCGTCGGCGCCCAGTTCCAGGCCACGCACCTTGTCTAATTCCTGCCCATGCGCGCTGAGCATCAGCACCGGAACATCGGAGATGCGGCGAATCTTCTCCAGCACCTCAAAGCCCGACAACCCTCCCGGCAGCCCCACATCGAGCAAGATCACATCGGGTTGTGTCTCAAAGAAGGCGTCCAGTCCGCTGGAGCCATCGTAGGCCACGCGCACCTCCACCCCTTGCCACTGCATGCTAAAGGCCAGTGTGATGGCCTGGGCAATATTCGGGTCATCATCGATCACCAGCAGCTTCACGAGCGTGCTCCTTTCCGCTGTTCTGGAGGACAGTTCATTCTAACAAGCACCGCTGCTCTGGCGCAAGCAGGCCAGGAACTCTCTTTTAGGTGCGCGCCAGAGGAAGGCGAAAATGAAAGCACATCCCTTCTCCCTCCGTTTCAGGTTCCGCCAGCCAGAGATTACCCCCATGCAGTGCCATGAGTCCATGTGCCAGCGGTAGTCCCAACCCAAACGCTGCCAGCGAGGGCGGATCTTCGGTGGTTTGCCAATAGGCATGGGTAAAGAGATGCGCGCGCGCTGCTTCGGGGACATGTGATCCGGTATCGCAGATCCAACCGAACATATTACCATCCTGTGCCCGGCAGCCCATGCTCAGCCTGCCGCTTTCTGGGCAGCGCTTACAAGCCGTATCCAGCACGGCCTGGACCGCACTTTTCAGGCGAAACGGATCTCCATGTATGGTCACTGGCTCTTCTGGGAGATCAATATCAAGCGTCTGGCGTTTGGCGCGATACTGGGGTTCCAGCAGGGCCGCTGCCGATTCCAGGATCAGCCGCAGATCGACGGTCAGCAACTCCAATTGCAGGTGCCTGGCTTCCAGGCGCGCATAATCAAGCATACTATTGATGAGGAGGTCAAGCCGGTCACTGGATTGCAGGATCAACTGGAAGAGTTGTCGATGGTCCTCGGTCGCGCCAGGTGGTGGAGCATTCACCAGCAATCCAGCTGCCAGGCGCAGCGATGCCAGGGGTGTGCGCAGTTCATGGGCCATGGCGCTGAATAAGCGCGTTTTCAGCCGCTCCAGTTCCTCTTCAGCCAGCGCTTCAATTATTGCCAATTGTTCGGGTCCGGCTGGCTTTGATGGCATTCCTGGGTTCGACTGGTTTGCTCGCGCTTCTACCGATTGATCCTGATGCCCCATAGCAGTGATACTCACTCTCGCGTGCGTTGAAGAGCAGCCCCAAAACGCTAGAGCCGCCTTCGGATAGAGCATACGTGGGTCTGATTACCAGAGGGATTACTTTCGGTTACAAAACGGTAACCGAAAGAGCGCATAATAGCAGATACTCCTTGTGTTCTTCCTTTAAGGAACCCGCATCAGCGCGTCTACTTTCTCCAGCAGGTGGGGAAGGTCAAACGGCCTGGCGATGAGCATGTCAACCCCTGGAAGTGCTTGAAGTCGCGGCTGGGGGTGCGCCAGGGAGAAGATCATCAACCGGCAGCTTGCTCCAGAAGGAAGCGAGGACGCGATCTGCTGGATCTGCTCGCCGAGTCGCGCTTCGCTGGCTTCTGCGCCATCAAAAAGGATGAGTCTGGGAGCGCTGCGCTGCGCCAATATGTGGCCTGCATCTGCCAGCGTAGGGCATCCCAACAGCGCGTACCCGGCCTGACCGAGAACAACCAGGAGCAACTGGCGCAGGCGCTGCTCTCTAACCAGCACCAGCACCCACCCCTGTTTTGACGCATCTTCAGTTTTCGCAGAGGGACTCTCTTCGACAGCCATCCCAGCCCCCTTCTCTTTTGCCAGACTGAGTGGTTCCACAAAACAAAGGCAAAGCATCTCTCGCCAAACACAACTGCATACACGATGCCGAGCGGTTGAAGCAAGTATAATTATGGGAGGTTACTGGAGAGGTAACTATCAGTCATTTTGAGGCTACGATTCCGAGGCTGTGTCAGGTGGTGTGAGGGGCAAGACAAAGGAGAAGGTGCTGCCCTTTCCTTCTTCCGATTCCAACCAGATACGCCCTCCATGCCGCTCGATCAACTCACGGCAGAGGAAGAGGCCCAGACCGGTGCCGGTGATGCCATGCGCCGAGGCATTGCTCGCCCGCGAAAAACGGGCAAAGAGCCGGGCCTGCTGCTCGCGGGGGATGCCGATGCCACTGTCATGAATGCGCACCTGGGCGCCTTGCCCATCTTCAACCTCAGTGACCGCGATGTCGATGGGGCCACCTTGCGGCGTATATTTAATGGCATTGCCAAGCAGATTCAAGAGCACTTGCTCCAGTCGGTTGCGGTCCCCGTGCAGCCAGAAAGATTCAGGGTCAGCGATCAGCTTGAGCGCATGCTCTTTCGTGGTGATTTGCAGCCGCTCGACCACCTGGCGGACCAGCGCGACGAGATCGAGTTCGTCGATTCTGAGGACCAGGCGCCCGCTTTGCAGCCGCGAGACATCGATGACATCGCTTGCCAATGCTGACAGGCGATCAGCTTCTTCCTCAACTACCTGCAGGCAGAGCCGCTCCTGCTCGCTGAGGGAAACACTCTCCTGTTTTTCTAGCTGCGCGCGCAACAACTGGGTATAGCCTTTGATGCTGGTAAGCGGATTCTTCAGTT
>CAZFWN010000204.1:0-9800 GCA_964522745.1 uncultured Ktedonobacterales bacterium
CGGACTTTGCGGCCCGCAGGCCCATAGGCGCGATTTTAATCGCCAGCGTTTTTAACTGCCAGCGGGGCTGGCGGCGGGCTGAGCGGCGCCTGCGCCCTGGCGCGGGGGCAGGCCGCGCAGCAGCGCGGCGGCGGCCACCAGAACGGCAATCGCCATCGTGACCAGCACCAGCAGCCAGGACTGCGTGGTATCGCTGGCAAAAATGCCGTTATGCTCGATGAAGAGGGCCGGCGCGGCGGCGCGGGTGACAATGCCCCAGAAGAGGATCGAGAACAGCGTCAGTGCCATCGCCAGTGTGGTAATCACCGCCGGAATGCGGGCGAAACGGAAGAAGCGCTCGTTGATTTCGCTGCGCAGGATCAGCAGCGAGATCGCGCCGGCGCTGGCAACAGCCGCCAGCAGAAACAAGATGGCGAAGAGGCCACGATCCCAAATCACCCCCTGCTTTGCCCAGAATGAGAGCTTTCCTGTCGCCAGGCGGGTGATCATGAGGGTATAGCCCATCCATACGGCCAGCGAGACGGGCGGGACGGCAAACAGCCAGAGGCGGTGTCGGTGGTTGGTGGCAATCGCCTGGCGCGCCGCCGCGTAGGCGATGGGCAGGCCGGCGACCAGCACGGCCAGCAGCGAAACCCAGGCGCCGGCATAGAGCAAGTTGTACGACAGCCCCACCTGAGCATTATGGTCTATCAAATTCTGAAAGTCGTCATATTCGACCATCTTGCCAAAGATCAGCCCGGCCACAACATAGCCAATATAGGCACAAAAGACGATGATCATCGTTGCGCGCAATCGGTTCATCGTTGTCATCGTTCCTCCTATTCGTTACTACGCCACACGATATATCACCTGACGAAATAATACCTGATCGATGTCCAGGTTGTCAAGGGGTGGAAAGGTTATGAAGCAAGTCATTGTGGTGAATCACGCGCTGCATCTGCCCAAGGGCAAACTGGCGGCGCAGGTGGCGCATGCCGCCGTTGGGGCCTTTATCGAAGCCGGCGCGTCTGCGCAGCAGCGCTGGCTCGAAGAGGGCATGCCCAAAATTGTGGTGCGCGTGGCTGATGAACAGGAGTTGCTTCGCTTGAGCGAACTGGCCCAGCAGGCGGGGCTGCCGGCATTGCTTGTCGAGGATGCCGGCAGAACGGTGCTGCCGGCGGGCACCTTCACCTGCCTGGGCATCGGCCCCGCGCCAGATGAGCAGGTCGATCAACTGACGGGAACCTTGTCACTGCTCTAGCACCTTGCTGGTATGCTCTGTATAAGAGCATGGCATCGTTCTCCAGGGAGGAGCAGGACAAATGGTTGCTCATGTCGAGAGCAAAGCAGCGCACACGATCCCCTACATCCAGGAGCCGCCCTTTGTAGGAAGCCTCTTTGCCTTTAATCAGGATCGCCTGGCCCTGCTGCTGCGTCTGGCACAGGCGGGAGATGTCTGCGGTATGCACTTTGGGCCGTTTTCTGCGATCCTGTTCAACCGGCCAGAGGACGTGCAGACGGTCCTGGTGGAGCGCACCAGCGATTTTGACAAGGGGCGCATTACCTCCGTCCTTCGCCCAGTGCTTGGCAATGGCATCTTACTCAGCGAAGGGGACACCCACCGTCGCCGGCGCAAACTGATCGCTCCCGTTTTTCAGCCGCGCCAGATCACCGGCTATGGCGAGACGATGGCCCGCTACGGCGAGCAGATACAGCAGGGATGGACTGACGGGGCCACTATCGATGTGTGGAAGCAGATGACCGCCCTCACCATGAGCATTGTTGGCAAGGTGTTCTTTGATGTTGATGTCCTCAGCGAAGCCGATACGCTTGGAGCAGACATCACGATGATGCTCGCGCAAGTCAACCATATCCTCTCGCATCTCTTCGCGCCTCCGCTGAGCTGGCCGACCCCACAGAATGTGCGAACCCGTCAGGCCATCCGGCGGCTGCGCGAGCGGATGAAGCAGTTGATCGACGAGCGGCGCGGCAGCCCGGCAGCGCGTGACGATCTGCTCTCGCTCTTACTCCAGGCCAAAGATGAAGATGGTAACCGGATGAGCGACGAAGAGGTGATGGAGGAATGCCTGACGCTGTTTGTTGCCGGCCATGAAACGACGGCGACAGCGCTCACCTGGGCCTGGTCTCTGCTCGGCCAGCATCCTGATGCCTATCAACAGGTGCAGCAGGAGGTTGACAGTGTGCTTGCGGGGCGCACGCCCACCGTCGCTGATCTGGCGCGCCTGCCGTATTGCCTCCAGGTGTTGAAGGAAGCTTTGCGCCTCTATCCGCCTGCGTATATGGTCGCCAGGGCTGCGCTGCGCACCATCGAGATTGATGGCTACAAGATAAGCAAGGGCACTGTTGTCTTGCTCGCGCCCTATACGCTCCATCGGAAAGCCGAGTATTTCCCAGAGCCAGAGCAGTTTCGCCCGGAACGATTTGCCCCTGAGCAGGAAAAGCTGCTTCCCCGCCATGCGTACCTGCCCTTTGGAGCGGGGCCGCGCATCTGCATCGGCAACCACTTCGCGCTGATGGAGGGGCATCTGCTGCTTGCCACGCTGGCGCAGCGGACAACCTTTACGCTGGTTCCTGGGCAAACCATCCAGCCGGATTTCGGGAAGACCCTGGTGCTTCGCCCAGGCAATGCGGTGAAGGTTGTGGTGAAGAAGCGCTAGCGCCTGGCCCACCAAACGAAGGGAGCATCGCTCTATGCCCCTGATCCAGATACCCGGCGGGCAGCTTGAGTACAGCGTGGCCGGGTCGGGCCGCCCGGCCTGCCTGACGCATCAGTATACTGGCGTTGCAGCCAGCGGACCGCTGCCCGATATGCTCACGCCGCATGTGACGCTCCACGCGATCAATGCGCGGGGCATCGGCGAGTCAGGGCCGGTGCGCGAGCCGGCGGACCTGGGGATGCACGCGCTGGCCGATGATATGGAGGCGGCGCGGCTGGCGCTGGGCCTGCCGCCCTGGGTGGTGGTTGGTGCCTCCACCGGCGGGATGGTCGCGCTGACCTACGCGACGCGCCACCCGGCAGGGCTGGCCGGGCTGGTATTGGTGGGCACCGGCGCCAGCCATCGCACCTTCGCCGGCAGCATCTATGATCCCGCCCATCCACGCGCCGCCGAGATGCAGCAGGCTCAGAAGGCGCTCGCCAGCGGCACGCCGGAGGGCGCGGCCCTCTATCGTCGCACCGTTTGGAACCTGAGCGTGCGCGATCCCGAACACACGCCTCGCCCGGCGGGCATGCGCAGCGAGTTCTCAACTAAACGCCTGGCGGCCTTTGTCAACGAACTGCCACGCTTCGATCTGGAAGCGGCGATCAGCCAGATTCACGTGCCGACGCTGGTGGTCGTGGGGCGGTATGATACACAGGCGCCGCCAGAGAACAGCCGGCGCCTGGCCGATGCCATTCCCAGCGCGCGGCTAGTTCTCTGCGAGCAGAGCGGCCATTTCCCCTATGTCGAGGAGCCAGAGACCTTCCGGGCCGCCATCGATCAGTTTCTGCGCGAGAGCGGGCTGGCGAAGGGGTGATCCTACCTCGGCGATGGCCTCGCCAGGGTCTCGCGCCACGCTCACTTCTGCGCAACACAAACACAGACTTAGACGCTCGCTGCGATGATCGAGACCCGTTCCGCGAGGGGCTGAGGGGCAATGTGGATGCAGTCATAGCCGAAAGAGTGATAGGTTTCTAAATGGATTTTCTCGAACCTGAGCGCTTCTTCAAAACTGATCTTTCTCACCTCAGTTGGCTCAATGAACCCCAGATGGTCAATAAAAAAGACCTGCTTCTGGTAAATATGCTCACGCTCAATGCGCTCCAGTTCCTCTAAAAGACAAGGGGAGGGAGCATATCCAAGATGCAGGCTTAATGCGTAGGTGCAAATTGACGAACGGTCGTAAAATTGGAGTTCATACGGACCAACCGATGCGTTGATTTGTCTCTGTTTTTGGAGACGGACAATGTTATCGATGAAGTCAGGCTGCATCCAAGGCTCAGGATTGCCATTCATCTGCTCAAGCGCAATGATATCTGTGGCGGCTTCTTCTACCACCGCATAGCCAAGGCTATGCAACGCATGAATGATGGAGGTTTTTCCTGAACCTGGGGTGCCAGTGAGAATATAGCGTTTCATACAATTCCTCCGCAGCACGGATCACTAGCGCGCCTAACGCGGCAGCAACCTGCTGCCGGACCGCTTTTGGAACGCGGCTCCAGGGCGGCTTGGCTTCTACTCCCGTTCGTGACATAGTATATCCAGACGTAGTTTGTTATGAGGAGGGATGAGATGAGCGAACGCATCAGCATTGTGCAGGGGGATATTACCACGCTGCGGGTCGATGCGATTGTCAACGCGGCCAATAGCTCGCTGCTGGGCGGGGGCGGCGTCGATGGCGCCATTCACGACGCCGCCGGCCCGGAACTACTCGCCTATAACCGCACGCTGGGCGGCTGCCCAACGGGCGAGGCCAGGCTTTCGCCGGGCTTCAACTTGCCGGCGCGCTGGGTGATCTCCACCGTTGGCCCGATCTGGCAAGGCGGCAATAATCGAGAGGATGAGTTGCTGGCGAAGTGCTATCAGAACAGCCTGGCGCTGGCTGAGCAGCACGGCCTCAAGAGTATCGCCTTCCCGGCTATCAGCACGGGCATCTATGGCTTCCCGCTGGAGCGCGCTACCAGGATCGCCGTCGCCGAGACGCGGCGCTGGCTGGGTGCGCACGCGCTGCCGGAGCAGGTGATCTTTGTCTGCTTTAGCGGTCACGCCTATCAGGTCTACCAGCAAACGGTGCAGGCAAGCGCGTAGGCGCGGAAACGCCGGCGAGATGCCGGCGCTACAAGCACAGGTGCGCCCTGCTGGCCTCTCGTTTTTGGGAGGACCGACTTTTGGTAGGGATTGCAATAAGACGCCGATCACCCTCTTGCGCCCCTATTTGTGCTATGTTATACTATACTCTAACTACTGATATGTATAAGCGAGCATAAGAGGTTTCTGAGTATGCCTACCCTCAAAGATTTACGAGAGCGGGCGCTATTCTCTCAAAGTGAAGTAGCCAGGGCGTGCGGCGTACATCCCCGTACCGTTAGCTTCTGGGAAACAGGGTATTCACGTCCTAAGCCTATACACCAACGAATGCTTGTAAGCGTATTACACTGTACGCCTGATGAACTTCTTGCAGCAATCAAGATAGCAAGGGCGGAGTATGAACGAAGAAAAAGGGAGGGCGAGATAAAACGGGCCGCCTAGCAGCAGTAACTCCCAGGCGGCAAATGAGAGACACAACTGCACCTACCGCTAAGAAGGTCAGAGCATGTTCCCCCACGCGCATTATATCGCGCATGGGACATGGCTGGCAACAAGTGACAACATGAGAAAAGGAGCCATCCCCCCATGAGCCAGCGCTTGAACGTCACTGAAGCCGAACGGCTCAGCTACAGCCGTCGGAAATTACAGGCCATCTCCGCCCTGCGCAATGCCGAATTATCAGCAGAGGCGGTGCTGCGCGGCAAAGAGCCGCGCCCACACCACAGCGGGCGCTTCTATCGCCTGACCCTGCCCGATGCGTCAGTGGTTTATTTTACGGCGCTTGGGCAGGTGATCGCCTATGCCCATGACTACAACCTCTACACCACGACAATGTGCCAACTCGAAGAGGACGAGCGCATCAGTTGGCAGCGCTGGCTGGCCGATGGCAGCGCCTACGCGCTGGCGCTCCTGGTGCCCCAACTGCGCGCTGTGGCGCGCCAGTCCCCCAAAGAGCCATCCCACGCGGCGGCGGCGCCACCACCGGCCAGCGAACCAGGACACTGTAGCTGGCCGGAGTGCCCTTATCCGGCGACTGGCTATTTCGATCACCATGCCTATTGCGCCGGGCACGCGCATATCTATCGCGTGTGTCTGGAGGCGAAAGCGGGCGTGGCGTGAGAGGTCGGGCCAGCAAGGTCAGTTCATCCCGATAGAAAAGCTTATGGCTTTCTGTCGCTGGCTGATGCTCCTGGCACGTGACAACTTGGCAAAGTTGGCATACGAATTGCTGGAATTTTGGAGCATGCCATTACACAAGAGAAAGGGCATTAGGATGCTTCAACTCTATTGCCGCTGCGGCTATCCCCTCTGGGTGGCCGCTCGTTGGACGGGAACCACCATCGACTTATATTTGCTCGATGGTACAATAGAAGCTAAGCGCACGCAGACACCACTTCAGCAGTGCCCGCAGTGCCAGGTGGTCCTGCACCCAGGCCAACTCGAAGGGTACTCGCTCCCGCCGCGCCCTCCTGCGGAGGCGCCCCAAGAAAGCCCGGATGGCCCTGGAAAGCGCTCCTTTCTGAAGCGGCTGCTGACAGCAACAGAAACCTCCCCCAAGCAGCGGGGAACGCGGCGGGTGCTGGTAGTGGATGATGACCGAGAAGTCCGCGAGGTGTTGCACCACTGGCTTGAGAGCGAAGGCTTTCAGGTTGCCAGCGCCAGGGATGGGATGGAAGCATTGGCGCTCCTCCAGCGCGAGCCAGGTGGCTGGGTCATTTTGCTTGATCTGCGGATGCCGCGCATGGATGGCTGGGCGGTCCTGCACCAGTTACAGGCCGATGCATTCTTGATGCAGGACCACAAAGTCGTACTCATGTCAGCAAGCTGGTTGCTCGCTCAAGAAGGGCCGCCCTGGCGCAGCCCGCAGGTGGTGGCTGCGGTACACAAGCCCTTCGATTTGGATCAACTGCTGGCCTTACTGACCGATCTGACCAGCACATAACTGCATTGATTGATTCCAGAGTTACCAGCAGGAAGTTGGCATGCTCCTTGCGGGCAGCAGGAAATCAGACTACCGCTCGCACTGCTCTGGTGGCAGCCCCGACCACGAGTGGTGGACCAACCTGGTTAGCCGCACATCCCTTCTTGTATCCAAAAGGAATGCCTGATGGCGCTTTCTGAATCAACGTCAGCAGACGTGCTGGTCGTCGAAAGCAACCGCTCTATTATTGAAGCCTTACTGTCGCTATTAGCCGAAGAGGGCTATGGTGCCAGGGGTGTCTCCTCTTTGGAGGAAGCCCTGGCCGAGATTGAGCGACAGTCCTATGCCTTGATCCTGGCAGACCTCTTCGCCGGCATTTCTAAACATTCGTTTACTCCCGCTCATATCCTGCGACGACGCGCACAGCGCATCCCTCTCGGACTCATCACAACTCAGGCGCATGTGCTTGAGCAGCCTCACCTGGACGGTTTTGCCTTTGCCCTGCCCAAGCCTGTTGCTGCACCAGTGCTCTTCACAGAGATTGCCCTCTGCCTGAAGCGCCCTCTCAGTCCGCAGGAGCAGCGCCAGGCGCGCATTGTAGAGCAGTTTCTGGCCGCTTGGGGTTTTCAGGAGTGGAAGAGTTTGCTCAGTCTATGCACGAACGAGATCATCTGCTCTCCATCGTTTCCATTCCCCTCCACGTCTGGCCGTCCTGTCCAGGGCAAAATGGCCCTCCTGGCCCTGCTCACAAGCATTCGGCGCCGCTATCACAGTTTTCGCATAGAAGTGCAAGGAATCTATCACCGGCCTCATGGTCTGGCAGTGCCTTACATCGGATATGTGGCTGAGTTTGGGAAAGGGTGGGAATCATTCAGCGGCACTGACCTGTTCGAGTTTACGGGCGAGCAGATTTGCCAAATTGGCAATGAACCGCGTTCTTCCTCAAGCGCCCGTCCAGACATCGCTCTCTGATCTTCTGCCATATCAAACAGGCTCCAATAACTCTATCACCCGCCGCGCAGCTTCGCCAGCGTGTCCAGGCGGGCCAGCAGGGTCAGTTCGTCGCCGGGGGCGAGGATGGTGTCTGGCGGGGGCAGCAGCAGAGACGTTCCCTTGCGGCGCAGGCCGATAACGAGCGCCTGCTGGTCGGCGCGCAGAGCGTCGATGCTCTGGCCGCTGAGCGCGTCGCCGGCCTGGGCCAGCAGTTGATCGGTGGCATAAAGCTGGCCGCCGGCAAAGAACGCCTGGCCGATGCCAGGCAGGATGGCCGCCGCCGCCAGCGTGGGGCCGGCCAGTTCCGAGGTGCTATAGGTGGTGGAGATGCCGAAGAGGTCGATCAGTTTGCTGGCCAGCGCGTCACTGAAGACGCGCAGCACCAGATGGACCTCTGGGAAGAGGCCGCGAGCCGCCAGCCCAATTTGCAGGTTGGTCAAGTCCTGGGAGGTCACGACAGCCACCGTTGTGGCGCGCTGAATGCCGGCGCGCTTGAGCACCTCCGGGTCGCGGGCATCGCCGATGATCGTCGTCACGCCCTCAAGCTGGCTGATCTGCTGGGAAAACGAGAGCGTATCATCCTGGTGGATGACCACGATCTGCGGGCGCGGCGTCAGCCTCGCCAGCCGCATTACCACGCGATAGCCCACTTTGCCCAGCCCGCAGATAATCACCCGGTCCAGCAGTTCCGCCGAATGGCGGCGTGGCTGCCCGGCCAGCAGGGCCGTCTCGGCGTGGTCTAGCCGCGCCAGGCGCAGCAGTTCCAGCACTGGCAGCGGCGCCAGCACGGTCAGATGATCGCCGGCGGCCAGCGCAGCGTCAGGCTGCGCGCGTACCGTCTGCCCATTGCGCCCCTGGTGTGCCAGCACGCGCAGGCCCACGTTCTGCTCAAGCGCGCCCAGCGTGGTGGGCAACTGGTCCTCCGGCTTGACGGTCAGCCGGGCCACCGCCAGCAGTTCATCGCTGCCCGCCGGCGTCAGCACATAGTCGATCTGATGGCTGACGGCAGCGGCGGCCAGCGTGGGCGCGGCCAGCTTCGAGGTGCTAAAGGCGGTGTTCAGGCCAAAGCTGCGCTCCAGGTTGCGGTCCAGTTCCTCGCTGAAGACGCGCAGAATGGCATCGATGCCCGGATGCCCGGTGCGCGCCGCCAGCGCGATCTCGATATTGACCAGATCATCGTTCACGCTGGCGACAACGGCTCTGGCGCGCTTTAGCCGGGCCTGGCGCAAGATGTTTACCTCGCGCGCATCCCCGACGACCACCGGCACACTCATGTTGAGCGCCCGCGAAACAAACTCGCTGGACCACTCCCGCTCCACCACCACTGCATCATAGCCCGCCTCGCGCAACTGCGTGACGACGCGCAGACCCACATGCCCCAGCCCGCAGACGATCACATGCCGGCTATAGGTGGAGGCCAGCGAGACCTGCCAGGCTTCGCGCCGGCTGCTCTTATCCAGGATGAGCCGGCCAAAGTTCAGCACGCCCTGGGCGATCAACGCCAGCCCCAGCAGCGGCACGATAAAGAAGAGCGCGTCGCCCACCGGGTCCGCAGGGAAGGGCTGATCACTGACAAAAAGCACCAGCTTGATCGACTGGTAGAGTGCCACATGCAGCGGCAGATGTGCCGGCGACAGAAAACGGAAATAGAGCGAGCCAAGCACCATCACGATGGCAAAGCCCCCCAGCGCCAGCGAGGACTCGCGCACCAGCAGCGCGAGGTCATACAGATTGGCGCGCAGCAGGCGCCAGAGCGAATAGCGCCGGCGGCGCAGGACAGGCTCGGCCTGCCGACGCGTAGGCGAAGTGGTTGATGCCATCAGGTCTTCTCCCAGCATGCCGGCCATGCCGGCAGAAATCAACTCAGCCAGAAGAGAGCATACCAGACTGGCGGCCTGCCGTCAAGCCATCAAGGAGCCGGGCGATTAAAATCGCGGCTCAGAGCGAGTTTGGGAATGCAAGGGCACCCGACGGGTAGTCCACTGCGCACGCGCTTAGTGGCGGTCTCGGTCACCCTTCGCTCGCGGAACCCAGTCGAGCGCCTCGTCCGGGATGGCGTGCTGTCCGAGCAAGAGGCTCAGTTGGGCCGCATGTTCCTG